>JAGXTB010000231.1 GCA_018334165.1 Sphingomonadales bacterium | reverse complement strand
TGGTAGACGCGCAACGTTGAGGTCGTTGTGGGCGAAAGCCCGTGGAAGTTCGAGTCTTCTCGACCGCACCAATCAGTCGAAATCGTGATCGACTTTTGCCTTCGGGCAGATTTGAGCTTGCTATGCATTGCGCGGGATTTCGCGCCATGCCAGCAAGGGTCCGCGACAAGGGAGCTTGGCTGGTGGCAGCAGGACTGATCGGGGCAATCGAAGCCGGCGGGACCAAATTTGTCCTGGCGCTGGCGCGCGCCGATGGGACAGTACTTGCCGAAACGCGGATCGCGACGCGCACGCCAGTCGAGTGCTTTGCCGACCTCGCCGAGTTCTTCGATCAGGCCAGCGCGGCGCATGGCCCGATTGCAGCTTTCGGCGTGGCGAGCTTTGGCCCAATCGATATCAATCCCGCCTCGCCTGCCTATGGCACAATCCTGGCAACGTCCAAGCCCGGCTGGCAGGGTGCGCGTTATCATGATGTGCTGGGGCGGTTCGGCGTGCCGATCGTGGTCGATAGCGACGTGAATGGCGCGGCGCTGGGCGAGTGGCGGCATGGCGCGGGGCAAGGCTGCGCGACACTCGCTTACACCACCGTGGGGACCGGAGTCGGCAGCGGGGTGGTCAGCCAGGGGCGCAGCCTGCGCGGCTTTTCGCACTATGAGAGTGGGCATATCGCGGTGGTGCGCGATCCGTCTGACAGCTTTGCCGGACACTGCCCCTTCCACGGGGCCTGCCTTGAAGGCATGGCCGCCGGGCCCGCAATCAAGGCGCGCTGGGGGCAGAGCCTGTCCGAACTGGACGATCCGGCCAAGACCGGGTTGATCGCTGGCTACATCGCCCAGCTGGCGGTGAACCTGATCCTGCTGCACATGCCTGACCGGCTGGTGTTTGGCGGCGGGGTGATGAAGAGCCGGGGCCTGATCGAAGCCCTGCGGCGTGAGACTGAACGCCGCCTCGGCGGATACCTCTCCGCGCCTGAACTCGATCCGGGCCTCGAGAGCTATATTGTCGCGCCAGCCCTGGGCGACGCGGCGGGGATCACCGGGGCGATCGCACTGGCCCAAGACTTCCTGGAGCAAAAGCATGGCTGACGGCACTTTCCAGCGCATTCCCTACCTGATCGTCTATGACGAGGAGAGCGCGTTCAAGGACACCTATGCCGGGCAGATCGGCAAGGTTGTGGTTGAGGCAGTGCACCTCAAGCCCGACGTGCCATCGGACCGCGTGGTGATCTTTTCGCATCCGATTGGCGGGGGATCATGGCTGCCCCTGGTGTCCAATCTGGCGCGGATGGGGGTGCACACGATCTATTGCAACACCCGCTACCGGGGCAACGACACGGCGCTGATCATGGAGCGCGCGGTGATGGATTTCGGGGCCTGCATCCGCCACGCCAAGGAGAAACTGGGCTATGCCAGGGTCTACCTCGGCGGCTGGTCGGGCGGCGGGGCACAGAGCCTGTTCTACCAGGCCGAAGCGCAGGACCCGCGGGTGACGCATACCCCGGCGGGCGATCCCTATGACCTGACTGCGGCCCAGTTCATCCCGGCGGACGGCGTGCTGCTGCTCGCCGCGCACCTCTCGCGCAATCTGACCCTGACCGAGTGGCTGGACGCCTCGATCGACGATGAAAACCGCCCGTTCGAGCGCAATCCCAAATGGAACCTCTACGCGCCCGACGGGCCCAAGCCGCCCTACTCCGCAGATTTCGTGGCCGAATACCGCGCGCGCCAGATCGCCCGCAACCGGCGAATTACCGCCTGGGCGCAGGAAGAACTGGCGGCGCTGAAGCGCGCCGGGCTGGAACATCACGAACGCTGCTTTACCGTGCAAGGCACCATGGCCGATCCGCGCTGGCTCGATCCCTTGGTCGATCCCAACGACCGCCCGCCGAACCATTGCATGCTGGGCGATCCGTTCGTGGTCAACGACGGGCCGGTGGGGCTGGCGCGGTTCACCACCTTGCGCTCCTGGCTGTCGCAGTGGTCCTATGACCTGTCCAACGGCGATGGCCTGAAGTGCGCGGCGCGGATCAGCGCGCCGCTGCTGGTGATCGAAAACGGCGCCGACGACGCCTGCACTCCCAGCCACGCCGCGCGGCTGATGGCGGCGGCGGACAAGTGCAGCATCGACCATCATGTGGTTGCGGGCGCCAACCACTATTACTTCGGCCAGCCGCAGCAATTGAACGAGGCAAGCCTGCTGGTCCGCGACTGGATCGCGCGGCAGTGACACGCGCCGTGGAACTGGTCGAAGTCGGCCCGCGCGACGGGTTGCAGAATGAGAGCGTGCTGCTCTCCACCGCCAACAAGGTCGAGCTGATCCGTCGCTGCGTGGCGGCAGGTGCGCGGCGGATCGAGGTGGCGAGCTTCGTCAACCCGCGCAAAGTGCCGCAGATGGCCGATGCCGAGGCGGTGGTCGAGGAACTGGGCGAGCTGGAAGGCGTGACCCGCATCGGGCTGGTGCTCAACCTGCGCGGGGCCGAACGCGCCTTGGCTTGCGGGGTGGACCAGCTGGGCGCGGTGGCGGTGGCCTCGGACAGCTTCGGGATCCGCAACCAGGGACAGACCTCTACGCAATCGGTGGAGGAAGCCGCACGGATCGTGGCCCTGGCCCGCGCCGCCGGACGCTCGGCGCAAGTGACCATCGCCACCGCCTTTGGGTGCCCGTTCGAAGGCGCGGTCGATCCGGCGCATGTGGTGCAAATGGCGCGCAGGCTGGCGCAGGCCGGGCCGGTCGAAATCGCGCTGGCCGATACCATCGGGGTGGCGGTGCCTGCCGAAGTCACCGCCCTGGTTGCGGCGGTCCGAGCAGCCATCGCGCCACTCCCCGTCCGCGTCCATTTCCACGACACCCGCAATACCGGCCTCGCCAATGTCTGGGCCGCGGTGGAGGCAGGGGCGGCAACGGTCGATGCCTCGCTCGGCGGGCTGGGCGGCTGCCCCTTTGCGCCGGGCGCGGCGGGCAATGTCGGGACCGAGGATGTTGCTTACCTGCTGGCGCGATCCGGGGTTGAAACGGGCCTCGATCTTGCCAAGCTGATCGCCGCTTCGCAGTGGCTTTCGGGCGTGATGGGCAAGGCGCTGCCTGCCAGCGTCTCGCGCGCAGGCCCCTTCCCCAGCGGAGAGCAAGGATGAGCGGCAATACTGGCGCGCTGGCCGGGATCAGGGTGATCGAATTCGGACAACTGATCGCGGGGCCGTTCTGCGGGCAGCTGCTGGGAGACATGGGCGCCGACGTGGTCAAGATCGAACCGCCGGGTGCCGGCGATCCGATGCGGACCTGGGGCAACGGGACACACAAGGTCTGGTGGGACGTGATCGCGCGCAACAAGCGTTCGGTCAGCCTCAACCTGCGCGTGGCCGAGGGGCAAGAGCTCGCCCGCCGTCTGCTGGCCGAAGCCGACATCATGATCGAGAACTTCAAGCCCGGCACGATCGAGAAATGGGGGCTGGGCCCGGAAGCGCTCCACGCGATCAACCCGCGGCTGATCATTGTGCGGATGAGCGGCTATGGCCAGACCGGCCCCTATTCCACCCGCGCCGGGTACGGCGGGATTGGCGAGGCGATGGGCGGCTGGCGCGCGATCGTCGGCGATCCGGACCGCCCGCCGGCCCGCATGGGCGTGTCGATCGGCGATACCCTCGCCGCGACCTATGGCTGCATGGGTGCGCTCGCGGCGCTGCACGCACGGGCGGCCAGCGGCAAGGGCCAGGTCGTCGATTCGGCGCTCTATGAAGCCGTGCTGCAAGTGATGGAAAGCGTGCTGCCCGAATACGATGCGAATGCGCTGGTGCGGCAGCGCTCGGGCTCAGTGCTGCCCGGCATCGCCCCCAGCAACGTCTATCCCTGCAAGGACGGCGAATACATGATCGGCGGCAATGGCGACACCGTGTTCGCCCGCCTGTGCGAAGCAATGGGGCGGCCGGACCTCGCCAGCGACCCACGCTATGCCACCCACATCGCGCGCGGCGCACGCCAGCAGGAGCTGGACGATTTGATCGCGGACTGGACCCGCACCATGACCATCGACCAGCTGGAAGTGCTGATGATTGCGCATTCGGTCCCGGCGGGGCGGGTCTATACCGGCAAGGACATGCTGGCCGACCCGCACTTCGCCGCGCGCGGGGCAATTGCCGAAGTGCCGCACCCGGTGCTGGGCAGCGTCAAGATGCAGGCCCCGATGCCGCGCCTTTCGGACACCCCCTCAGCGATCCGCCGCCCCGCCCCGCGCGTGCCGGGCGAGCACAATGCCGAAGTGCTGGGCGAACGGCTGGGGCTGGATGAAGCGGCGCTGGGGGACCTTGCCGCGCGCGGGGTGATCTAAAGCAGCGCCTCAACCAAGGCCACGTCCTCGGGATTGTTGACTTCCCACAGTCCGCCTGGGGGCAATGCCACTTCGGCCAGATGGACCGGCAGCCCGGCGTCGAGCAGCCGCAGTTGCTCCAGCGCTTCGTCCAGCTCCAGCTGCGAAACCGGCAGCGCAGCATAGGTCGCCAGGGCCTCGGGGCGATAGGCATAGAGCCCGATATGAAGATTGAGCCGCGGCGCGCCGTGCGGGATCGGGGCCTTGCTGAAGGCAATCGCGGTGCCATCGCGCCGCGCGGTGACGCAAGTTCCGCCGATCCGCCCTTCGGCATAGTCGCTGCGCAGCCGTGCGCTCATGGCCGCATCGCAGCGAGCGAACGGCGTCACCATCTGCACCCTGGGATCGCCAAACGATGCCAGCAACGCGGCGAGGTAGCTCGGCGGAACCAGTGGATTGTCGCCCTGCCAGTTGATCACGACATCGGCTTCGCGGCCCAGCAAGGCATAGGCCTCGGCGCAGCGTTCGGTGCCGTTGAGCGCATCGGGCGAAGTCATCACGACCTGCCCGCCAAAAGCCGCAACCGCATCGGCGATCTGCGCGCTGTCGGTTGCCACCACCACATCGGCAGGGTCAGCCGCGCGCAAGGCCGCGCGCCAGGTCCACTCAACCAGCGGGCGCGTTATACCCTGACGCGAGGTCAGCGGCGCCAGCGGCTTTCCAGGAAAACGCACCGAACCTTGGCGCGACGGGATCACCACCAGGCTGCGCAGGGCAGTGCCTGCATCAACCGAAGCGCCAATATCCTCGTCCAGCGCCACTGCGGCGAAGGAATTTCTCTCTGCGACCCTATCCATCTTGCAGTCGTACGACCATCATCCTTAAGCCAAGGCAACAACGATCAGACCAGCCGAAGGCCCTGTCGGGCGAATGGCCTGTCTATTGCGCAGGGCGTTACTCCGCCGCGCGGGCAAAGACCAGCATGTGATCCACAAATTGCGGGCCATCCAGCAGCGCTTCGCGCCCGATCGGCACCACCCCTTCGTAATGCGAGACGATCGCCAGCGAGAACCCGTGGCTGAGGATTTCGTCGAGGAACCCGGCCGGATCGGGCAAGCGTCCGACGGTGAATTCCATAAAGAGGGTGAGCGGCAGGTCGCGGCGGTTCAGCCGCGCAGTCATGCCTTTCCACACTTCGGGCTCAAACCCTTCGACGTCCATCTTGATGAATTCGACGTCGAGCGCGCAGGGGATCGTGTCGAACCGGCCAAGCGGGACTCTGGCCGCGCCCTCGGCCATGCCATCTGTCACGGTGCGGCCGCCGCCAGGCTGGTCGATGCTGGCTTCGATCGCCGCGTTACCGGCTACGGAGCCCAGCGCCATGGCGTGCAGATCGGTGAACCCGGTGTAGCCGTTGACGTCGATGCTCTTGCGCAGCAGCCGGGCCAGGTTCGGCTGCGGCTCGAAGGCCAGCACCCGGCCCTCGGCCCCGGTCAGATCGGCCAAGAGCAGCGTGAAATAGCCCAGGTTCGCGCCAATGTCGGCCACTACCGATCCGCGCCGGACCATCCGCATCATCGCGCTCGTGATCCACATCTCCCAATAGCCTTCGAGCATCAGGTGGCTGGCGATGCCGACATCGCGGGTATCGACGTACATCTTGTAGCGCCCCAGTACCCGGCACAGCGCCTCGTGATCGCCCAGATAGGCAGTCTGGCACAGCGCGCGAATCTCGGCCTCGGCCTGGTCGCGCGGCTCGCTCAGCACGCGCCAGATGTCATAGATTGGGTGTTGGTTCATGGCCATCAGGTTCCCGCAATGTGGGCAATGCGCCGCAGCCCGGCCAGCCGCAAAGCGGCCTGCCCACGCAGCCGCGCCACGGTGGAAAGCGGGCGGGTCGGGGGTGCGGCCTCGATCCGGTCGAGCAATTGCTCGACCGGGCAAGGCTGGCCCTGGACCGGGTCGAAATAGAGCGGATATTCGATCAGTGCGCCCGCAGCCAGGGCTTCGAGCGAGAGGCGGCGCGTTCGGCGCAGCGGCGGGTTTCGGTCGTGGGTCAACCCCCAGCCGGCATAGAACGGCTGGCCATGGACCACCACCTCACGCCCGCGCAGCAGTGCCTCGAACCCGCCAAGCGAGGTCAGTACATGGACCCGCTCGGCCCGCTGGATCAGCCATAGCAGATCGGCATCGGGCACCGCGATGCAACCTTCTGGCGCGGCAACTCCCCGGCGCAGGCCCGCGCTGACATCGGGGTGCGGCTTGAACACAATTGTTCGCCCCGCTTCCTCGTGCCGGACCGTCTCGATCATCCCCGCAACGCTCTGCCCGGCGCCGCCCAGTTGCACTGACAGGTCATCGTCAACCTGGCCCAACACCAGCACGAAGGGCTTGTCCTGGGGCAATTCGGGCACGGCCTCAGCCAAGTTGTACTTGGTGATCCTGCGCGTGCAGAGCCGTTCGATCAGCCGCGCGGTGCGATCGAGCTGGGCGGGGGTGAAAGCGCCACCTTCCAGCAGCACCTCAAGGTCCGAGGGCCGGGTGCTGTCATAGTGGGCGCCCCGGCTGTCGAGCACCAGCGAGCACGGCTGGACCAGCGCCGCGCCGAGGCCGGCCGAACGGATAAAGCCGTCCTCCACAAACCAGACCGGCACTCCTGCCTGTGCGGCAAGCTCCGGCAGTCCCCTGGGCTGGCGCGAATTCCAGCAGGCCACTGCCCCGCCCCGTTTCGTCGCCAGCGCAACCGCCTGCGCCGCATCGCGCGCGTGGGGCAGCTTTTCGGTGGCGGAAAGCATCGCGGTAACGCGCCCACGTTTCCACGGCGCGATCCCGGCGAGGCAGGCGATCTCCTCCAGCCGCGCGGTCACCCGTCAGATCCCGCTGACAACCGTGGCGGTGACCAGCGGAGTGGAGAGCTGATTGACCATCTCGATGAATTTCTTGATGTTGTTGGTCCTGGCATTGGCCACCAGCATCACGTCGCGTTCGCGCATCTGGAACCTCTGGGCGGCGAAATAGCCCGCGGGATCGAGCAGGCTGAGCCGATAGATCACCGGCTTTTCGGTCCAGACACCGCCCTCTTCGCGGCGCTCGATCCGGAAGATGAACACGCCAGTCGGATCGGCCTTGTCGTCGTTCAGCCCGCCCGCGCGGGCCAGCGCCTGGTCCAGCGTCAGTTCGCTGCGATCGAAAGCAATTTCGGCGACCGAACGCGCCGCACCCAGCACGGTAATCGAACGCACTTCGCGGCTGAGCTCGACATGATCGCCCGGCGTCAGCACCACATTGCGGCGGTCGGCCGCGCCGATCTCGTCAAGCCGCGCCACCGAGAGCTCGCCGCTGCGGGTCAGTTTGACCACGGTATCGGCGGGCCGGGCTTTCGATCCGCCGGCCAAGGCGACCACATCGAGCAGGCGCTCGCCCGCTTCGCTCAGCGGCACCCGGCCGGGGCGCGCCACTTCGCCGTCAATCATGATGGTATGGCCCGGGCCGGGTTCGAACGCGGCGACCACTTGCGGGAACTGCGATTTGCCGCGCAGGCCGCGCTCGATCCGCCCGGCCGCCGCCATCGGCGTCAGCCCGGCGATCGGGATCTGTCCGGCATAGGGGAAATCGATCACCCCGGTTTCGGGCACCCTGAACGGCGGAAACGTGCGCGTGCTGCCTTTGCCGCTGCGGCCTTCGCCCGCTGGCCCATCGCTTGTGCCGAACAGCGAATAGCCAACCTCAAAGACCGAAATCGTCAGCACGTCGCCCGGCAGGATCACCCCGGCGGTCGATGCGCCATCGGGGATCGTCCAGGCCGGCAGCTCTTTCTGCCGCGCGGCCAGGCCCGATGGCGTCGCGGGGGCAATGTCGATCACCGCGATGTTATCGGCCTTGGCCGGCCCCACTACCTGCGATGCGGTCGGCGCGGAACTCGGCAGCCCGGCACAGCCGCCAAGCGCCAGCACCAAGGCCATCGTCGCAATCCTGAACGCGGCGGTCATCGGCCAAGCACCTTGTCATACATCGCAGCCAGGCGATTCTGGTATGCCAGCATATCGTATTTCGCCGCCTGTTTCACGCCCGCTGCGGAAAGCCGGGCGCGCAGGTCGGCATCCTGGTCCAGCGCGCGCAGCCCGGCAGCAATCGCACCGACATCATAGGGATCGACCTTCAGCGCCGCGTCACCGACCACTTCGGGCAGCGAACCGCAGTTGGCGGTGAGCACCGGAGTGCCGAGCATCATCGCCTCCAGCGCGGGCAGGCCAAAGCCTTCGTAAAGCGAAGGGAACACCACCGCCTTGGCCCCGCGCACCAGCCGCATCAACAGGCCGCGCGGCAGGTAATCGATCCGGCGGATGTTCCTGAACGTCGCCTTCAGCGGCTGAAGTTCGTCCTTTTGCAGCAACCGCAGTTCGGCATCGCTGCCCCAGGCCCGCGTCCCGGCAATCACCAGCGGCGTCACGGTCGTCAGCCCAACAAAGGCTTCGATCAGGCGGCCCACGTTCTTCTTGGGCTCGATTGCGCCAAAGAACAGGAAGTAGCCTTTGTAAGGCAGGTTAAACAGTGCGCCCAACGATTGCTCGGCCTCTGCCTCGTCCGTTTCCAGCATCGCTTTGGAAAGCTCAACCGCCTGATAGGTGTTGGAAACCTTGTTCGGGTCCACATCGAACATCCGCACAATATCGGCACGGCTGGCTTCGGATACGGTGCAGATGTGATCGCCCGTGCGGATGCACTGGCCAACCAGCTTGTGATAAATGCGCTTGTTGTCGAGGCTGGCAAAGGGCAGCCGCAGCGGCACCAGATCGTGCAGCGTGTAGATGTTCTTGGCACCATCAAGCACGATCGGCAGCGGGTAGGTCCAGTGCATGATTTCGGGCGGATCGGGCACCCGAACATGCATGAACCGGCCATAGCGTTTGAAATGACGCTCAGCCATTTCGAACAGGTCGGGCGAGGTGAACAGCCGGTCGAAACTGGGAAGGCGGTGCGCGAACTGGGCGACCTCAACCTGGCCGTGCCCCGGTGCGGGAAGCTGCCGGGCCTGCTTCGCTCGGACCAGCAGCGCGGCTTCGCGCAAGGGCTTCAATTGCCAGAACCGGTCCCTGTGCGATCTGTCTCCGCCCAGCGCCTCGTAAAACCCGAACTCGCGCAGCTTGGGGTTGAACGGCGTGCGCAGACCGTAGAGCCCATCGACTTTCGAGCCCATCCCCTCCACTGCCCGCGCCAGGTTATAGCCATAGGTCGCCACCCCCGTGCCGCGCGGCAAGGCCAGGTTGAAGCCATCAATCATGATCCGGCTGGGGGGGGCCAAGCAATCACCTTTGGGAGAACGGTTTGCATGTCTAGCCGCGTGCCCCCATATTGGCAACGCGAGGGACAAGCGTGTGATCCGGTTCGAAAATGTCAGCAAGCGGTTCCGCACCCGGTCGGGCACCCACACGGTGCTGGACGGCGTCTGGCTGCATCTGGAGCGCGGCGATGCGCTGGGGATCTGCGGGCACAACGGCGCGGGCAAATCGACCCTGCTCAAGCTGATCGCCGGGATCGAGCAGCCCAGCAGCGGCACGGTCACCCGCAGCGGCAGCGTGTCCTGGCCGATCGGCTATGCCAGCGCCTTTCAATCGAGCCTGACCGGTGCCGACAATGTCCGCTTCATCGCCCGGATCTATGACCGCCCGATCAAGGAGACGCTGGACTTCGTCGATCAGTTTGCCGAGCTCGGATCATACCTGGCCATGCCGATCCGGACCTATTCCTCAGGCATGATGGCGCGGCTGGCCTTTGCGGCCTCGCTGGCGGTCGATTTCGATTGCTACCTGGTGGACGAGATCACCGCGGCGGGCGACGCAAGGTTCCGCCAGCGCTGCGAGGATGCACTGATGGCCCGGCGGGAAAGTGGGACCCTGGTGATGGTCTCACACGATCCGTGGACGCTGCGGCAATACTGCACGGCGGGGGCAGTGGTCGGCGATGGGCGGGCGGACCTGTTCGCAACGATCGACGAGGCGATCGACCGGCATTTTGCGGCGGTTTAGAGCCCATTCCGCAATCCCTGCTGAGCCCCTTCCCGGCGGGGAGGGGTTGGGGTGGGGGCTCGACGCCAGCGTGGAACCCCCATCCCAACCCTTCCCCAACGGGGAAGGGCTTTTGTGCTCCAACCATCTTTTGGCTGACACTAGGGCACTTCCCGACCATTCTGGGTCATCGTGACGGAGTCTATTATGGTTCAATGCAAGGAAGAATGGCGCAGGAATATGTCGATATTTCAAGACATTCTGACGCGGCAGTGGGCCATAATAGACCCGCCCCGAAGGGGTTGGGCCAGGAAGGCCGCTGGCAGCGTTGCGGCTCTTGCAGGGGCAACCAGCCCCTGCCACGCGCCGCGCCTCGCCAGCGGCCTTCCTGGCCCAATCACGATGACCCAGAATGGTCGGGAAGTGCCCTAATCCGCCATATGCTCGCGCAGGCCCGCCAGCAGCAGCCAGCCAATCGCGAAGGCGGTCGCCAGCCCCAGGAACACCGCCAGCGTCAGGCTGAACGGCCGCGGCCAGGCTGGTTTGTCGGGCAGATTGGCTGACACCACCGGAACCAGAAACAACCGCTCGCGCGCGGCCTGATCGTTGGCGCGGCTCAGCCGTTCGCGGGCATCGTCATAGCGTTTGGCCGCCAGCTCCTGCTTGAACTTGAGTTCCTCATAAGCCGCCAGGCGTTTGTTGACGGCATTGGCCCCGCCGGTCAGGCGGCTGCGCAGCGCGCCGACCGTGCGTTCCAGTGTGGCGACGCGGGCCTGCGCGGCGATCACCAGCGGGCTCGATCCCGACAGGCTGGCGCGCATGCCGGTCAGCTCGGCCCGCTGGGCGATCAACTGGGCCTCGGCCTTTTCCAGCTGGGCCAGCGTGCCTTCACCCGAACTGGCCGGATCGATATCGCGGGTCAGGTCGCGGAACGCGGTGAGCTTGCCCTGGATCGCGGCGATCTCCGCTTCGGCGCTGGCGAGGTTGGCCTGGGCATCCTGCTGGGCCGCCGCAACCGCGCGCTGGTTGAAGGTATTGACCCGCTCCTCGCCCAGCGCGATCAGCACCAGCGCGGTCCGCTGGGCTTCCGCCGGAGCAAAGGCGCGAACCCTGATCTTGGTCATGCCCGACTGTTCGTCGAAATCGACCTGGACCTTGTCCTGATAGAATTCGAGCAGTTCCTCGGCCCGGGGCTGCGCAGGTGTAAGGCGCGCAAACCAATCAGACCCACTGTCGGTATAGTGCGCGGCCAGGTCGATCCCCTTTGCCTTCAGCGCGGCGATGGCATCGGCGCTGCGCATGAAATCGCGCACCGCCATGGACTCGCCTTGGGCCGGCGCGCTCGCGCCTTGTGTCACCAGGCTGGCGAGCAGCCCGCCCTCGGGGTTCTTGCGCTCGGTCCCGCGGATCATATAGGCCGCGTGGGAATCATACTGCGGGCTGGCCAGCAGCAGCGTGTAGAGCAGCACCAGCAGCGTCGGCAGCAGCACCAGCAGGCCAAAGGCAGCGCGCCGCGACAGGCGCAATTGCGCCTTCGGCTCTTCCTGCGCTTCCACTTCGCTGACCTGCATGTCCATCGTTCCCGGCTAGTCCTGTTGCATGGCCAAGGTCAATTGATCTCGATCCGCGGCCGCACCGCGCGCAAGGCGGCGAGGCCCAGCAGGGTCAGCAGCGCGGTGCAGGCGAGCGGATAGGCAAGGCCCGCATGGTCCTCCGGATAGTCTGCAAACAGCCCCACCCGCATCAGCTCGAACATCGGCACGGTTGGCACCCAGCTCAAGATTTCCTGCAAGCCGGGCGAGAACCACTGCATCGCGAAAAACGCGCCGGACAACGGCATCGACAGGTACAGCAAAGGATGCACCAGCCGCCCGATCAGCGGGCTTTGATGCGATCCCGCCATGACCAGCATCGACAGGGCAAAGGAGAACCAGCCGAGCAGCACGGTCGCGCCCAGCACCATGACCGGATTGGCGGGCCAATCGGCATAGCCCGCCAGCCAGGCCACCGGCAGCAGCAAGGCCAGCACCGCCACCGTGCTGCCCAGTTCGAGCAGCGCGCGCGCCAGCAGCATATCGAACAGCGTGACGTGCCGGTGGTTGAGCAGCGGGCGGTTGGCCTCCAGCAAAGTCTCGGCGCGCGAGACCATCGAGCGCAGCATGATGAACAGCGCATAGCCTGCCAGCGCAAACGGCACCGATTTGGCGCTGCCGGTCAGCGGCAAGTGCTGCGCCGAATGCAAGGCCCCCACCGCCACGGCCAGCAGCAGCGGCTCGCCAAAGATCCACAGGAAGCCGATATTCGCGCGGCCAAAGCGGGTGTGCAGCTCGCGCAGGATCAGCGCGCCAACCACGTTGCCCTGGGTCTTGAGTCCGCTGGCGATCGACTGGCTCATCCGCCAAGCTCGCTCAGCATGGCATCCACCAACGCGAAATGCGCAGGCCAGCCAGGTGCCTGCCAGCCTGTGAGGCGGGCGAGCTGGGCCTGACGTTCGGGCGAATCCGGCCGGGCATAGGCCAGCACTGCGCGTTCCCAGCCTGGCCCGTCAAGTGGATCGAGGGTGAGCGGGATTTCCCCGGCGGTCTCGCGGAACACTGGCAGGTCGGACGCGATCACCAGCACCCCTTGCGCCAGCGCCTCATTGACCGGCATACCAAAGCCCTCAGCAAAGCTGGGCATCAGCAGCGCTGCAGCCCCGCCCAGCAAGCTCGCCAGCGCGCCATCACCCAACGCGTTGTATTCGGTCACATGCGCCAGCACCGCCGGATTGCGGTCGAGCAGGTCGAGGATCTGCTCGTTCTCCCAGCCGCGCCGTCCGACAATCACCAGCCGCGGGACGGCATCGCCATGCCGCTCGGCCATGGCCCGCCAGGTGTGGAGCAGCAGCAAGTGGTTCTTGCGCGGCTCGATCGTGCCGAGGCAGACGAAATAGGGCTGCGGAGGCAAGGCGAAGGCCGGATCGGGTGCGGCGGGCTGCAAGGTGCCAATCGGGGCGACCAGCACCTTTGGCCGCACTGCGACGGGAGCAGCATAACGCGCCAGCGCCGCGCCGGTCGCCGCCGAATTGACCACCAGTGCGTCGGCCTGCCCCAACGCATTGTCCAGCCGCTGGGCATGGCGCATGGCCCCGCCGGTGCGGGCATATTCGGGGTGATCGACGGGAATCGTATCGTGGAGGAACAGCACCAGCTTGCCGCCCTTGCCCTTGAGCCGTTCCAGCCAGTCCGGGCGGTGCCAGTTCTGGTGCGAAGGGATCAGCCCCAGCGCCGCGCCGCCGGGCATCGCTCGCGACTTGGCGAGCAAGGCGGCGGTGCGGCTCAGGCCGCCCTCGCCGCCCGCCTGCCAGCTCGCCTCGAGCCAATCCAGGAATCCCGCCAGCC
>JAGXTB010000230.1 GCA_018334165.1 Sphingomonadales bacterium | reverse complement strand
CAGCTTGCGGTGGCGGCGTTCGGGGTTGAGCAGCGCGGCCTCGACCGCGTGGCGGCCCCACAGCCGGACCGCGCCGGTGCTGGCCCGGCCTGATCCGCGTCCGCCCTTCATCCGGCCCGCACGGCCGCG
This sequence comes from Sphingomonadales bacterium, assembly GCA_018334165.1. Classification (GTDB taxonomy): domain Bacteria; phylum Pseudomonadota; class Alphaproteobacteria; order Sphingomonadales; family Sphingomonadaceae; genus Novosphingobium. The sequence goes on along the minus strand of JAGXTB010000230.1, from coordinate 3,150 downwards.
CAGCGCACGGGTAGGTTTGTCTTCGGGGCGGCGGGTCATCTTGAGAATCCTTTGTGCATCGGCTGCCAATATCGAAAGAGTAAGATATGGGCCACCCCATCACCGTTCGCCCCGAGCGAAGTCGAGGGGTTGCGTGCTCGACTTCGCTCGGGACGAACGGGCTATTAAGGAAGAAGCTGGGTGGTGGACAGGGCTGGATTCGAACCAGCGTACGCTCTCGCGGGCAGATTTACAGTCTGCTGCCATTAACCACTCGGCCACCTGTCCACACCAGCTTGCCGGCGTTCGGGTTGCCCCGAATTTCGTTGCTCCCAAGGGAGCCTCCGGCCGAGGAAGCGCGCATTTGGCGAAGCAAAGGCGTGCTGTCAATGGCGAACCGCTTGCGGCAGGCGCGCAGCACCGGTAGGACGGCGCGCCATGAGCGAAATCATCCCCGTTATTGCGGCCACCGGGCTGTTCACCCCCAGCGAATCGATCTCCAACGAAGAGCTGGTCGAAAGTTTCAACGCCTACGTCGCGCGCTTCAACGCCCAGCATGCCGCCGAAATCGCCGCCGGGACAGTCACCGAACTGGCCCCAAGCTCGGTCGAATTCATCGAGAAAGCGAGCGGGATCAAGTCGCGCTATGTAATGAGCAAGGCATCGCTGCTCGACCCCGACGTGATGGTTCCGCGCTGGGAAGAGCGCAGCAATGACGAGATCTCGGTGATGGCCGAGATGGGCGTCAGGGCCTGCGAGGACGCACTCAAGCGGGCCGGACGCGATGCCAAAGACGTCGATGCGGTGCTCTGCGCGGCGTCGAACATGCAGCGGCCGTACCCTGCCATGGCGATCGAGATCCAGCAGGCGCTGGGGATCGAGGGCTTTGCGTTCGACATGAACGTCGCCTGCTCCTCGGCCACCTTCGGGATCCAGACCGCGGCCGATTTCATTCGCGCCGGCAATGCCCGCTCGGTGCTGGTGGTTTCGCCTGAGATTTGCACCGGCCACAACAACATGAAGAACCGCGACAGCCACTTCATCTTCGGCGATGTCGCCACCGCGGTGCTGGTTGAGGCCAAGGACATGGCCCCCGCCAATCACTGGGATATCGTCGGCACCCGGCTCAAGACCGTGTTCTCCAACAACATCCGCAACAATTTCGGCTTCCTCAACTGCGCCAATCCCGAAAGCATTGGCGCGCCCGACAAGCTGTTCGTCCAGGAAGGCCGCAGGGTGTTCAAGGAAGTTGTGCCGATGGTCGGAACGATGATTTCCGAGCACGCGGGCGACCTCGGCTATGATCCGGCTGCCTTGCGCCGCCTGTGGCTGCACCAGGCCAACCAGGGGATGAACCGCTTGATCGCCCAGCGCGTGCTGGGTCACGAGGCAAGCGAGGATGAGAGCCCGACCGTGCTCGATACTTACGGCAACACCTCCAGCGCGGGTTCGATCATCGCGTTTCATCTTCATAGCGAGGACCTGAAGCCCGGCGATGTCGGGGTGATCTGCTCGTTCGGCGCGGGCTATTCGGCCGGCACAGTTTTTGTCCGAAAGGCAGCATAATGGGTAGCGATCTGGTCGATAACCGGGGCAGGGGCGAGGCGAGCTGGTCCTGGCCGAGTATTCACCCCGAAGGGCGCAAGTTCGCGCTGATCGCGGCAGTAATCAGCCTGGGCTTTGCCTTTGCGGCCTGGGAAACGATTGCCTGGCCCTTCGCCGCGCTGGTGCCATGCATCGCCGCTTTCTTCCGCGATCCCAAGCGGGTGACGCCGCAGGGTGACAACCTGGTGGTCTCGCCCGCCGACGGGCTGGTCACGCTGATCAAGCAGATGGAGCCGCCACGCGAGCTGGTGATGGATGATGGCAGCGGCGCGCCAGGCCTGCCGGCTGGGCCGGTGACGCGGATCTCGATCTTCATGTCGGTGTTCGATGTCCACATCAACCGCACGCCGATTGGCGGCACGGTGCGGCGCGTGGTCTATATCCCCGGCAAGTTCCTCAACGCCGATCTCGACAAGGCCAGCGAAGAGAATGAGCGCCAGCATATCCTGGTCGAACGCGGCGATGGCCGCGCGATCGGCTTTACCCAGATCGCCGGACTGATCGCGCGGCGAATCGTGCCCTTCGTCAAGCCGGGCGATATGGTCGCGGCCGGACAGCGGGTCGGGCTGATCCGCTTCGGCAGCCGGGTTGATGTGTACTTGCCTGCCGGGACCGATTCCAAAGTGCTGATCGGCCAGCGCGTGATCGCGGGCGAAACCGTGCTGGCAGAGATTGGCAGCGCCGCCCTGATCGACGGCGTGCGGCTGTGAACGAGGCCGAGCCCCGGCGCGGCGGGCTGACGCTGCGGGCCATGGTGCCCAATGCGATCACCGCCGCGGCGCTCTGTGCGGGGCTGACCGGCATTCGCTTTGCGATCACCGGCGATTTTGAGAAATCGGTGCTGGCGATTGTGCTGGCGGGCATGCTCGACGGGATCGACGGGCGGATCGCGCGGCTGCTGAAAGCGCAGTCGCGCTTCGGGGCCGAGCTTGACAGCTTGGCCGACAATGTCTCGTTCGGGGTTGCTCCGGCGCTGATCCTGTTCCTGTGGTCGCTGGAGCAATTGCCCCGGCTCGGCTGGTTCGCGGCCTTGGCCTATGCGATCGCCTGCGCGTTGCGGCTCGCCCGGTTCAACGCCGGGATCGACCTGCCGGATGAGCCGCGCAAGACCGCCGGGTTCTTCACCGGGGTGCCCGCGCCTGCCGGAGCCGGGCTGGTCCTGCTGCCGATCTATCTGTGGATGGTCGCCGACGATCCCGCGCTGCAAGCTCTGGTGCGCGATCCGCGGCTGGTTTCGGCCTGGCTGCTGGCCATGGGCCTGCTGATGATTTCCAACGTCGCCACGATGAGCTGGGGCAAGCTCAAACCGCGCAGATCCATGCGGATCGAAGTGCTGTTCGTCTTTGGACTGGTCGCGGCCGGACTGATCGCCGAACCCTGGTGGACCCTGATCGGGATCAGCGCGGTCTATCTGACACTGCTGCCGGTGGGGATGGTGGCCTATTCGCGGACCCGGGCGAGGCTGCGGAGTTCGGAATAGCCCTTAATCAGCGATGTTGCTGACTCACTTCCCCCTTCCCCGGCGGGGAAGGGTCGGGGATGGGGGCTCGACGCCAGCATGGACGC
>JAGXTB010000229.1 GCA_018334165.1 Sphingomonadales bacterium | reverse complement strand
CGGCCAGGTCTCCGGCGGCTTCGGTCAGTTCGGCGCGGCGCTGGTCGAGCCGGGCCTTGGCGGCCTCAGCCTGATCGACCGCGCGCAAGGCAGCGCGTTCGGCCTCAGAGGCCTGCGCCACAGCGCGTTCGGAGGCGATCAGGACGGTCTGCAGCTCGGACAGTTCGGACTGGACCGCATTGGCCGCAGCCTCGGCCTCAGCGACCAGCGCCTGTTTGCCGGGGAGTTCGCCTTCCAGCACGGTGAAGCGGTTCTCCGCCTCCAGCCGAGCGGCTTCGGCGGCGCCTTCGCCTTGCGTCACGAAGCCATCCCAGCGGCGGATCCGCCCGGCCTTGGTGACCAGCCATTCGCCCGGAGCCAGCGCGCGGTCATCGTCGCACTCGGCGACGTGGACCAGCGCGAGCCGGGCCTTCAGCTCGGCGGGACACTGGGTGACATGCGCGGCAAGGCTGTCCTTGACCGCGCCGGGGGCATCGGCCCCGGTCCAGAACCGGCCATCGCCCTGCTGCGCCGGGCCCAGCGGAGCCTTGGCATCGCGGCCGAGAACGGCGGCGAGGGCGCGTTCGTAGCCGGGCGCGGCGCGCACGGCGTCGAGCGCGACGGGAAGGCCGTGCTTGCCGCTGGCCTGCTTGGCACGGGCCTCACGGTCGCGGCTGAGTGCCTGGAATTCGCGTTCGATCCCGGCCAGCTCGGCCCGCGCAGTGGCAAGCGCGGAACCGGCACTGTCGCGGGCGGTCTGGAGTTCGGTCTTGCGCGCCTGCTGCACCTCAAGCGCGACACGGGCATCGGCCAAGGCCTTGGCGGCGGCATCGCGGGCTTGTTCGGCCTCGGCCAGAGCGGCGAGCGGATCGCCTTGGCGCTCCAGCGCGGCGCGCAGATCGCCCTGACGGCGCAGTTCACCCGCCAGCCGGGCCAGCCGCTGTTCGGTCGCTGATAGCTCGGCATCGGCGACGCGCCATTCGGCCTCGACCCCGGCCTGGTCGGCGGTTGCCTTGGCCAGCGCCAGTTCGGCTGTGCGCAGATTGCGGTCGGCATCGTCGAGCGCGGCGGCCACCAGTGGCCGACGGCGTTCGTCGGCTTCGAGGGCCTCTTCGCCATCGGCCAGATCGCGCTCCAGCTTGGCCAGCGCAGCGGCAGCATCCTTGGTCAGCCGGTCGGCATCGCCGCGGTCTTCTTCCAGCCGCTGGTGCTGGCGATCGAGGTCTTTCAGGCGTTCCTCGGCGGCTTCGAGCTGGCTGGTCAGCTGGGCCATGCGGTGGCCGTGGGCTGTTGCGTCGTCGCGGCGGTCGGCCAGTTCGTCGCGGGCTTCGGCCAGCGCTTCGGCGGCCTGGTGCTGGGCCTCCTGCGCGGCCTTCATCGCGGCCTGGGCTTCGGCTACCCGGGCCTCAGCTCCGGATGCCTCGGCACGCGCCGCTTCGGCGGCGGCAGCGGCATCGCGCCAGCGGGCAAAGACCAGCCGCGCTTCGGCGAGGCGGATCTTGTCCGACAGCGCCTTGTAGCGTTCGGCGGCGCGGGCCTGGCGGCGCAGGGTGCCGATCTGGGCGTCGAGCTGGCCCATCAGGTCTTCGAGCCGGGCGAGGTTTGCCTCGGTCGCGCGCAGCTTCTGCTCGGCATCCTTGCGCCGCACATGCAGGCCCGCAATTCCCGCCGCCTCTTCCAGCATCATCCGGCGTTCGGCCGGCTTGGCGGCGATTACGGCTGCGATCTTGCCCTGGCTGACCAGCGCGGGCGAGTGCGCGCCGGTGGCGGCATCGGCGAAGATCAGCGAGACGTCCTTGGCCCGCACATCGCGGCCATTGACCCGGTAGGCGCTGCCCGCGCCGCGTTCGATCCGGCGGACAACTTCCATCTCGCTGTCATTGTCGCTCCCATTGATTCCAGGAGCATCGGCCATCAGCACGACTTCGGCAAAGTCGCGCGCCGGGCGCTGCTGGGTGCCGGCGAAGATCACGTCTTCCATCCCGCCGCCGCGCATCGACTTGGGTGAGCTTTCGCCCATCACCCAGCGGATCGCCTCCAGCAGGTTGCTCTTGCCGCAGCCGTTGGGGCCGACCACCCCGGTCAGCCCCGGTTCGATGCGCAGTTCAGCCGGCTCGACGAAGCTTTTGAAGCCAGTCAGCTTGAGCCGTTTGATGCGCATGGCGGTGATCTGCCGGTCCTCTGCTCAGTGGCTCAGCGGGCGCCGGCCTGTTCGAGCACGGTCCTGACGCCTTCCCACGTATTGGCGTCGATTTTCGTGCCATTGAGAAGGAAGGTTGGCGTACCGGTGATGCCGTAATCCTTGCCGGCCTTGCTGGTAGCTTCGACCAGCTGGGTCGCCTTGGCAGTATTGGCCAGGCAAGCATTGCCTTGATCGACCGCCACGCCGCGTGAGGCGAAGAAGGCGTCCATGCCGCCTGCCTTGGCAATTGCGGCAAAACGCTGGTTGACCGGCAACTGGCTGGCAGCCTCCATCATCGCGCCGTTGGTCTTGAGGTTTTTGAACATCTCGCCCTGCCAGGTCCAGAACTGCTTGGCCAGCGGCAGCGCGGCTTCGGGCGCGCTGCAAGTGGCGAGCAGGGTGGCGGGCACATCCAGCGCGTTGATTATGAAGAATCGCACTTCCAGGCTGACCCGGCCGCTGGCGACAAAATTGCCGTGCAGTTCGGCGGCGCTCTTTTCCGAGAAATTGGCGCAGTGAGAACAGCTCAGCGCGGCGTACTCGACTAGCTTGATCGGGGCCTGGGGGTTGCCCATCAGGTAACCGCCTTCGGGCGTGACCGAATAGGTATCGGCCCAGTTCTGCCCGGCGGGCGGTGCGATCTTGGCGATGGCCGCCCCCTTGGGTGCGGTGTCCGAGGTCGCTTCCTCCTTGCAGGCGGCGAGGCCCAGGACGAGCGGGACGGCGGCGAAAGCCAGCAGCATGCGGCGGGGGCGAAGTGCGGTCATGGTTCCTCACAGGTCCTTGTTGTTCGAGTCGTTGAAACTAGCCGGGATCGCCCCGGCGCAGAAGGATCGGCCTGCCGCGCGGCGGGCTTCTCCACAGGTGAATTTAGAGCCAGGTGACGTCAGGTTGCATCGCCGTGATTGGGTCAGGAAGCTTCTCGGCAAGGAGCGTTGCGCAGGCCGGGCTGGTTGCCCGGACCAGCAACGCGACGCTGTCCGAGGGGCTTCCTGACCCAACCG
>JAGXTB010000228.1 GCA_018334165.1 Sphingomonadales bacterium | reverse complement strand
GCGAGCCGCTGGCCCGGCTGGGGGCGGCGGTAACCGGGGTTGATGCCGCCCAAGAAAACGTTGCCGCCGCCAGCGCGCATGCCGCGGGTTCGGGCCTGACAATCGACTATCGCTGCGGCGATGTGGCTGAGCTGGGCCTGAAGGGATTCGATCTCGTCACTTCGCTGGAAGTGATCGAACACGTGGCCGACAAGGCCGCCTTCCTCGCCGCGCTGACGGCCGCTCTGGTGCCGGGCGGGCTGATGATCCTGTCCACCCCCAACCGCACCGCGGCTTCGAAACTGCTGCTGGTCGAAGGGGCGGAACGGCTCGGCATGGTCCCGCGCGGCACGCATCACTGGGATGATTTTGTCACACCGGACGAGTTGCGCGAATTGCTGACCGCTGCCGGAATGACAATGGGCCAGCCCAAAGGCATCGCCTGGTCGCCGCTGAAGGGCTTGCACCTGTCGGACGACATGGCGCTCAATTACATCGTGACGGTATCTACTTCGGTGTGATCGCGAAGAGGATCCAGGCCAGGCCGGTTGCAATCACGAAGAGCACCCAGGACCAGTAGAACTGGTGCCCGTCGATCGAGAGTCGCTCGATCATCAGCCACCCGCCGCGCGAGCCGCCTTTGCCGATAATCGCGCAGACCACAAAGGTCAGGATCGAACCGGGGATCAGGGCCTTGACGAAATCCATCGCTGCCTCCTAGCCGAACTGCGCTTAGCGAACGCTTAAATGCGGCCTAGGTCAAGTCTTGGCCTGCCCTATCCCAAGCAGATGTGGAGCCAGTACGGCTCGCACCGCCTGCTCACGCTCGGCCCAATCGCCGCCGATCTTGCGATAAGGCACGCCCGCGCGCACCAGCATGTGCTCGGCCAGCGCGGCGAAGCGGCTGCGCAAGGGCCCCTTGCCAAAGAAGCGCGTGCCATCATCGATCCACGGCACATCGGGCGCAAACAGCAGGTAGAAGTCGGCCTTGGGGTAGTTCAGCAGCGCAGCTGGCACTTCGCCGAACAGCATTTCCGCCCAGGCCGCGGTCATCAGCTGGTCGGTGTCGAGGATCAGCAATCGCGGATTGCCGGCCATGGCCACCTCAACCGCCGCAGCCTGCCCTTCGGCAATCGCCAGCAGATCAGCCATGGCCAGATCGGTGCCGCGTTCCTCGCAATAGGTCCGGCCATATTCGGGCACCCAGGTCGCGCCCAGCTCGCGGCTCAATTTGTCCGCCAGTACCGACTTGCCGGTGCTTTCTGCACCGTGGAAGCAGACCGTGATCATGCCGCGGTTTCGCGCCTTTCGGCTGAAATCCATTGCCTGAGCCCAATAACCGAGATGACCAGAAAGGCGAGATAGAGCGCCAGCAGGAAATACAGGTCGCGGGCATAAAAGAGCACAATCGAGGCCACGTCGATCACCACCCACAGTACCCAGTTTTCGATCCGGCGCATATTGAGCAGCAATTGCGCCGCGATGCTGGCACCCGCTACTGCCGAATCCGCGAAAGGCAGCGCGGCATTGGTGAAGCGGTGCATCAGCCAGCCCAGCGAGACACTGAGCAGCACGGTGATTCCCAACCAGGTCAGGCGCTGGGGACCGGTCATCCAGCCGACCGGGACACGGCGGCTGGCATCCCGTGCCGCGCGCCACTGAAACCAGCCGACCGCATTGATCACGAAGAAGAAGAGCTGAAGCCCGGCCTCGGAATAAAGCCGCTCTTCAAACAGCGTCATCGCGATCAGGCTGACCGAGGCCATTGCGAGCGGGAAGTTCCAGATCGAGCGGCGCACCAGCAGCCAGATCTGGATCAGACCCAACACCGCGCCGGTCAGCTCCACCCAATGCGCCCGGCAATAGTCGAGGACCATCTGGATCACAGGGCCTTGGACCACTCGTCGGGTTTGAAGCCAACCAGCAAGCCGCCGGGATGCTCGACCACGGGGCGCTTGATGCAGCTGGGCTGGGCCGCCATCAGCGTCACCGCCTTGGCCTGGTCCAGCCCGTCCTTGTCGGCATCGGGCAGTTTCTTGAAAGTTGTTCCGGCGCGGTTGAGCACTTTTTCCCAGCCTGCGGCCTGGCACCATTCAGTCAGCTTCGCGGGATCGGCGCCGGCCTTCTTGTAGTCATGGAAGGTGTAGGCGAGGCCCTGTGCATCGAGCCAGGTCCGGGCTTTCTTGACCGTGTCGCAGTTGGAAATGCCGTAAAGAGTGATGCTCACGCGTCGGGACTTTCGAAACGGTGGGTGCGGGGATTGTCGCAGGTATAGAGCGTGTAGCTCTCGTAATAGTCCGCGCGGCCCTTGGCCTGGACGACCGAATGGTCCGGCTGGCTGCCCCAGGCGCGGGCGGCCTCGGCATCGGCCCATTCGCCGAGTGCGATCACTTCGCCATCCTCGCTGGTATAGCTCTTGAACGAGAGGAAGCCGGGTTGGGCGCGGGCCATTTCTTCCATCCGGTTCGCATCGGCGGAATAGGCGGCAGCGTCCAGATCGGCGCGCTTGCGGTTGCGGAAGACGACCAGGAACATGGGCGTCATCTATGTCAGGGCGATGGACAAATCCAGCACAGTGCGCAAATGCAGGGCGCATGCCGGTTGTTTTCCAGATCGAAGGTTGGCGCTTTCATTTTTATTCGTGGGAAGGCCACCCGCGTGAACCGATGCATGTCCATGTAGCCAAGGCCGGTGCCGACGCAAAACTATGGCTTTGGCCCGAAGTCCATTTCGCCTATAACCGCGGCCTCAGCCCGCGCGAACAACGGCGCGTTTTGCAACTTGTGGTCGAACACCGAAACGAGATCGAAGAGGCTTGGAATGAGTTTTTTGCCTGAACCCGTCGCGGTCCGGTTCGACGATGACAACCTTTGGGTCTCGTTGGCAGATGGCCGGACCGTGGGCGTGCCGCTGGCATGGTATCCGCGCTTGCTGGGTGCGTCAGCGCAAGCGCGGCTCGACTTGTTCCTTTCACCCAGCGGAATTCACTGGCCGACCATCGATGAGGACGTTCCAGTAGAGTCACTGTTGGCGCATCACGTGGAATTCCCTGCCGAGCCCAAAAGGGCCGCATGAGCATCAACACCTTTGGCCGTCTGCTGCGTTTCACCACCTGGGGCGAAAGCCACGGGCCGGCTTTGGGCGCCGTCGTCGATGGCTGCCCGCCGGGGCTGGAGCTCAGCGAATACAAGATCCAGCCCTACCTCGATGCGCGGCGGCCGGGGCAGTCGAAGTTTACTACCCAGCGGCAAGAGCCCGATGCAGTGCGGATCCTTTCGGGCGTGTTCGAAGGCAAGACCACCGGCACCCCGATTTCGCTGATGATCGAGAATGTCGATCAGCGCAGCAAGGACTATTCCGAGGTGGCCAAGGCCTATCGCCCCGGCCATGCCGACTATGCCTATGACGCCAAGTACGGTTTTCGCGACTATCGCGGCGGGGGCCGTTCGAGCGCCCGCGAAACCGCCGCACGGGTTGCGGCGGGCGCGGTGGCGCGGCTGGTGATCCCCGAAGTGGCGGTGCTGGCCTGGGTCAGCGAGATCGGCGGCGATGGAATCGAATCGGCCAACTTTGATGCCAACCAGATCGGCAATAACCCGTTCTTCTGCCCCGATCCGGTCGCGGCGGCGCGCTGGGAAAAGCTGGTTGATGAGGCGCGGCTGGCCGGATCGTCGCTTGGCGCGGTGGTCGAATGTGTGGCCCAGGGTGTTCCGGCCGGCTGGGGCGCGCCGATCTATGGCAAGCTCGATGCCGATCTCGCCGCAGCGATGATGGGGATCAATGCGGTCAAGGGCGTCGAGATCGGCGACGGTTTCGCTGCCGCGCGGCTCAGCGGTGAACAGAACGCCGATCCGATGCGGCCCGGGCCCGGCATTCCGGTCTTCACCGCCAACCACGCCGGCGGGATCGCGGGCGGGATCAGCACCGGCCAGCCGGTCAAGGTTCGCGTTGCGTTCAAGCCGACCAGTTCGATCCTCACGCCAGTTGAGACCATCGACCGCGAAGGCCAGGCCGCCGAAATCCGCACCAAGGGCCGCCACGATCCTTGCGTCGGCATTCGCGGAGTGCCGGTGGTCGAGGCGATGATGGCCTTGGTGCTGGCCGACCACAAGCTGCTCCACCGGGGGCAATGCGGTTAATCCCACCATCCGTTCGCATCGAGCGAAGTCGAGATGCCCGGCGCGGTGTCTCGACTTCGCTCGACACGAACGGGTGTTGTGCTGAAACAGGAGCCCAATGAATGGGCACCTATGGGGTCCTGATCCTGCTCTTTGTCGGTGTGCTGTGGTGGTACAACCATTGGCGCCAAAAGCGGCTCGATGCCGATCCTGGGCAGCATCATCTGTCTTCGCTGCTGATCGCCGCCGCGCTGGGCCGCAATGGCGTGACGGCAGGCCAAGTGGCTGAGCATCTGGCGAAGATCTCGAAAGGCGGCGCCGATCGCCGGGTCCGCCTGACCCACGCGGTCATGCTGGTCCGCAGCGAAGCCGCGCCGGATTTGTACGCGAAAGTGCTGAACCTTTCGCGGACACTCTAATCCTCCCCGGAACGGGGAGGGGGACCATGCGAAGCATGGTGGAGGGGTACGCGCGAGTGGTCCTGACCTAGAGGCTGGGCGCAACCGGGTTGCAACGCTAGGTTGGGATCACCTGCGCGTACCCCTCCACCACCTTCGGTGGTCCCCCTCCCCCAAGGGGGAGGAACTACCCCCGCAGCACCGCGCCCAGTTTGGCGGCAGCGCCAGTTACGCGTTCGCTGATCGCCTTGAGTTCGGCCTCGTCATAGCTCTTCTCGCCCGGTTGCAGGGTCACTTCGACCGCCAGGCTCTTCTGGCCTTCGGGGACGCCTTGCCCGCGGAAATCGTCGAACAGCCGCACCGCGACTACATTGGCCTTGTCGCAGCCCTTGATCGCGCGGACCAGGTCGCCGGCGGGAAGCGCAGCGTCGACCAGGAAGGCGAAGTCGCGCTTGACCGCCTGCAGCGGGGGCGGGGCGTAGTGCGGGCGGGCGAAGTCGGCGGACTTGCGGGCCGGGATCGCATCGAGGAACAGCTCGACCGCAGCCACGGCCACGTCGATGTCGAACGCCTTGAGCAGCGCGGGGTGCAGCATGCCAAAGCGTGCCAGCACAGTCTTGGGGCCCAGCCGCAAGGTGGCCGACTGGCCGGGGTGGAACTGCGGCCCAGGCCCAAGGTTATCAGGGCCCATGACTTGCAGGTTTTCAATCGGCGCACCGGCCTCGGCCAGCAGCGCCATGGCTTCGGCCTTGGCATCGAACGCGTCGAAACTGCTGGCCTTGCCGCTGGCCCAGCCGCGCGGGTTTTTCTCACCCGCGAGGACCAGGCCCAGCGTCAGGCGCTCGTCGCTCGCCCCGGCCTGGCCGCGCAAATAACGGCGACCGAGTTCGAACAGGCGCAGGCCGCTCGCCCCGCGATCCAGATTGCGCTGCACGGCGGACAGCAGGCCCGGCAGCAGCGAGGGGCGCATCGCCTTCATGTCCTCGCTGATCGGGTTCTGCAGCACCCACAGGCCGCCATTCCCTTCGGCGAACAGGTCGGCTTCGGCCTCGGGCAGGAACGACCAGGTCACCGCCTCGTTCATCCCGCGCGCGGCGGCGGCGCGGCGCAGCTTGCGCTCCAGCTTCTGGGCCGCCGTGGCGGTTGGCCGGGCCACGCCATCGGCGCGGGGCAGGGGAGCGGAGGCCACGTTGTCGAGCCCGTGGATCCGGACCACTTCCTCGACCAGGTCGGGCGCGCCATCGACGTCGGGACGCCAGCTTGGGACGGTCACGTTCCAGGCCGCATCGCTGGCGAAGCCAAGCGCGGACAGCGTTGCGCGCTGCTGGGCTTCGGGGATCGCGACCCCGCCCAGCCGCTCGGCCATGGCGGGATCGTACTTGACCAGCTTGGGCGTAACCGGCGGCTGACCGGCAAACACCGGCTCGCTTGGCTCACCGCCGCAGATGCCGACGATCAGGTCGGTCAGCAAGGCCAGGCCGGCATCGAGGAAGGCGGGATCGACCCCGCGCTCAAACCGCTGGCGGGCATCGCTGGTCAGGCTCAGCGCGCGGCCGGTCTGGCCGATCCGCACCGGATCGAAATAGGCGACTTCGAGCAGCACGTCGGTGGTATCGTCCGCGCAGCCCGAATGCTCGCCGCCCATGATCCCGGCGATGTCATGGACGCCGTTATCGTCGGCAATCACGGTCATGTCGGAAGTGAGCGTGTACTCCTTGCCATTGAGCGCCAGGCAGGTCTCGCCGTCCTTGGCCCGGCGGGCAAAGATCGCACCGCTGAGCTTCGCCAGGTCATAGGCATGCGCCGGGCGGCCATAGGCCAGCATCACGTAGTTGGTGATGTCGACCAGCGCCGAGATCGGGCGCTGGCCCGCGCTCTTGAGCCGGTCTTGCAGCCACTTGGGGCTGGGGCGGTTCTCCACGCCACGGATCACGCGGCCATAGAAGGCCGGGCAGCCTTCGGGATCGTCGGTGCGGATCGGCATGGGGCAGGGGAAACTGCCCGGAACCGCCTGTGCGGCGATCGGGCGCAGCTTGCCCAGGCCTGCCGCCGCAAGGTCGCGGGCAATGCCGTGGACGCCCATGCAATCGGGGCGGTTGGGGGTGATCGCCACGTCGAACACCGGATCGGCGCCGTGGTAGTCGGCGAAGGGCGTGCCGACCGGCGCGTCTTGGGGCAGTTCGATGATGCCGTCGTGTTCGTCGCCCAGCTCCAGCTCGCGCACCGAGCACATCATGCCGTTGCTCTCGACCCCGCGGATCGCGCTTTTCTTCAGCTCAAAGCCGCCGCCCGGAATGATGGCCCCGGCCAGCCCCAGCACGCCGACCATCCCGGCGCGGGCATTGGGCGCGCCGCAGACAACTTGCAGCGGTTCGCTTGTCCCGGCATCGACGGTCAGCACCTGCAGCTTGTCGGCATTGGGGTGCGGCGCGGCGGTGAGCACCTTTGCAACCTTGAAGCCGGCGAGCTTGTCGGCCGGGTTCTCGATCCCTTCAACCTCCAGGCCAATGGCATTGAGCTTGGCGGAAATCTCCTCAACCGAAGCTTCGGTGTCGAGGTGGTCCCCCAGCCAGGTCAGCGAGAACTTCATGGCCGCACTCCCACACCGGCGGACAGTGTCGGCACGTCGAGCGGCGAGAAGCCGTAGTGCTGCAGCCAGCGCACATCGCCATCGAAGAAAGCGCGCAGGTCATCCATTCCGTACTTGAGCATGGCGAGGCGATCGACGCCGACGCCGAAGGCAAAGCCCTGCCACTCATCGGGATCGAGGCCCCCTGCGGCGATCACCTTGCGGTTGACCATCCCGCTGCCCAGCAGCTCCATCCAGCCATGCCCGGGAGCATCGCCGCTGCCGCCCAGCACGCGCTTGCCGTTTACGAGGGCAAAGCCGACATCGACCTCCACCGAAGGCTCGGTGAAGGGGAAGTAGCTGGGGCGCAGCCGCAGCACGATATCCTCGCGCTCGAAGAAGGCCTTGAGGAAGGTCTCCAGCGTCCATTTGAGGTGGCCGAGGTGAATGCCCCTGTCGATCACCAGCCCTTCGACCTGATGGAACATCGGGGTATGGGTGGCGTCAGAATCGCTGCGATAGACCCGGCCCGGAGCGATAATCCGGATCGGCGCGCCATCTGCCAGCATGGCGCGGATTTGCACCGGGCTGGTGTGCGTGCGCAGCAACATCCGTGTGCCATCGCTGGCCATCTGGTCAGGGAAGTAAAAGGTATCGTGCATCGCCCGCGCCGGGTGGCTTTCGGGGATGTTGAGCGCGGTGAAATTGTGCCAGTCGTCCTCAATCTCTGGTCCGGTGGCGACTGCGAAACCCAGATCGGCGAAGATCTCCGCCAGTTCGTCCATCACCTGGCTGACCGGGTGAACTGTGCCGCGCGGCGCTTCTGGCGCGGGCAGGGTGAGGTCGAGGGTTTCATTGGCCAGCTGCGCTTCCAGCGCCGCGCTTTCCAGCGCTGCCTTGCGCGCGGTCAGGGCATCGCTGACGCCTTCACGCAGGGCCTGGATTTGCGGGCCCACGACCAGCCGGTCCTCGGCCGACATCCCGCCCAGCGTCTTGAGCAAGCCCGAGATTGAACCCTGCTTGCCCAGAAATTCGACCCGCAAAGACTCCAGCGTGCCCAAATCCTGCGCCTGGGCGATCCGCGCCAGCGCTTGTTCACGGGTAGCTGCATAGTCCACTGGGTAACGTCCACTTTGACAATTGGGTTGGAGCAGCGGGCCTTAGCCTCGCCATGCGCCAATTTCCAAGGAAAAGTCAGGCGGCCTTGCCGCCCACGCCGCTGGGCCGGTCAAGCGTCTGGACGGCGGCCCCGGCAAACTTGTTGCGTTCCTGCACGAAACGTTCGAGCACCGGGTGCGGCTGGTTGGAATATTCACGCGGGGTCATGCCCATGAATTCGTGAAAATCGCGCACGAACTGGGCCTGATCATGATAGTGCCCGTCCATCGCGCCGATCCATTTGAGCGAGGGATCAACCATGAATTGCGCCAGGCTGCGCATGAACCGCTGGCGGCGCAGCAGCAGCTTGGGCGAAAAGCCGAAATGCTTGTGGCTCAGCCGTTCGACAGTGCGCTGGCTGGCGGCGACCCGCGCGACCAGCTCCTGCACGGTGGTCAGCTGCGGATCGACGATTGCGGCGTGAATCGCCACAATGCGCTTTTCATCGACCCGGCTGGCGGCCTTGAACCTGCGGAAGAAGGTAATCAGGCGATCGAGCTCCGCCGCTTCGTTTTCTTCCCCGTCAAACAGCCTTTCGGCCAGCGGGCGGAATGGCGCGCAATCCGGATGCTTGAAGCCGTCGCAAATGTGGTTGGCAAACTTCGCTGCCGGCAAGCGGATAAATTTGGCCCAGCCCAGCGGCAGCAGCCCGAAACCCCACATCCGGATCTTGGGCATTTCGAAGTGGATCGGGTGCGAACTGGGGCCTTGCGCAAAAAAGCGGACATTATCGAGGCGTTGGCCGCTATCGGTCCAGGTATCGGGGCCATTGGGCGTGAAAAAGCGCATCCCGCCCCATTCGGGGTGGAGGCTGTCACGCAGGGTGCCGTTGCTGCCCGGGTCTATGGTGGAGACATAGAAAGTCGTGAAGTACCCGCGCAGGTCTTCAGGCGGCGGATAGAACCGCATCTGGACGCTATAGTCAGGCGACACCGAAGGTTTTCCCCCGCATCATATTGATTGCATAACGATACTTGCACGAAGGTCCGGCGGTGACAAGCGCGTATTAGGGGCGATGCAAGGCCTGCACGGCTGCCCCGGCCGATGCGGTGCGGGCCTGGGCGGCCGCGCGCAGCACCGGATGCTCGACCGCAGCGTATCGGCTGGGGCTCATCGCCATGAAGCGTTTGAAGTCGCGCACGAAATGGGCCTGGTCGACGTAGTGGAAGTCCAGCGTGTTGATCCATTTGAGCGAGGGATCGAGCATAAATTGCGCCAGGCTGCGCAGGAACCGCTGGCGGCGCAGCAGCAGCTTGGGCGAAAAGCCGAAGGCCTTCAGGCTCAGCCGCTCGAGCGAGCGCGAGGACATGCCCAGCCGCTCGGCCAGTTCGCCAACCGAGGCCACATCGTCGTCGATCAGCGCGGAATGGGCGGCGCGGATCCGGCTCTCGTCCTCGCTCGGCGGCCTGACTGCCAGCAGTTCGCACAGGAAAGCGTCGATCCGGGCCGCCTCGCTGGCCGGGTCACGCTCGCCGGCGAACACCCGCTCGCGGATCGGGGCGAGGTGCGCACAGGCAGGTTTGTCGAGCGGGCTGACGACCTGGTCCACGAACTGGCTGGCCGGTACGCCCATCAGCCGGGCCCAGCCCAGCGGCAGGATGCCCACGCCCCAGGTCCGGATCGAGCCTTCAAGCCTGAAGTGCGTCGCCAGACTGGTCGGACCGGTCAGGATGATCGGCGGCAGCGAAGTGGGTTGGGCATCGCCCAATGCAGAGGTCCAGGTGGGTTCCTGGGCGAAGCGCAAGTTGGCCCATTCGGGATGCAACCAGTCTTCCACCACTTCATCGGACCCGTGGCTGACTTCGGTCAGATAGTAGGTCGAGATGTAGGGAGCGAGTGCGCTCGACGGCACGAAAAATCGCAGAGCAACAGCCCCGTCCAGGGCACTATTCAACATCGCGCGAAACCCCTTACGAATTCCAGCGACCGATAATGTCTTGCTCGCATGGGAGAGATTGCCACGGAGGGCGGCATCAGGGCAAGCAGAAAGGGCGCGGCCTGCTGTTGCAGACCGCGCCCTTTCAAGCTTTCGCGAATGATCGCGGCTTAGGCCGGCAGTGCCGCCTTGGCCTGGGCGATCACCGCCGAGAAGATCCCGCCTTCGTTCATCGCGAGGTCCGCCATCGCCTTGCGGTCCAGCTCGATGCCCGCCAGCTTGGTGCCGTGGATGAACTGCGAATAGGTCAGCCCTTCGGCGCGCACCGCAGCGTTGATACGCTGGATCCACAGAGCGCGGAAAGTCCGCTTCTTAACCTTGCGGTCGCGGTAAGCGTACTGGCCGGCCTTTTCGACCGCCTGACGCGCAACGCGAATGGTGTTCTTGCGGCGGCCGCGGTAGCCCGCTGCCTGTTCGAGAAGCCGCTTGTGCTTGGTGCGGGTGGTTACACCCCGTTTGACACGTGCCATTTTTCAGTACTCCTAAATTCAGCCGAGCCCGTAGGGCGCCCACTTCTTGATCGTCTTCGCATCTGCGTCAGAGATCGTGTCGGTGCGGCGATGCTGGCGGATGTACTTGGCATTGTGGCTGATCAGTCGGTGCCGCTTGCCAACCGCACCGTGCTTGATTTTGCCGGTGGCGGTGAGCTTGAAGCGCTTCTTGACGCCGCTCTTCGTCTTGAGCTTGGGCATTTTCGTCTCCTTGTTCGAGACACGTCCGATCTGCCGTGGCAGCCCTTGATGGCCAGGCCGATCATCGATTCCGTGTCGGTGAAGCGCGCGCCCCTAATGGCGAATCGCTGCAAAGGCAAGCCTTCGCTTCCGTTCTTCGTGCCTTGGGGCTAGCCTGAGCCGCATGGAAGCCGCCTATCTTACCGGAAAACTGCTGCTGGCGATGCCCGGGATGGCCGATCCGCGCTTTGACCATGCGGTGATCGCGATGGTCAACCACGACGCCGAGGGCGCGCTGGGGGTGGGGATCGGAGCGATCCGGCAAGGCCCCAGCCTGCACGCGATGCTGCGCGAGCTGGAGATCGAACCCGGTCAAGCACCCGACTGCCCGATCCACTATGGCGGCCCGGTCGAAGTGCAGCGCGGCTTCGTGCTGCACACACCCGATTGGGAAGGGCCGGGGACAATCGAGGCCGCGCCGCTGTGCTCGCTCTCAACCTCGCTTGAGGTGCTGAAAGCGATTGCCGCGGGCGAGGGGCCAAGCCGCTTTCTGGTCGCACTGGGCTATGCTGGCTGGGGCGCGGGCCAGCTCGATGGCGAAATGCGCCGCCACGGCTGGCAAGTGGTCGATGGATCGCAGGCCATGCTGTGGGACACCCCCGCCGAAGCACGCTGGAAGGCCTGCTGGCGCACTGTCGGCATCGATCCGGCGCTGCTGGCCAGCCAGACCGGGCGGGCCTGACGGCAAAAGCCCTTCCCCAGTGGGGAAGGGTTGGGATGGGGGTTCGGCGTTTGCGTGAGAGCGTGGAGCCCCCACCCCAACCCCTCCCCGCCGGGGAGGGGCCAATTTGTCCCTTGGAGGCTCAGTCGTAAACCGGCGCAGTCGCGCTCTTGCCGGTGCTGGGGTTCTTGACGGCCCACAGCCCGAACGCAGCAATGATCGCATAGCAGATCACCGGCACGATCAGCGCCAGGCGCAGGTTGCCGCTGACATCGGCGACCATGCCGAACAGCACCGGGACAATCGCCCCGCCGACAATCGCGGTGCACAGGATACCCGACCCTTGCGGGGTCTGTTCGCCCAGCCCTTCGGTGCCCAGGCTGAAGATCGTCGGGAACATCAGCGAATTGAAGAAGCCGACCAGGATCAGTGCCCAACCCGAAACCGCGCCGGTGCTGATCGCCGAAACGAGGATCAGGCCGATTGCGCCGGCGGCAAAGGCCGTCAGCACGCGGCCCGGCTTGGCCATGTACAGCACGAACCCGCCGAGCAAGCGCCCGGCCAGTGCGCCCAGCCAGTACATCGCCACCAGCTTGCCCGCAGCTTCAAGGCCAAGGCCCATCACGCTTTGGTCACCCAGGTAGGCCATCAGGTTGGACCCGATCGCGACTTCCGCGCCGACATACATGAAGATGCAAAGCGCGCCCCATTGCACCCGGCGGTTGTGCTGGAGCAGGCCCAGCGTGCCTTCCAGCTTCACCTCTTCAGTCTTGGCGTGATCCAGCGCCGAGCGGAAGGTCCAGAACAGCGCGGCAATCGCCAGCATCAGCACGCCCAGCCACATGTAGGCGGTGCCAATCGAGGCCCCTTCGGCCACGCGGTAGGCCTGGATCTGGGCTTCGGTCGAGGTTTCCGGATCAATCGGCTTCGAATCGCCCAGCAGGAATGCGGCCCCGCCATAGACCATCAGGAACACCCCGATCGAATTGAACGCCTGCGCGAAAGTCAGCCGGCTGTGCGAGGTTTCGACCGGGCCCAGCGTGGTGATCACGGGGTTCATGGCGACTTGCAGCACGGTAATCCCCGCGCCGATGCAGAACAGCGCGGCCAGGAACCCGCCGTAAGACGCGGCAGCCGATGCCGGGATGAACAGGAAGGCAGCGGCTGCGATAATCACGAAGCCCAGCACGAATGTGCGGATATAGCCCAGCTTGGACAGGATGATCCCGGCCGGGATCGAGAAGGCCGCATAGGCAAAGAAGAAGAACAGCTGGACGAAATTCGCCTCGGTATGGCTGAGGTGGAACATCGGCTTGAACTTGCCGACCAAGAGGTCGTTGATGTTGGTCACCCCGCCCAGCAGGAAGAACACCGCGAACGCCAATGCCAGGACGATCCCGGTCTTGCCTCCGCTTGAACTTCCGCCTGCCGCGCTTGACCCGGTAATTGGCGCTGCCATTGCATTCTCCCCTTGCTGTCCCGTCGGCTGCTTGCCAGCCCGATCCGTCTGTCTTGGCGGACCATGCCGCCTTGTCCAATCGTATACGTATGAGTGGGGCTTGGCCAAGCAAATTGTGAGCGTTCACATTTCAGCGCGGCGACCTCTCCCCTTGCCAAGTTTAATCGCTCGATTAAGAGTGCGGCCAAGGGAGAGATTCGAAGATGTCGATACTCTATGACGAAGGCCAGCAAGCGATCGCCACCGAAAGCCGCCGGGTGCTTGATGCCCGGATGGACAAGGCGCGGCTCTTGGCACTGCTTGAGCAAGTGGGGCAGCACGATGCCGCGTTCTGGGATACCGCGGTCGAGCAGGGCTGGACCGCGCTCGCCATTCCCGAAGAGCATGGCGGTCTGGGCCTTGGCCTGATCGAGCTGGGCCTGGTTGCCCAGGCCTGCGGTGCGGCCACATCTGGCGCGCCGTTCCTGACCGGCGGCTATGGCCTCTCGCAAGCTTTGGTCCACAGCAGCGATGCTGCGCTGGCGGCTGAGTGGTTGCCCAAACTGGCCAGCGGTGAGCTGACCGGCTGCGTCGCCTTTGCCGAGGGCAATGCTGCGCTACCGCCCAAACCGACTGTCACTTATGCGAATGGTGCGCTCGATGGGGTAAAGCCTGCGGTGCCTGGCGGGTGTGCTGCCGATGTGGCATTGGTGTGGGCCTTGAGTGATAGCGGTGTGGTGCTGGTTGCCGCGGATCTGGCCGGGGCCAGCCGCAAGCCGGTTGACAGCTATGACAACAGCCGACTCTATGCCGACCTGACCTTTGCCGGCACTCCGGCGACCCTGATCGCAAGCGGCGACGCAGCGCGCGCGCTGGCGCTCGACGTGCTGGGCCGGATGGCCGTCGTCACCGCGCACGAGCAGGTCGGCGGGGCCGAAGCCCTGCTCTATATCGCGCGCGACTATGCCTTGACCCGCAAGGCCTTTGGCCAGCCGATCGGCGCGTTCCAGTCGATCAAGCACCGGATCGCCGAGATGTACGGTTTCGTCGAAGTGGCCCGTGCCAACTGCATCCACGCTGCCGCGAGCGCCGATAACCTTGGGGGCACCGACGCGTTCCTGACCGCCGCCGCCGACGCCCGGATTTCTGCGACCGAGGCCTATGACACCAATTCGCGCGACTGCGTGCAGATCCACGGCGGGATCGGGGTGACCTGGGAGCTGGGCTTGCACCTGCACATGCGCCGCGCGCGCAGCCTGGCCGTGGAATGCGGCAACCTTGTTTTCTGGGAAGACCTCTTGGTCGATCGCCTGGCGGGAGAAGTAGCATGAGCGATCTGCAAGTTTACCGCGAAAAGGCCCGCGCTTTCCTGGCCAGCATGGCCCCCAAATATGGCCGCGACGCCCGCAAGGGCAACACGGTCGAGCAGGACCTGGCCCTCGGCCGCGAATATATGGCCGCGCGCTATGACGCGGGCTTTGGCGGGATCAACTGGCCGGTCGAAATGGGCGGGCAGGGGCTGACCCACCTCCACAAGATCACTTTCGATGGCGAAGAAATGCAGTTCGGCATGCCGAGCCACTTCTTCGGCATCTCGCTGGGCATGCCGGTGCCGATCCTGATGCATTACTGCGAAGACAAGGAGTTCGTGAAGGAACGGGTCCGCAAGGCGCTGCGCGGTGAGGAGATCTGGTGCCAGATGTTCTCCGAACCTTCGGGCGGTTCCGACCTTGCGGCCTTGCGCACCAAGGTTGAGCCCGACGGCAACGGCTGGAAAATGAACGGCCAGAAGATCTGGACCTCATGGGCGCAGTACTGCGATTACGGCGTGATCGTCACCCGCAGCGATCCCACGGTAGAGAAGCACAAGGGGCTGACCTACTTCTGGATCGACATGCGTTCCAAGGGCGTTGAAGTGCGCCCGATCAAGCTCGCGGGCGGGGACAGCCACGTCAACGAAGTGTTCTTCGACGATGTCCGGGTAGAAGACAGCCAGCGGCTTGGCGCGGTGGGCGGGGGCTTTGGCGTCTCGCTCCACACGCTGATGATCGAACGCTATATCGCGACCGACAGCAGCGGGTTTGGTCCGCACCTTGACGAATTCGTCAAGCTGGCCAAGCGGGTCGATCTGAACGGCAAACCGGCGCTCGAGGACGGCCGCGTGCGCAGCGCGATCGCCCGCAACCACGCGATGCGCGGCGGGCTCGATGCGATTACCAAGCGCGCCTTTGCCATGATGATGGCCGGGATGCAGCCCGGGCCGGAAGGCTCCCTGCAAAAACTGGTCGCGGTGCGCAGCCGCCAGAAGCTCTCCGAAATGGCGATGGACCTGATGGGTAACGAAGGCCTGGCCTTCGATCCGCATGCCTTCGTCAAGACCGACTGGGGCACCTCCTGGCTCAACGCTCCCACGGGCCGCATCGCGGGCGGATCGGACGAAGTGCTGCTCAACACCATCGCCGAAAAGATATTGGGCCTGCCGCAGGACCACCGGCCCGACAAGGGTGTGCCGTTCAACGCGATTCCGGCGTAGTACCAATAGGCTTGCTTGGCCGCTGCAAGGATTTCCTGCGTTCCGCTGGCGGGGCATCCCTTGCTAGCGGCGCGCAGGAATGACAATAACCTTGCGCGCATGACCCAAAGCCTGACCCATCTTGAGCGGCTGGAAGCCGAAGCGATCCACATCATGCGTGAAGTGGTGGCCGAGGCGGAGCGCCCGGTGATGCTTTACAGCGTCGGCAAGGACAGCGCGGTGATGCTGCACCTGGCGAGGAAGGCGTTCTATCCGACGCCTCCACCGTTCCCGTTGTTGCATGTCGATACGACCTGGAAATTCCAGGACATGTACAAGCTGCGCGACCGGATGGCGCAGGAATCGGGCATGGAGCTGCTGGTCTATCAGAACCCAGAAGCGGCGGAACGCGGGATCAACCCGTTCGATCACGGCGCGCTGCATACCGACATGTGGAAGACCGAGGGGCTGAAGCAGGCGCTTGGGCAATACGGCTTCGACGCGGCCTTCGGCGGCGCGCGGCGCGATGAGGAGAAGAGCCGGGCCAAGGAACGGATCTTCAGCTTCCGCACCGCCAGCCACGGCTGGGACCCCAAGAACCAGCGGCCAGAGCTGTGGAACCTCTACAATGCGAGGAAGCACAAAGGCGAAAGCATCCGCGTCTTCCCGATCAGCAATTGGACCGAACTCGATGTGTGGCAATACATCCAGCTGAACGACATCCCAATCGTGCCGCTCTACTTCGCGGCCAAGCGCCCGACGGTGGAGCGCGACGGCCTGCTGCTGATGGTCGATGACGAACGCTTCCCATTGCAGCCCGGCGAAGTGCCGGTCGAACGCTCGATCCGGTTTCGCACCTTGGGCTGCTATCCGCTGACCGGCGCGGTTGCGAGCGAGGCGGCGACGCTGTCCGAAGTGATCCAGGAAACCTTGCTGACCACCACCAGCGAACGCCAGGGCCGCGCGATCGACAAGGACGCGGGCGGCGCGGGGATGGAAGTGAAGAAGCAGCAGGGGTATTTCTGATGCGGCTCACAGCCCCAATCCCGTTCGTCCCGAGCGAAGTCGAGGGACAGCGTGCGAGGCGGTCCCTCGACTTCGCTCGGGACGAACGGAGGTTGGTGCAATGACCGACTCTGCATACGTCACTGACCAGCTTATCGCCGAGGATATCGACGCCTATCTGGCGCAGCATCAGCACAAGGACATGCTGCGCTTCATCACTTGCGGCTCTGTGGATGACGGCAAAAGCACGCTGATCGGGCGGCTGCTCTATGACAGCAAGATGATCTTCGAGGACCAGTTGGCCGCGTTGGAAAGCGACAGCAAGAAGCTGGGCACGCAAGGCCAGGAGATCGACTTCGCGCTGCTGGTCGATGGCCTGGCGGCCGAGCGCGAACAGGGCATCACGATCGACGTCGCCTACCGCTTCTTCAATACCGAGAAGCGCAAATTCATCGTCGCCGATTGCCCGGGGCACGAGCAGTACACCCGCAACATGGTGACCGGCGCCAGCACCGCCGACCTCGCGGTGATCCTGATCGACGCGCGCAAAGGCGTGCTGGTCCAGACCCGGCGGCACTCGTACCTTTGCCACCTGATCGGCATTCGCAACCTGGTGCTGGCGGTCAACAAGATGGACCTGGTTGACTATGATCAGGCCACCTACGATGCGATCGTTGGCGACTATGCCCAGTTCGCCAAGAGCATCGGGATCGAAAGCTTCACCGCGCTCCCGATCTCGGGCTTCAAGGGCGACAATATCACCGCGCTCTCGGCCCAGACGCCGTGGTACTCCGGGCCAACGCTGGTCGAACACCTTGAGACGGTCGAAGTCCAGTCCTCGCGCGATGCCGAAGGGCCGCTGCGCATGCCGGTGCAATGGGTCAACCGCCCCAATCTCGATTTCCGGGGCTTTGCGGGATTGATCGCCAGTGGCTCGGTGAAACCGGGTGACGCGGTGCGGGTGCTCCCTTCGGGCAAGACCAGCACGGTTGCCCGCATCGTCACGCTAGATGGCGATCTGGATCAGGCGGTGGCCGGGCAATCGGTCACCCTGACGCTCGCCGACGAGATCGACTGCTCGCGCGGCGATGTGATTGCTGCCGCTGATGCTCCGCCCGAAGTCGCCGACCAGTTCGAAGCAACGCTGGTCTGGCTCAATGACGTTCCGCTCCACGTCGGGCGCGGGTACTGGCTGAAGCTGGGCACCCAGACCGTCTCGGTCACGGTCCAGCAGCCCAAGTACACGGTCAACGTAAACACTCTGGAGCATCTTGCGGCCAAGACGCTGGAGCTCAACGCGATCGGCGTGGCCGAACTGACCACCGACAAGCCGCTGGTGTTCGAGCCTTATGCGACGAACCGCACGCTGGGCGGGTTCGTGCTGATCGACAAGCTGACCAACGCCACGGTCGCCGCCGGCATGCTGCATTTCAGCTTGCGCCGCGCGCAGAACGTCCACTGGCAGGCGGTCGATATCACCCGCGAGGCGCACGCCGCGCTCAAGAACCAGAAGCCGCGGGTGCTGTGGTTCACTGGCCTCTCTGGCAGCGGCAAGAGCACCATCGCCAATGCGGTTGAAAAGCGGCTCAACCTGATGAACCGCCACACCTTCCTGCTTGATGGCGACAATGTCCGCCACGGGCTCAACAAGGACCTGGGCTTTACCGAGCCCGACCGGATCGAGAATATCCGCCGTGTGGGCGAAGTGGCCAAACTGATGGCCGACGCCGGGTTGATCGTGCTGACCGCCTTCATCAGCCCGTTTCGCGCCGAGCGCGAGATGGTCCGCGCGATGCTGCCCGAGGGCGAATTCATCGAGATCTTCGTCGATACCCCGCTCGAAGTGGCCGAGGCGCGCGATGTGAAGGGGCTCTACAAGAAGGCGCGTTCGGGGCAGCTCAAGAACTTCACCGGGATCGACAGTCCCTATGAAGCGCCAGAGAACCCCGACATCCGCGTCAACACGGTCGAAATGACGGTCGACGAAGCCGCCGAGCATATCGTCAAGCTGCTGATGCCGCTCAAATGACCCCGGCCAACCATAAAGCTCCTCGTCGCCCCGTGCTTGACACGGGGCTTGGCTGCCTTTGCAACGTCGCCAAGAAAAGCCTTGGCCCGTGTCAAGCACGGGCCGACGGGGAAGGTTTGGCAGGAGAGGCTTGCGCGTGACCATGACCGACGCCCAGCTCGCCGCGCACCTGGCGCAGCACGCGGGCCAGATCCTGCTCGAGGTCCGCCGCGCAGGCGTATTTACGGGCAAAGCGCTCGGGACTGCCGGCGACCAGACCGCCAACCAGTTCCTGGTCCGCGCGATCCGCGAGGCTCGGCCCGATGACGGCGTGCTCTCCGAAGAGGAGAAGGACAACTTCGAACGGCTCGCCCATTCGCGCGTCTGGATCATCGACCCGGTGGACGGCACCCG
>JAGXTB010000227.1 GCA_018334165.1 Sphingomonadales bacterium | reverse complement strand
CGTATGAACGGAGTTAGCTGAATTTCGGTGAAAATTGCGATGGCAGGTGCAAGAACGCACAAGTTCCGATTTCCCAAGTTGATACCAAACATCCTGGTTCTAGCGGCACCCCCTTATTACGCATTACCCCACACCCCACACCAACAGCTCCAACCCCGGCACATCCGCAAAATCATCGCCGTTGCAGGTTATCAGCGTCAGCCCCTCGATCATGGCAGTGGCCGCGATCATGCGGTCGATGATTTTTCGGCGGGAGAACCCGGTGGTTTGCAGGATCGTGCCATAGGCTTCGGCCATGTCGGAATCGAAGTCGAGCACCGGCAGGAAGGTCAGCAAGGCATCCACCGCTGCCCGGCGCTTCTCTGCAAACTGCGGCTTGGCGTAAATCCCGCCTTCCAGTTCGACGCGGGTCAGCGCCGACAGGAAAGGCTTTCCCGTTAGCGCTTCGAACTGCGCAACCACCGCCTCGGTGCCATCACGCAGGTGGACCGCGATGCTGGTATCAAGCAGGAATGGCAATTCAGTACAATCCGGGACGGTCTGGGAAGATATCAGGATCGCGCTCTTCCACCTCACCAATCGGCCCGATTTCGCGCAGTTTGGCGACCAGCGCCTCGATCGCTGCTCTATCCGCGGCTGGATCGGCGATCCGCCGGATCACCACTTCGCGCCCGCGCCGTTCCAGCGCGACTTCGGCCCCGGCGGCGATGCCAAAGCCCTTGGGAAGGCGCACAGCGACACTGTTGCCAGACTTGAAAGTGCGGGTGTTGTGCGGGGCGTTCATGGGCCGGATATACGGGATATACCGCATCGGTGCAAGGGGGACACGGAATACCGTGTCCCCAGTTAGTGCCTATTGCTTCGAATAGACCCGCCCCGATTGCGCCAGCCGCTGCCGCGCGGTGTTGGTCGGGACGGCGATCGCGGTGCCCGGGTCATAGGTCTTGCCCGCCCCGGCGCTGCCTTGCGGGACCCAGATTTCGACCCAGGTGTTGCTGTAGCCATTGGGCTTGTAGCGCACCCAATAGCCATCGGGATGCTTGGACCAGCGGGTTGCGGGGACATCGATGCTGCCCTCGCCGCGCGGGGCCATGCCGCCCAGCACCGCAACGCGTTCGATATCGGCATAGCTTGAACCCGGCGTGGTCAACAGCCCGCGCATCCGGTTTTCCGCCTCAAGCGCGGTGCGCACCGGACCCGGCAGGCCGACCAGATTGTTGACGCTGCTCAGCGCTGAGAGTGCCGAACGGTTGAGTCCGGCTAGCTGTTTCTTGGTCAGCAGCCGGGCCGCGACGCCTTTGAGCCGGGTGTCGAGGTTCTCAAACTTGGCACGGGCGACGATCGCCCAGAGCAGCAGCTGGATATCGTGCTGGGGAATGTCGGGGTGGGCGACCGAATTCTGCAGGATCGAAGTCACCGCATCCTTGGCCGAGCCCTTGACCGGCCCCAGCAAGTAGCCATCGCCCCCGCCCGGACCATAAGTCCCGGCATGCAGGCAATAGCTTTGCGCATGCATCCGGTAATAGCCCGGCGCCAGCACAAATCCGCCCGTGGCGCTGCGCGGCAGGCTGGTGAGATCGCGCACCGCGACAGGTGGCGTAAGCCGGTCGGTCGAAGGATCGCCCCAGATCGCGTCCTTGATATTGGTCGAGATCGGTGCCGGACCATTGAGCACATTGGGCACCGCCGGGCTCTTGACCGGCAGCGCCTTCACCACCGATCCGATCCCGCCGAACTGCGCCTGGGCCGTTGTCGCGATCAATGCGCCGCCGGACAAGGCAAGGGCAATCGGCAGAAGGGCTTTGAGCGGTTGCATCGCGAGACCTTTCGAATGTGGGTTCCTTGCGGCCAGACTAGACCCGATGCCAGGCCTTTGTCTTGGCAGAAAACGTCACTTGCTCTCAGTCCGCCAGCGCAGTGACATGCAGGTGAACCCCGCGTCGATCATTGCGATCGCGGCATTGGGGATCGGCACGACCTTGGCGCCGTAGCCGTCGAGCAGCTCGATCAATCGGGGATAGCCCGCCCCGACCAGCAACTGATCGTTGAGGCGCAGCACATTGGCCCCGCCTTCTTCGTCCTCGGGCACCTCGATGACACGGTAGTTTTTGAAGATCCCGCTTTGCGCCAATGGCCTCGTGGCGAGCACCGTCTCTTCATCCACCAGCGAGCTGGCGGTCTTGAGGTGCAGTACCTCGCTTGGCGTTTCAGCCACGCCCGCCGTGATCCCTAGCTGGTCCAGCAAGCCGATCAGCACCTCTGCCCCGCGCCGATCGGTGCGGGCGGAGAGACCGATCCAGGCCTTGTCGGGCATCACCAGCACGTCGCCGCCGTCGGCATAGCCTTCGCGCTGTTCCAGCAGCACCGGGAACCGCGCGGCGAGCTCATCGCGCAGGAACTGCCCTTCGGCCTCGCGGCTGCGCGCGCCGGGGCGCAGCAGGATCGCGCCCTGGGTGAAGACCAGCGCCGGGTCCTCAACAAAGATCGCGTCGGGATAGTCCTCCAGCGGGGCAAGTTCGGTCACATGCAGCCCGGCCTCGCGCAGCGCGGCAAGGTATCCGGCATGCTCGGCCAGCACCGCCTCCAGCGACGGATCGGCCCCGCCGCCGGCGCGCAGGCCCTTGACCACGCTGGCTCCGGGACGCCGGGCAATCGCATGGGTGAAATCGAAGATACGGCTCATTGTGTCCTCAAACGAAAGGGCGGGGCGCGCGCGCCCCGCCCTCTTGCACTATTCGGCAATCAATCAGAGCTGAAGGCCGAACATCTTGGCGAGGAAAATCGTCACCATCGCGCCGACAACCGACAGCAAGAAACCGGCTGGCTTGAGCTGGGTCCCCGGCTCTTTGTCCATCATCGAGCTGACGAAGCCGGCCCCAAACGAGCCGACCAGGCCGACCACCATGGTCATCAGCCAGCTGTTGCCGTTGTCACCGATGTAGAACAGCTTTGCCAGAGCGCCTGCGATCAGGCCCATTGCTGCCATGCTGAGATATTTCATTGCGCTTCCCCTTCCGATCTGGCCACGCATTCCTGCGCGGGCTGGTGCGAAGGCACACCAGTCAGCCTGGTTAGTCAAGCAAAACTGCACCGCCCTACTTGGCGCAGTCCCCCGTCCGCTCCATGGTAATGGTCTGTTCGACATGCATTTTCTGGCCGCCCGGCCCGGCCATATCGCCGGTGGCTTTGACGACGGAGCCGGTCGGAGAATAGGTGCCTTGCGAAGTGCTGCGGATTTTCATGCCCTGGCTGTCGCAGACCATCACGCTGTTTACCGTGCCGCCCCTGGCCTCGAACTTCTCAAACTCGCATTTCCCCTTGGCCATGTTCTCTTTCATCGCCTCGGTGCCCATCGCGGCTTTGTCGGGAGACATGCAGTAAGTCACCTCAATCGGCTTGCCCATCATGCCCTTCATCTGTTCCAGCGCGGCGGCGGGCACGCCGGGGATCTCATATTTGTCGGTCTTGATCGTGGTCTTGTACTGACCCGGCTGGAACTGGAACGCCACTTCGGCGGCGCTTTTGCCCGGATCGACCGTCTGGACCGGCGCGGAGCTGTCCGAACCCGATTGCCCGCAGGCGGCCAGGGCAACAGTCGAAAGGGCAAGCAAGGCGATGGTCGTGCGCATGACAGGTTGCTCCCACAGCGGCGGAGCCTTTGCCCCGCGAGTGGCGTCACTCTACCAAGCGCAGGTCAAGCCGCAAGCCGCAGCTTGCCCGGCAGTTCGCGCAGCCGCTCAGGGCTCAGGAAGCGGGTGAAGGTGCGGTGCAGGTGATCGACCACCGCCGGGTACAGCGCGCGGTCGACCTCGATTCCGGCCGAATGGCCTTTGACCCAGCGGATCACGCCGGTGAGGCCTTCCAACCCCTCGGGCCGGACCACCACCATTTCGCCCACACCCATGATCAGGCCCAGCGAATCGATTCGGCAGCCGCCCTCGGAAATGTCCGAAATCACCACCCGATCGACAAATCCCGAGCGCGACCGGCAGCGGGCCGGAAGCACCAATTGCAGCCTGTTGGTCCGGCGCAGCGTGCGCACATTGTCGCGGTTCATCGCATCCTCCATCTCTGGCATTCCGCCTTGCCGTAGGGTCATAGGGCAGGCCCGATGGATAACGGCAGAGTTACCCTTGGGATTAAGGGTGCCGCTGTTTGGTTTCGCCTTGAAACCGAAGCTTGCGATGTGCGCAAACCTGCGCCAGTCTGCGGCCAACAGACATTTTTGGAGAGCTGCCATGGACCTTGATTTCAGCGCAGAAGACCTCGCTTTCCGTGACGAGGTACGCACCTTCATTGCCGAGAATTACCCCGCACAGCTGCGCGGCAAGCAGGATGAAGGCGAAGAACTGGGCAAGGAAGACTTCCTCGCCTGGCACAAAGTACTCGCCAAGAAGGGTTGGGTCGCCCCGGCCTGGCCGGTCGAATATGGCGGCACCGGCTGGACCCAGACCCAGCGCTATATCTGGTCGGAAGAGACCGCGCGGGCCGATTGCATCCGCCTGCTGCCCTTTGGCCTCTCGATGGTCGGCCCGGTGATCTACACTTTCGGCACGCCCGAGCAGAAGGCCCACTTCCTGCCCCGGATCCTCTCGGGCGAAGACTGGTGGTGCCAGGGTTATTCCGAACCCGGCTCGGGCAGCGACCTGGCGAGCCTGCGCACCAAGGCTGAGCGTGACGGCGATCACTACGTGGTCAACGGCCAGAAAACCTGGACCACGCTGGCCCAGCATGCCGACTGGGGCTTCTTCCTGGTCCGCACCGATCCCGAGGCCAAGATGCAGGAAGGCATTTCGTTCCTGCTGATCGACATGAAGAGCCCGGGGATCGAGGTCCGCCCGATCATCACGCTCGGCGGTGAACACGAAGTCAACGAAGTGTTCCTCGACAATGTCCGCGTGCCGGTGGCCAACCGCGTCTTCGAAGAGAACAAGGGCTGGACCTGCGCCAAGTTCCTGCTCGCCCACGAACGCGTCGGGATCGCCGGGGTGGCTTCGTCGAAGCGTTCGATCGAGCGGATCAAGGACATCGCCAAGACGGAGATGGACGGCGACAAGGCGCTGCTCGCCAACCCCTTCTTCAAGCGCAAGGTGGCCGAGCTGGAAATCGACCTCGCCGCACTTGAATATACCGAACTGCGCACGCTGGCGGGAATGGCCGCCGGCCGCGGGCCCGGGCCGGAAAGCTCGGTGCTCAAGATCAAGGGCAGCGAAATCCAGCAACGGCTGACCGAGCTGACGCTGGAAATGGCCGGCCACTATGGCGCGCCCTATTTCCGCGGCTTTGGCGAGGGCGACAACGAGCACCCGATCGGCCCGGCCTGGGCCAACCGCGCTGCGCCGACCTATTACAACGCCCGCAAGACCACGATTTACGGCGGATCGAACGAGATCCAGCGCAACGTGATCGCCAAGATGGTTCTTGGGCTGTGAAAGTAGGGACTGTCCCTACTTTTCATTCACGCGCGAGCCGCCAACAACAATCAACCGAAAAGTAGGGACTGTCCCTACTTTCTGGAGACTTACGAGATGGACCTGAGCACCACCGAAACCCAGGACATGCTGCGCGATACGCTCGCGCGGTTCCTGGCCGATACCTATTCGTTCGACGCGCGCCAGAAGATGCTGGCCAGCCCCGAAGGCCGCGATCCGGGGATCTGGAAGGCGCTGTCGAGCGAGCTGGGGCTGACTTGCGCGCCCTTCTCCGAAGAGCTCGGCGGGATGGGCGGCGGCGCGATCGAGAACATGATCATGATGGAAGAGCTGGGCAAGGTCATCGCGATCGAACCCTGGCTGCAAACCGTGGTCGCGGGCGGCGGTGCGCTGACGGCGGCAGGCGGCGCGCTGGCCGAAGCCACCATCCCGCAGATCATCAGCGGCGATTGCCTGATCGCTTTCGCCTATGCCGAACCGCAGGGCCGCTACAACCTGGCCGATATCGGCACTACCGCCAAGCAGGACGGCGCAGGCTATGTCCTCAATGGCCACAAGGCCGTGGTCTATGCCGCGCCCTGGGCCACGCACTTGCTGGTCACGGCCCGCACCGGTGGCGGACGGCGGGATCGCGGCGGGGTTGAGCTGTTCCTGGTCGAAGCCAATGCCAAGGGCATTTCGCGCCGCGATTACCCGACCGTCGATGGCTTCCGCGCCAGCGAAGTCTATTTCGAAAACGTCGCGATCCCCGGCGAGGCGCTGCTGCCCGGCGGGATCGACCTGGTCGAGCGCGTGGCTGATGAATGCACCATGGCGCTTTGTGCCGAAGCCACCGGGATCGCGCGGACCATGCTGGCCCAGACGGTCGAGTACACCCAGCAGCGCAAGCAGTTCGGCCAGCCGATCGGCAAGTTCCAGTCGCTCCAGCACCGCATGGCCGACATGCTGGTCGAGGCCGAGCAGATCGCCTCGATGAGCCTGATGGGTACGCTGCGGCTGGGCGAAGAGGCCGTGGCCCGCAAGACCGCCGTCTCGGCTGCCAAGTCCAAGGTTGCGCGCGGGCTCAAATTCGTCGGCCAGAGCGCGATCCAGACCCACGGCGGGATCGGGATCACGATGGAGCTCGGGATCGGGCACTATTTCAAGCGCAGCACCATGATCGAAAACCAGTTCGGCAGCGCCGACTACCACCTTGAGCGGTACGAGGCACTGACGCTCGCCGACTAGGCACAGGACAGAGATGCAAATTCCGGCTCACGGCAAGTCGCACCAGGAGGTCATGGCCGCGCTCGACGCGTTCGGCGCGGATGACCTACCCTGGCGCGAGGGCGGAACCTTTGCCTACGTCTATGAAGCGGGCCGCGAGGTCGAGGCCTTGGTCAAGGACGCCTACATGCGGTTCCTGACCGAGAACGCGCTCGATCCCACAGTCTACCCCTCGCTGCTGCGCTTTGAGAACGAGATCGTCGCCATGGCGATCAACCACTTGCGCGGCGATGCCGACTGCGTCGGCAATTTCACCAGCGGCGGGACCGAAAGCTGCCTGCTCGCGGTCAAGGCGGCGCGCGACTATGCCCGCCGCGTGCGCGGAATTGCCGAGCCCGAACTGGTCCTGCCGGTCACCGCCCACGCCTGCTTCCAGAAGGCCGCGCAGTATTTCGACATGCCGATGCGGCTGGTCCCGGTCGATCCCGACAGCTGGAAAGTCCGGCCTGAAGACATGGCCAAGGCGATCAATCCCAACACCGCGCTGATCGTCGGCTCGGCCTGCCAATATGCCCACGGGGTGATCGATCCGATCCCTGAACTGGGCCAGCTGGCGCTCGACAAGGGCGTACTGCTCCACGTCGATGGCTGCATTGGCGGCTTCGTGCTGCCCTATTTCCGGCGGCTTGGCGCGCAGGTCACCGATTTCGATTTCGCCGTGCCGGGCGTCACCTCGATCTCGATGGACTTCCACAAATACGCCTATGCCGCCAAGGGCGCCTCCGTGGTGCTCTACCGCTCGAAAGAGCTGCGCCGCCATCAGATCTTCACCGCCGCGACCTGGACCGGCTATTCGGTGATCAACCCGACGATCCAGTCAACCAAGTCGGGCGGGCCGCTCGCCGCCTGCTGGGCCTTGCTCAACTTCCTCGGCGACGAGGGCTATCTGCGCTTCGCCGAGCGCAAGCTGCAGGCCACCCAGGCGATCGCCGCAATGATCCGCGCGCACCCCGACGTGCGGCTGATGGCTGAGCCGGAAAGCACCCTGCTGGCCTTCACCTCGGACCAGTTCTCGATCTTCCCGATCGTCGATGCGATGCGGCGGCGCGGGTGGTTCGTCCAGCCGCAGCTGGGCTATATGGGTTCGAAAGAGAACATCCACCTGTCGATCGACCAATCGACGCTCGATGTGCTCGACCGCTTCCTGCCCGATCTCGACGCCGCGATCGAAGAGGCCAAGCGCAGCAACAGCGCCGATCTGCCGGCCGAAATGAAAGCCATGCTGGGCGCGATCGAGGCCGACAACTTCACGCCCGAGGCCTATCAGCAGTTGATGCAGGCTGCGGGCACCGCCGATGGGCTGCCCGAAGGTACCACTGCGATCAATGCCATGCTCAACGCGATGAAGCCCGAAGTCGCGGCCAAGGTCATGACCGAATACTTCAACGACCTCTACCGGCCCACCGCCTGAGGCAAGCGAACGGTCTCAGCAGCCCCAGCTGCACGACAGCGCCGAGCCGCCGTCGAGCGAGACGATCTGCGCCGAACCGCCGCAGCCTTCGCCGCCCAGCTCGGAAAAGTCTGGCGCCTTGGGCGCGCCGAAGCCCAGCCGGGCCAGAGTCTTCTGCACCTTGTCGGCTGGCTCAAGGAAATTGATCGTGCGGCTGTAGCCGCCGTCGCTTTCGGGCACCATGACCGTCTGGGTGGTCACCCGGCTTAGCTTCAGTCCGTGCCAGGTGGTCGCCTCGGGGAACTTGACCCAGGCGTCGCGGGTTTCGACCCCGTCCTTGTCGGTGGCAACCTTCGCGCTGAGTGCCAGTGGCGCGTCCCAGGCGTCGAGCTTGACCGTCATCCCCTTGCCGCTGCCCAGTTCGGCAGCGGCATCGAGCTTCTTGTAGATAGCCTCCAGCGCGCCGGTCGCTTCGCACTGCGAGGGCGCACCGAACTTGAGGCTGCCGTCGAGCGCGACCGGCATTGGCGGGGCTTCGCTGGGGGTGGCCATGGCAACGGCGGCATCGGTTGCGGTGGCGCTGGCCGAAATCTCCGGATCGGTTCCGCCGCCGACCAGCGTCGAGCCGAACCAGGCGGCCCCGGCCAGCAGCGCCGCCGCCGGAATGCCGATCAGTATCCACTTCGACAAGCCGCCTGCCGGCGCAGGCTCGGCTTGCCATTCCGCCGGAGCCGGAGCTGCTGAGGCCTGGTCCTTTGCCTCCAGCAACTTTGCCTTCTGCGCCGCGAACTCCGCATCGGTCAGCGCGCCCGATCTGTGCAGCGCGGTCAGGCGTTCGAGCTGTTCTATCCAATCAGACATAGTGCCCCCTCAGGCGGATTCGCAGTTCCGGCCAAGGGCTAACCCTGCGGCCCAAGGGGGACAAGCGCTAAAGCGTCCGGTTGACTGAGACCGCGAACACGACATGCTGGTTGCGGTGGCGGAATTCGGACAGCACCGGCTGCGGCGATGTGCGGTTGGGATCGAAGAACAACCGGCTGCGCTCGCCTGCGACGTTGAACAGATTGTCGAGATCGAGCCGCAGCTCGAAATTGAGCGACCATTCGGGCCGGAACCCGCTCCACGGGCGGTCCAGCCCGGTGATCGGATCGCGCACCGAATGGGTCTGGACTGTTCCAGTAAACCGGCCCCGGAACGACTTGAGCCCTAGCGAATCCAGCGGCGCGTCGAGCGTCAATTGCGCAAAACTGCGGGTGCCGCTGCCGATATTGCCCGGCGCATCGAAGCTCTCCGGCGTCAGGATCCGGTCTTGCAACTGGGAAACCCGGTCATGCCCCAGCTCCAGCTTGACTGCGCCCTTGCCCAGCACCGGGCGGTCGACCGTGAAGCGCAGTTCCCAGGTTCGCTGCGGGAGGGGAGTGAGACTTGCCGAGCCATCGGCGAGGTTAGTCGCAGCGGGGTGGGCATCTTCCCTGACCCTGTCCCGGTAAACCACTTTGCCGTTCACCACGGTCAGCACAATCTTCCCACCCAAAATCTTCTCAGGCGCCTTGGCCGCCAGCGCAAACGGATCAATGTCCATCACGGTCAGGTCCGCCCAGCGGCCTTTGGCCACCATGCCGGTCTCGGCCTCGCGGAAAGCGGCCCAGGCGGACCAGAGGGTGTAGGCGCGCACGGTTTCCTCGATGGTGAGGGCCTCGCGGGGGTACCAGCCGCCGGGCGGGGTCAGCGACTTGTCGCGGCGGGTGATGGCGGCGTGGAGGCCATAGAAGATCGAGTGGTCGGAGCCCGGATTGTCGGCATTGAACGTCAGCCGCGCGCCCTGCTGGCGCAGCGAGCGCCAGGCATAGGCGCCCTTGATCCGCTGGGGGCCGAGCCGCGTTTCGGCCCAGGGCATGTCCTCCACCGCGTGGGGCGGTTCCATTGAGGCGATGACGCCCAGCTTGGCGAGGCGCGGCTGATCCTGGGGCGCGACGACTTGCGCGTGTTCGATCCGGTGGCGATTGCGCGCCGCCTTGGGATCGGCCTTGAAATCGGTCTCGAGGAAATCGAGCACCTCGCGATTTCCCGCATCGCCGATCGCGTGGATGCCCAGCTGGAAACCGGCCGTCAGCGCTTGCCTCGCCAGATCGCGGTCAAAGCCATAGCCCGCGCCGCTGATCCCGCGGTGGCCGGGCTTGTCGGCATAGTCTTCCAGCAGCCGCGCCCCGCGCGATCCCAGTGCGCCGTCGTAATAGGCCTTGACCGACTGGGTGACGAGCATCGAGCCGCTGTCCTTGTCCGGACCGCGCGCGATCCACTGTTTCATCAACGGCGCGTCGCGCAGCGAGAGCATGGCATATACGCGGATCGGCAAGCGACGCTGGTCCTCCAACTGCTGGAGCGTGGCCATGGCCAGGCTGTCCGCCCCGGCCTCATGCACCGTAACATAGCCATCCCTGGCCATCTGCTTCAGCCCCCTGAGCGCATGGCGCGCGGCGACCGGCTGCGGCACCGGCGGGACAATTGCATCGACCATCTGCGATGCGCGGTTGAGGAACAGGCCACTGGGCGCGCCATCCGCGCCCAGCCGCATTTCGCCCCCGGTGGGGACCGGGCTGGCCGCAGTGATCTTGCCCTGATCGAGCGCGGCCTGGTTGGTCCAGACGGCAAAGCCGTGGAGGCTGCGCAGCACCACCGGGTGATCGGGTACTGCTGCGCTCAGCCGGGCCTTGTCGGGATAGCGGTTGGCCCAGGCACCCTCATCCCACCCGGCGCCGAAGATCCACTCGCCCTTGGGGACTGATTTGGCGCGCTGGGCGACCAGCGCCACCGCCTGCTCCTCGGTGGTGACATGGGTCAGATCGACCGCTTCCAGCTTGGCGCCCAGCTCGATGAAATGCGTGTGCGAATCGACCAGCCCCGGGATCACGGTGGCGCCGTTCAGGTCGATCACCCGGGTCTGCTTGCCGCGCAGGGCCAGGGCGCCCCTGTCACTGCCGACATAGACGATCC
The DNA here is from genome assembly GCA_018334165.1 of Sphingomonadales bacterium. GTDB lineage: Bacteria > Pseudomonadota > Alphaproteobacteria > Sphingomonadales > Sphingomonadaceae > Novosphingobium. The sequence goes on along the minus strand of JAGXTB010000227.1, from coordinate 7,423 downwards.
GCCCGCCGCGCATCGCCACCGCCTGGGCATCGGGCCGCCACTGGCCATTGGCGTAAGGGGCATCCATAGCCGGAGTGCCATCCAGCCCAGGCTCGCCCCAGCGTAGCGAATAGACCCTGGCATCGGTCAGGATCAGGTCGGCCGGTTTGCTCTTGGGGGCGGAAGCGGTGAGCAAGACCGCCGCGATCACTGTGCCCAGCAGCTTGATTCTCATGCCCATCCTCCATCCGTGCTTTGTCACACTCTTCCCGCGCGGCACGAAAATGGCAAGGACTGGGGCTGCCCGCCTTGCATGTCCCCGCTTTGTTCCCCATAGTCTCCGCATGGCCGAACTGATCATCCGCCGGGGCCTGGAAGAGCCCGACACTTCCGGTGCCTTCGTGCCGCACAAGCCCGCGCGGCCGGAGAAGGTCGATCCCGGCCGCCCCTTGCGGATCGTTAGCGAATATTCGCCCAGCGGCGACCAGCCGACCGCGATTGCCGATCTGGTTGAAGGCATTTCCAGCGGCGAGGCGACGCAAGTTTTGCTGGGCGTCACAGGCAGCGGCAAGACCTTCACCATGGCCAAGGTGATCGAGGCGACCCAGCGTCCGGCTCTGATCCTCGCCCCCAACAAGATCCTCGCCGCGCAGCTCTATGGCGAGTTCAAGAGCTTCTTTCCCGACAACGCGGTCGAATATTTCGTCTCCTACTACGACTACTACCAGCCCGAGGCCTATGTCCCGCGCAGCGATACCTACATCGAGAAGGAATCGAGCGTAAACGAGGCGATTGACCGGATGCGTCACTCGGCCACCCGCTCGCTGCTTGAACGCGATGACGTGATCATCGTTGCCTCGGTCAGCTGCATTTACGGCATCGGCTCGGTCGAGACTTACTCGGCGATGATCTTTGACCTCAAGGTGGGGGAGAGCATCGACCAGCGCGAGCTGATCCGCAAACTGGTTGCCCAGCAATACAAGCGCAACGATGCCGCCTTCGTGCGCGGCACCTTCCGGGTGCGCGGTGACAGTCTGGAAATCTACCCCAGCCACTATGAGGACATGGCCTGGCGGATCAGCTATTTCGGAGATGAAATTGAATCGATCAGCGAGTTCGATCCGCTGACCGGCAAGAAAGGCGCGGGGCTGGAGAAAGTGCGGGTCTATGCCAATTCGCACTATGTGACGCCTGGTCCGACGATGAAGCAGGCCTCCGAAGCGATCCGCTTCGAACTGGCCGAGCGGCTCAAAGAGCTGGAGGCAGAGGGCAAATTGCTCGAGCATCAACGCCTCGAACAGCGGACCAATTTCGACCTTGAGATGATCGCCGCGACCGGCAGCTGCGCCGGGATCGAAAACTACAGCCGCTTCCTCACCGGCCGTCTGCCGGGCGAGCCGCCGCCGACCCTGTTCGAATACTTGCCCGACAATGCCCTACTGTTCGTCGATGAAAGCCACCAGACCGTGCCGCAGATCGGCGCGATGAGCAAAGGCGATCACCGCCGCAAGATCACGCTGGCCGAATACGGCTTCCGCCTGCCCAGCTGCATCGACAACCGCCCGCTGCGGTTCAACGAATGGGACGCGATGCGGCCCCAGACCGTAGCGGTTTCGGCCACCCCCGGCACCTGGGAGATGGAGCAATCGGGCGGCACTTTTGCCGAACAGGTGATCCGCCCGACCGGACTGATTGATCCGCCGGTCGAGATCCGCCCGGTCGAGGATCAGGTCCAGGACTGCATCGAGCAGTGCCGCAAGGTCGCCCAGGCCGGCTACCGCACGCTGGTTACTACCCTCACCAAGCGCATGGCCGAGGATCTGACCGAATTCATGCACGAGGCGGGGCTGCGCGTGCGCTACATGCACAGCGATGTCGAAACGCTCGAACGCATCGAACTGATCCGCGACTTGCGGCTCGGCGTCTATGACGTGCTGGTCGGCATCAATCTGCTGCGCGAAGGGCTCGACATCCCCGAATGCGGGCTGGTCGCGATCCTCGATGCCGACAAGGAAGGCTTCCTGCGCAGCGAAACCTCATTGATCCAGACCATTGGCCGCGCCGCGCGCAATGTCGATGGCCGGGTGATCCTATACGCCGACCGCATGACCGGCTCGATGGAACGCGCCATCGCCGAAACCGACCGCCGCCGCGAAAAGCAGCACCAGTACAATCTCGAACACGGCATCACCCCCGAAACCATCAAGCGCGACATCCACAACATCGTCGCCGACACGGCGAGCCGCGACGGCGTGCTGGTCGAGATCGAAGACGGCGCCCGCAACGAGCTCGTCGGCCACAATTTGCGTGGGTACATTGAGGAGCTGGAAGGCCGGATGCGGGCGGCAGCGGCGGACCTGGAGTTCGAGGAGGCCGGGCGGCTGCGTGATGAAATCCGGCGGCTGGAAGCGACCGAACTTGGCTTGCCAGAGGGCGAGCGGGTGGCGCCGATCGTGGGGCGCAGTAACGAAGGCAAGCCGGGGACCCGGAAAGGGCGGTTCGGGCGTGAGAGCAAGAAGCGGTGGGGGCGGTAGCGGGATTGTCACCTCGGCAACACAACTAACGGCGGTAACGCCCGTTCGCTTGGGTGGTTGACTGTGGTGCATCGGATGATGGTTGCAGTACTTGTGAAACGTGATTCATAGGGTGCTGCTCAAAGGAACCGCAGCTATGACCAACCCAATTGACAATTCCCCAAATGTCCTTCATAACGGACACGTCACTATCGTTCAGACGGAAAGCTTCCGCAGCTGGCTGGATGGCCTACGCGACCGGAAGGCCCGCCTGAGAATCGACGACCGGCTGAAACGCCTCGCCAGCGGGAATGCCGGTGATTCAAAGTCGGTTGGTGATGGAGTGCGGGAACTGCGCCTGCATTTCGGACCTGGTTATCGGGTCTATTACATCTGGCAGGGCGATGTGCTCATCATCCTGCTCAATGGCGGAGACAAGAGTTCTCAGGCGCGCGATATCGCGAAGGCCAAGCAGCTCGCAAAGGAAGCTGACGATGGCATTGAAGTTGACCCCGTTTGATCCCGCCAAGCATCTCGAAACCGAGGAAGACATCCTCTATTTTCTCGAAGCGGCGATGGAAGGGAACGATCCCAAGCATATCGCCTCAGCACTTGGCGATGTTGCCCGCTCCAAGGGCATGACCGAAGTCGCCAAGAAGGCAGGCTTAGGCCGCCAGGCACTTTACAACGCCCTCTCCGAGAACGGCAATCCGACCTTGGAAACCCTGCTCGCTGTTCTTGGCGCGCTTGGACTCGAATTGACTGTTCAGAAACGCGCAGCCTGACGCACATCGCTCCAAACCGGACCCAGTTCCGATTGCGCGGCCTGAGGGAAATCCCTTAGCCTCCAGCCATGTCCGAACCCCCCGCTATCATATCAATCTGTTCTGGTATCCGCCCGACGCGTGCTGGGTCGCCGATGTGCCCGATCTGCGCCCCTGCTCGGCACAGGGGGCTACCCCGCGCGAGGCGGTGGAGAAGGTGTGCCAGGCGATCGAAGCGTGGATCGCGGCGGCGCTTTCGGCCGAGCTGCCGGTGCCGGATCCGCGCTATAGCCCGGCATTGTTCGCGGCGGTCTGATGCGGGGCTAAACCTTCCCGAAGCGCTCTTCGAACCCGGCGACATCTCCGGCGGCGAGGTACTTCGCCTGTTCGACCCAGCCATCGCGCGCCGGGCGGCCCGCAAAGGGGCCGAGTTTGGGGTCGAGTTCGGCGAGGTCCGCGTCGCTCAGCGCGGCGATCTGGGCGAAAGTGCTGATCCCCAGCGTGGGTAGCAGCGCCTGGAGCTTGGGGCCAAGGCCCTTGATCCGGCCAAGGTCGTCGGGGGCGATTGCCGTGGCGACGGGCGGTTCGGGCTCGGGCTCGGGTTCAGGCTCGGGTTCAGGCTCTGGCTCTGGCTCTGGCTCGGGCTCAGGCTCAGGCTCCGGCTCCGGCTCCGGCTCAGGCTCAGGCTCCGGCTCTGGCTCTGGCTCAGGTTCGGGCTCTGGCTCGGGCTCCGGCTCGGGCTCGGGTTCAGGCTCAGGAATCTCGACCGGCTCGGGTTCAGGCCCCGGCTCGGATTCAGGCTCCGGCCCGAGCACAGGCTCCGGAATGACTTCCGGCTCCGGGACCTCAGCCGGCGGAGGGGGCGACGGCGGCGGTGGCGGAGGGGGCGGCGGCGGCGGCGGCGGCGGAGGCGGAGGAGGAGGCGGCGGCGCGGCCTTGGCTTCTTCCGCCTCGACAATGCGGGCTTCGAGCTCCTCAACCTCGTCCTGCGCAGCAACCGCAACCACTTCGCCCATCCCGCCCAGCGCATCGCTGGCGGCGGGCGGCAAGACCACTGCGGCGGCAGGCGCGGCGTCGATCAGTGCCTGGTTGCGCTGGGCCGGACCGACGCCTTCGTCGAGCACATCGGGCTGGTATTCGCGTACCCGCGCGCCCTTGCCGCCGCGGCGCAGCAGCCACCATGTGACCAGCAGCACCGCTACGGCAATCGCGCTGTAGATTTCCCAGTTGGCCTGCACCACCTCGATCATGTCGCGGCTCCTTCAAAATCTTCGGGTGCTTTACCGACATTCCGGCGGAAGATCACCCGGTCTTCGGGTCCAAATCCGCGGTGCCAGATCACCCAGCCATAGGTCAGCAGGATCGCCGGCAGCCCCACCAAGAGCGAGAGCCACCAGGGCGAGAACTGCTGGGTGGCCCAGCCGACCAACACTGCCGGGGCGGCGGCCCAGATCACGGGCCAGCGCCAGTTGTTGACGCTTTCGCCCAGGATCCGCTTGAGCAGGGAGGCCTTGACTAGCGAGGCAACCCCCAGCGACAACGCCAATGCCATGGCCGCAGCGGCAGCCTGGAACTTGTCGTTGTAGCCCAGGTCGCGGACCAGCTCGATCCCGACAAAAGTCAGCACCGCCTGCAGCGCGATCGTCGCCAAGGAGATCGCCAGGTTGGGCATCCGCGCGACATAGACCAGCGCGGCCTCGCTCACCACGGCAGTCGCGGCGACCACTTCGGCGATCATCAGGAACGACAGCGCGCCGGTGCCGCCGACGAAATCCTTGCCGACCAGCCGCATCACGTCGGTGCCGGGGATCGCCAGGGCCAGCGCGATCCCCGCCTGCACTGCGATGATCCAGAACCCCACCTGGCGGACCTGCGCGGCGATTGCGGCCAGGTTGCCTTCCTTGAGGTTGCGGGTGATCACCGGGCCCAGGATCGGTTCAAAACTGGTCTTGAGTTTTTGCGGCAGCGAGGCGACCTGCTGCGCGGCGAAATAGACCCCCACCGCCGTGGGCGTTGTCAGGAAGCCGAGGATCGCAATGTCGAGCTTGCGCGTGCCCCATTCGACCAGATCGGCCCCGGCAAGCGGGAACGAAAGCAGCGCCAGCCGCCCGATCCGCAAGGGGTGCGGGCGCCACTGGCGGGGCAGGCCAACCGTGCGGAACAAGGGGACAAAGGCCACCAGGGCCGCCGCGAACTTGGCAACGATATAGGACAGCGCAAGGCCGCCTTCGGGCGCGAGCCACAGGAACAGCACCGCCGAGAGCGTCTGCACCCAGGGTTCGACCAGTGAACGCGCGCGGACCGTTGCGGCGATGTTGTAGGAATAGGCCAGTGCCGCCAGGGCCACGTCGGTCAGCGCATTGGCGACAATCGCGATCGGCAGGTACTTGTCATACTCGCTGTACTGCCCGCTGGGGAACATCGGCGCGGGGAACAGGAACAGCATGGCGGCCACTGCAGCCGAAAGCATCAGCGTCATCAGCAAGCCATCGGCGATCACATGCGCGGCGGCGCGTGGGTCTTCGCTGAGCCGCTGGGCCAAGCCGCGGCGCTGGCCCAATGCGCAAAGCTGCGCTGACAGCTCCACAATCACCAGCGCCGAGGCATAGCGCCCCATCGCTTCGACCCCATAGAACTGCCCGGCGATAAACAGGAACGGCGCGGTGCCGCCAAGGCGCAGCACGAAGCCGAAGAAATTGGTCCGCCCACCCTTGGCCAGCGCCTGGATGTCCTGGGTCGCTTCGGTCATTGGCCCGGCCCTTCGGCCTTGAGCGGGCGAGCGAGCAATTCAGCGACGACCTGCCGCGCGGGCGCCTCGCCCTTGAGCAAGCGGTCGACAGCTGCAACGATCGGCAAGTCCAGCCCGGCCTTCATGGCAAGCTCGGCCAGGATCGGCGCGGTGTGCGCGCCTTCGGCCACCGAATTCTTGCCTGCCAGCGCTTCGGCGGCGGAAAGCCCCTCGCCCAGCGCCTTGCCCAGCGAGAAATTGCGGCTGGAAGTCGAGGAGCAAGTCAGCACCAGATCACCCAGCCCGCACAGGCCAGCCAAGGTCTCAGCCCTTGCCCCGCGCGCCAGGCCAAACCGCAGCATTTCGGCATAACCGCGCGCGATCAGCGCGGCGCGGGCATTCTGGCCCAGCCCCAGCCCCTCGACCACCCCGCAGGCAATCGCCAGCACGTTCTTGACCGCGCCGCCGATCTCCGCCCCGGTGACATCGTCGGAGTAATAGGGCCGCAGCGAGGGCCGCGAAATTGCGGGGGCCAGCCGGTCCCACTGCGCCTCGCCGCCAGCGCAGGCCAGCGTCACGGCGGTGGGCAGTCCGGCGGCAACCTCGTGCGCAAAGGTCGGGCCGGAGAGCACCGCGAGCGTAGCGCCGGGAGCGGCCTCAGCAGCGACATCGGCCATCAAGCGCCCGGAACCGGCCTCGATCCCCTTGGAGCAGAGGACCAGGTCGCGCTGGCCTGCGGGAAGCCCCGAGAGCACGCGGGCAAGGTGCTGGGCCGGGGTGACGACCAGTAGCACCGGCAATTCGGCCAGGTCAGCCAAGTCGGAGGTCGCCCGAACTGTTTCGGCTAGCCGGGCTGAAGGCAGGAACAGGCTGTTGCTGTGCGCGGCGTTGATCTCCGCGACCAGCTCGGCCTCGCGCGCCCAGATCACCACGTCACTGCCATCGCTGGCCATGGCCTGAGCGAGTGCCGTGCCCCAGGCGCCTGCACCGATCACGCCGATCATGCCTTGACCCCCGCGCCGCGCACCGGCGCGGCATCGGGATCGAGCGGCCAGCGCGGGCGGGCGACGAAATCGAGCGGGTCAGACTGCCCCAGCCGCTCCACCCCGGCCCAGGCGATCATCGCCGCGTTATCGGTGCACAGCGCCAGCGGCGGGGCGACGAAGGGCAGGCCGTGTTCGGCGGCCAAAGCCTCCAGCGCGCCGCGCACAGTCTGATTGGCAGCAACCCCGCCTGCGACCACCAGGGCAGTGGGTTTGTCGATTGTGCCCAGCGCCTTGCGGGTCCGGTCAAGTACGCAATCGACCGCGGCCTGCTGGAATGCTGCGGCGATGTCGGCGTCAGTGTAGGGCGCAGTGCCCCCTCCGTCAGGCCTTCGGCCTGCCACCTCCCCCAGAGGGGGAGGATTTTTGCTGCCCAATCCTCCCCCTTTGGGGGAG
>JAGXTB010000226.1 GCA_018334165.1 Sphingomonadales bacterium | reverse complement strand
CCCCACCGGGGAGGGGCTTTCTATCCTTCCGCCTCGCCGACCGCCTCGATCCGCGCCAGCAGCGCCTCAACCTGAACCTGCGCCCCGGCCGTGGCGCTCAGCTCCGCCACCACACCATCAAACGGCGCGACCAGCGTGTGCTCCATCTTCATCGCCTCAAGCGTGAGCAGCTTCTGCCCCTTGGTCACCGCCTGCCCCTGACTGACCTCAACCGCGATCACCTTGCCCGGCATGGGTGAGAGGATATCGCCATCGTGGGCGGAGTGGTGGCCGGTGCCTCGAGTGGCGAGCTCAAATCGGAACGGTTGCCCTTCATCGAACAGGATTATGGCATCATCATCGGTGAAGACCGGCATGCCCAAGGTTTCATAATCCGAAACTTCTATTACGCGGCTTTCGTCTTCCCAGCGCATGGAAACCGACTGCCGTGGATCGCCGTTCAACCGAAACCCGACCAACGGTCCGAACTCGTCCCTTGCTGTAGCTAAGACACTTCTTGCCGCCTCTTCCCAGACATACGGAAATGGACCGGGGTGAGGCATAACATTGTCGAGCCGCCGTTCGATGTAACTTGTGCTCAGATTTTGATTTTCGAAGAAGTCGTCGTCGAGAATCAGGTTTTGCAAGAATTTTGCGTTCGTCTTCACCGGCCAGACGGCGACGTCATCAAAGATGCTAGCGAGCATTCTGATGGCATCTTTTCGGGTCGATCCTGTCCCGATCAACTTGGCAATCATTGGATCATAGTAGGGAGAAACTTCGCCACCTTCCTCCACGCCGGTCTCAATGCGGCCTTCATCTCCAAGCTCGAAAATCTCCAATCGCCCGGTACTCGGCAAAAACCCCTTCGCCGGATCCTCGGCGTAAAGCCGCGCTTCCATCGCCCAGCCGTTGATGGAGAGCTCCTCCTGCTTCAGCGGAATCGCTTCCCCCGCCGCGACGCGCAGTTGCCATTCGACCAAGTCGACGCCGGTGATTTCCTCGGTCACCGGGTGTTCGACTTGCAGGCGGGTGTTCATTTCCATGAACCAGATCCGGTCGGCGCGCAGGCCCTCGCTGGCGTCTGCAATGAACTCGATCGTGCCCGCGCCTTCGTAGGAAACCGCCTGCGCCGCGCGCACCGCTGCGCCGCAGACCGCCTCGCGGGTGGCTTCGTCCATCCCCGGCGCGGGGGCTTCCTCGATCACTTTCTGGTGGCGGCGCTGCAAGGAGCAATCGCGTTCGAACAAGTGGACGACGTTGCCGTGGCTGTCGCCGAACACTTGGACCTCGATATGGCGGGGGGAGAGGATGTACTTCTCGATCAGCACGTGGTCATTGCCGAACGAGGCGCTGGCTTCGCGCTGGCATGAGGCAAGGCTGTCGGCAAAATCCTCTGCCTGCTCGACCAGCCGCATCCCCTTGCCGCCGCCGCCGGCCACGGCCTTGATCAGCACCGGATAGCCGATCTTGGCGGCCTCACCGGCCAGCACAGCCGGGTCCTGGTTTTCGCCCATATAGCCCGGCGTCACCGGCACGCCCGCCGCCTGCATCAGCGCCTTGGCCGCGTCCTTCAGCCCCATCGCCTCGATGCTGGCGGGCTTGGGACCGACCCAGATCAGCCCGGCGTCGATCACCGCCTGCGCGAAGGCAGCGTTTTCCGAAAGGAAGCCATAGCCCGGGTGGATTGCCTCGGCTCCGGTGGCCTTGGCGGCGGCGATGATCTTGTCCCCCACCAGGTACGATTCGCGCGCCGGGCTGGGGCCGATGTGGACTGCCTCGTCGGCTTGCCGCACATGCAGCGCCTTGGCATCGGCGTCCGAATAGACCGCCACCGTGCGAATCCCCATTTCGCGGGCGGTGCGGATGATCCGGCAGGCGATTTCGCCGCGGTTGGCGATCAGCAGAGTGGAAAACATGGTGCTATCGCTAGAGCGCATCGCGTTCGCCCGCAATGCCCCTTGCACTTGGCCGCGCCCGACACTAGAGCGACGCCCAAATCTAGGCGCTTTCCCAACGGGGCATTCAGAATGTCAGACCGCTTCAATACCATCGCCGGCTGGACTTTGTTTTCCGGCGTTGTCGCTCTGGGCCTTTCGAGCCTGAGCGCACACTATTTCCAGGCCGGCAAGGTCGAACACGTCGCGGAAGAAGAAGGCGAAGGGCCCAAGAAGGACGAAGTGCCGATCGAAGCCCTGCTGGCCAGCGCCGACATGGCCAAGGGTGAAGCCGCCTTCAAGAAGTGCGCCAGCTGCCACACCGGTGACCAGGGCGGGGCCGATGGCTTGGGTCCGAACCTCTACGGGATCATGGGCAAGGGCATGGCCGGCGGCGGCTTTGCCTATTCCGATGCGCTGAAGGCCAAGGGCGGCAAGTGGGACTGGGCCAGCATGAATTCGTGGCTGACCAGCCCGAGCGCGTTCGTGACCGGCACCAAGATGAGCTTTGCCGGGATCAGCGATCCGCAGGAACGCGCCAACCTGATGGTCTACCTCAATTCGAAGGGTTCAAACCTGCCGCTGCCGCCGGTGCCCGAGAAGAAGGAAGGCGCCGCGCCTGAAGCTGCCGCCGTGGTTGGCGATGCCGCCGAGGGCCAGAAGAGCTTTGCCAAGTGCGCTTCGTGCCACACGGTCACTCCGGGCGGCGCGGCGGGTATTGGTCCGAACCTGGCGGGTATCGTTGGCAAGGGCGTTGCTGCGGGCAGCTTTGCCTATTCGGACGGCCTCAAGGGCAAGGGCGGCACCTGGGATGAAGCCACGCTCAACGCCTGGCTGGAAAGCCCCAGCAAGTTCGCGCCGGGCAACAAGATGACCTTCGCCGGTCTGACCGATGCCCAGGAACGCGCCAACATTGTCGAATACCTCAAGACCGCGAAGTAAGCCCTCCGCCGGTACTGCAAGGGGCGGGGCCGCAAGGCTCCGCCCTTTTGCATTGGAAGCTTTCGCGCAGTCCCAACCCTGTCTAATGGCCTGAACCCATGTCCAACCGCCGCACCTTTGCCATCATCTCGCACCCTGACGCGGGCAAGACCACGCTGACCGAAAAGCTGCTGCTGCAGGGCGGGGCGATCCACCTGGCCGGGCAGGTCAAGGCGCGCGGGGCGGCGCGGCGGGCGCGGTCGGACTGGATGAAGATCGAGCAGCAGCGCGGGATCTCGGTCACCAGTTCGGTGATGACTTTCGAGAAGGACGGGATCACTTTCAACCTGCTCGACACCCCGGGCCACGAAGACTTCTCCGAAGACACCTACCGCACGCTGACCGCGGTCGATTCGGCGATCATGGTGATCGATGCGGCCAAAGGTATCGAGCCGCAGACCCGCAAGCTGTTCGAGGTTTGCCGTTTGCGCTCGGTGCCGATCATCACGTTCGTCAACAAGGTTGACCGTGAAGGCCGCTCGGTGTTCGAAACGCTCGACGAAGTGGCCGATGCGCTGGCGCTTGATGTGGTGCCGATGTCCTGGCCGATCGGGCTTGGCGGTGAGTTCAAGGGCGTGCTCGATTTCGCGACCGGTCAGATCAGCCGCCCCGAAGGCGACAGCCGCGAATTCCTGGGCAAGGTCACGCCCGCCGATGACATCCCGGCTGACATCGCCGAGGAGATCGAACTGGCGCAGGGCGGCTATCCCAGCTTCGACATCGAGGCCTATCGCCACGGCGACATGACCCCGGTCTATTTCGGCTCGGCGCTCAAGAACTTCGGCGTGTCCGAGCTGATCGACGCGATCGCCAAATATGCTCCGCCGCCGCGTCCGCAGCCGAGCGATCAGGGCACGATCGAGCCGACGGGCAAGGAAGTGACCGGCTTCATCTTCAAGGTCCAGGCCAATATGGACCCGATGCACCGCGACCGGATCGCTTTCATGCGGCTGGTTTCGGGCACCTTCAAGCGCGGCATGAAGCTCACGCCTTCGGGCAGCGGCAAGCCGGTAGCGATCCATTCGCCGATCCTGTTCTTCGCGCAGGACCGCGAAATTGCCGATAGCGCCGAACCGGGCGATATCATCGGCATTCCCAACCACGGCACGCTGCGGGTGGGCGATACGCTGAGCGAGAGCAACAAGGTCCGCTTCACCGGCCTGCCCAACTTCGCACCCGAAATCCTGCGCCGGGTCGCGCTCAAAGACCCGACCAAGACCAAGCAGCTGCGCAAGGCGCTCGACGATCTGAGCGAAGAGGGCGTGATCCAGGTGTTCTATCCCGAGATCGGCGGGCAATGGATTGTGGGCGTCGTCGGGCAGCTTCAGCTCGAAGTGCTGATCTCGCGGCTGGAAGCGGAATACAAGGTTGAGGCCATGCTCGAAATGGCCCCGTTCGATACCGCCCGCTGGCTCAAGGGACCGGATGCGGCGCTCAAGAGCTTTGCCGACTTCAACAAGTCAAACCTGGCCAAGGACCGCGATGGCGATCCGGTCTTCATGGCGCGTTCGGCCTGGGATGTGAGCTACCAGCAGGAGAAGAATCCTGAGCTGGTGTTTTCGGCTACCAAGGAAAGGTAGGGGGTTCGCGCAGAGATCGCAGAGGAAGAAAAGGACGCAAAGATGTCCCTCTTGCGGCGGAGCCGCTCCTGATCTTGACCGATCGTTTTGTCGGACCCTCAGAATGAAAGGCGGCTTCGCCGCAAGCGGAACATCTTTGCGTCTTCACTTTCTTCTTTGCGCCCTTTGCGCGAACCCTTTTCAACCCTTGCTCCATGCCCAAGGCCCGCTTAGCCTAAGCGCCATGGAATTCACCGACCACATCACCCCCGACCACGAAGCCACGATTGCCAAGCAGGCGATCTTCTTCGTTGCCACCGCTGCGGCCGATGCGCGGATCAACCTTAGCCCCAAGGGATTGGAGGGGACCTTCAAGGTGCTCGGCCCCAATCGGGTCGCCTATCTCGACCTGGGCGGATCGGGGAACGAGACTCACGCGCATCTGGCCGCGGATGGCCGGATCACCATCATGATGTGCAATTTTGAGCAGCCCGCGCTGATCCTGCGGCTCTATGGCCGGGGCAAGCCGGTGCTGCCGCAGGACGCGGAATGGGCCGAGCTGGCGGGGCAATTCACGCTGCTGCCCGGGACCCGCCAGATCTTCGACATCGCGGTGGATAGCGTCCAGACCAGTTGCGGCTGGGGCGTGCCGGTGATGCATCTGGACAAGCACCGTGAGACCCTGCCCAAATACCACGCGCAGCAGGACCCGGCGAAATGGGAAGCCAAGGTCGCGGGCCGGACTGCGTCGATCGACGGCCTGCCAACCCGCGCGACTGACCGGTTTATCGCCGGGAGCTGATGCAACTCACTTTCGCCAGCTACAACATCCACAAGGCAGTGGGGCTTGACCGGCGGCGCGATCCCGACCGGATCATTGCTGTGCTCAACGAACTCGACGCCGATGTGATCGCGCTGCAGGAAGCCGACCGGCGGATCGGACGGCGCGAGTCGGTGCTGCCGCTGGAGCATCTGGAGGACTATACCCCCTATCGCCCGGTCCCGCTCAACCACCGCCCGCACTCGCTGGGCTGGCATGGCAATGCCTTGCTGGTGAAGCGCCATATCAAGGTGGCCGAGGCTGGCGTGGTGCCGCTGCCCACGATCGAGCCGCGCGGGGCGATCCGGGCCGACCTGATTGCCAAGGGCCGGCGGTTCCGCGTGGTCGGCATGCACCTTGACCTGTCGGGCCTGCGCCGCCGCCAGCAGATCCGCGCGGTGCTGGCCCATCTCGAACGCTGCGATCACCCTTGCCCGACCGTGGCGATGGGCGATTGCAACGAATGGGGCACGCGGCGCGGCGCGCTCAGCGAATTCCACCAGCCCTGGCGCGTGCTCGCCCCCGGCCTCAGCTTCCCCTCGCGGCGGCCGCTGGCGGCGCTCGACCGGGTGGTGATTTCCGAGCACTGGCAGCTCGCTGAAATGGGCGTGCACCACTCGGTGCTCTCCGCCCGGGCATCGGATCACTTGCCGATCTGGGCCCGGCTGGAGTTGCCCAAAATTTAGGCAGCTGCGCAAGAATCGCGCGCCCTCGACCTGGACAGCGTAATCCTGTTGCCGCCGAAGCGCTGAAACTCCCCGATAATTGCGAACTGGCACGGCCCTTGCTGCATGTGCGAAGCCGGCGCTGTGCCGGCGGACCATGCAACCAGGGGACCGGCATGAAATTCATCATCGCCATCATCAAGCCCTTCAAGCTCGACGAAGTGCGCGATGCGCTCTCGGCGCTCGGCGTCGCGGGGATGACCGTGACCGAGGTGAAGGGCTTTGGACGGCAAAAGGGCCAGACCGAGATTTATCGCGGGGCCGAATACACCACCAACATGCTGCCCAAGGTCAAGATCGAAGTGGCGGTCAGCGATGCGCTTGCGTCCCAGGTGGTCGAAACGATCCAGGCCGCCGCCAGCACCGATGCGATCGGCGACGGCAAGGTCTTCGTGCTTGATCTGGCCAGCGCCACCCGCATCCGCACCGGCGAAACCGGAGACACCGCGCTGTGACGCGGGCCAACAGGAGGAATGAACCAATGATCCGCAAGAAAGAGCCCGATGACATGGATTTGCATCGCCCTGATTGCGCTGTGCGACCCCGTGGCGAGGCGTGGCGTGCAGCAGGGGCTGGTGGCCCCTGCAAGGGCCGCAACGCTGTCCACGGGGTCGCACAGCGCAACCCCGAAGGGGCAGGTCGATTTT
>JAGXTB010000225.1 GCA_018334165.1 Sphingomonadales bacterium | reverse complement strand
CGCCCGCCGCTCGGCCCAGTTGCAGGACGTGATCCGCCAGTGGCTGGGCAAGCTGGACTTCCCGCAAGGGGTGCGGGTGGGCGTCGATATTGATCCTTACAGTTTCGTTTGAAAGTGCTTCCGAAACCGAGACAATCGCTTGAAGTATTGAATCAATCTGGCATCAATCGCGATTGAAACGAATATTCGGAGATACCCGATGCGACGCTTGCTGGCCGGTTTGCTGCTGTTCACTGCCCAGCCAGCCCTGGCCGCAAACTGGATCGAAGCGGAAACCACCCATTTCCGGATCATCAGCTCAGGCGACGAAGCGGGCCTGCGCAGATTCGCCGAGCGGCTGGAGAATTTCCATGGCCTGCTCCGCCTGGCGACCGGTGCCAGCGAGAGCAGCCGCTCGCTCGTCAAAGTCCGGGTCTATCTGGTTGCCGATATCGGAGCAGTACAAAAGTATTTCGGAGACCAGAACAGCGCTGTCGCCGGCTTTTACACCGCGCGCGAGGATGGTGCGCTTGCCGTTGTTCCAAGGTCGACCGGATCCGGCAGTTTCACCGGAGAAGTGGTTCTAAACCATGAGTATGCCCACCACTTCATGCTGCAATATACCCCCGCTGCGTACCCTTCGTGGTATGTCGAAGGTTTCGCCGAGATAGCATCAACCGCCTCGTTTGAGCGCAAGGGCGCGATCACGTTCGGCAAGGCTGCGCAGCACCGCCAGCATGAACTGGACGGCGGGATGAGCTATCCGGTGCCGAGCCTGCTCGATGGCAGCTATCTCAACGATCAGATGAAGGGCCGCGGCTGGTCCTATGGCGACGCCTGGCTGCTGAGCCATTACCTGACCTTCAGCGACACCCGGCGGGGGCAGTTCCGCGACTACCTGAACGCGGTGAACGCCGGAAAGCCTTTGGCCGAAGCCGCCAAAGTGTTCGGCGATCTGGGCGAATTGCAGCGCGAGGTCAGCCGCTATCTGGCGGGCCGGAGCTTCCCCTACCGCGCTGTCCCGATCGAAGCCGTCAAGGCCGGGCCGATCGCCGTGCGCGATCTTGACCCGGCCCAGGAAGCGCTGATCGATTTCGTGATCGAGTTCAAGCGCAAGACCTGGCTGCCCAGAGAGGACGACGCCGACGCAGAACAGGACAAGAAGGACGCAGCCAAGGACAAGGCCGCAGGGAAAGAGACTTTCGAACAACGCCTGGCCAAGGCCAAGCGCGAACGCGATGAATGGTTGGCCAAGCTGGAAGCGGTCGCGAACAAATACGCAGACCATCCGGCCGGATGGCTGCTGCTCGCCGATGCGCGTTGCACCATCCAGCAATTCCAGGCCTGCGCCGAGGCCGCCGACCGGGCGCTTGCCCTGGCCCCCACCAGCCAGCGCGGGCAGGTTCGCAAGGCCGAAGCTTTGCTCGGTCTTGCCAAAGACCTCCCCGCGGACAAGCGCGAAGCCAGTGTCAAGCAGGCCCGGACCATGTTGCTAAGCGCCAATGCCGCAGATCGCAGCGATCCGCTGGCTTTGGAATTCTTCTACCGCTCCTATGCGGTCCTGGGCCGTCCCGCCGACGCAGATGGCCTGCGGGCGCTGGCCAGTGTGGTCGATCTGGTTCCGCAAATGGCCTCAACCCGGCTCATCCTGGCGCAGGAATATATGCAACGCGGCAGGTTGCAGAATGCCCGCTACATCTTGCGTCCACTGGCCTTCTCACCGCACCAGAATGGGGCGAGCAGGCTGGCACGCAAGCTGCTGGATCAGGTCGAAGCCAAGCTGGCGGGCGGCTGACCTGAGGGCGAATCCTGCCAGCGCGAAACGCCGGGTTTGGCTCCGTCGCTGGCCTGAGGCTCAATTGGCCGCGTAAGGGACGATCTCTCCTGCGAACACGGCCTTGGCCTGCCCGGCCAGCCAGTCCATCGCCGCCGCCCAGGGGCCGTGGCCGTAACTGATCCGCGCCACCCCGCAGGCGGCCAGTTCGGCGCGAGTGCCGCGGCCTTTGCCCCACAGAATGTTGACCGGCAGCGGTGAGGCTTTGCAGATCTCGTTGATCGTGGGGTGATCGCCCAGGAACGGCACGAACAGACCGCTCGCACCCGCCTTGGCATAGGCCTCGGCGCGTTCGAGCGTGGCTTCGATCAGCGCCGGAGAATAGTCGGCCGGGTCGATCCCGCGATAAACATCGCAGCGCGCGTTGACGAACAGCCCGCTGGCCGCCGCCGCGCCGAGCCGTTCGGCGGCTTCGGCCACAGGCAGCAACGCGGTCTCGCCCGGCATGCGGTCTTCCATGTTGATCCCGGCCGCCCCGGCATCAAGCGCGCGTTTGACCGAGGCAGCGACTTGCGCGGGGGTATCGCCATAGCCGCTTTCGAAATCGAGCGTGACCGGCAGATCGGTGACCGAAACAATCCGCTCAAGGTTGCGCAGCGCGTCCTCGATCGCGAAGGCCTCACCATCCTTGAAGCCCTGCGCTTCGGCGACACCATAGCTGCCGGTGGCGATGGCTTTTGCCCCAGCACCAGCCACCGCCTTAGCGCTCCCGGCATCCCAGATGTTGAACAGCATCAGCGGGTCGCCGGGGACGTGCAGCGCGCGGAAGGCCTCGATTTTGCTCATTACTTTGCTTCCTTTTCCAGCAGCTTGCGCTTGATTTCCAATCCATAGGCGTAACCGCCCAGGTGACCGCCAGTGCGGATCACCCGGTGGCAGGGGATCAGCACCGCAACATTGTTGGCCCCGTTGGCACTGCCCGCCGCGCGAACCGCCTTGGGCTTGCCGACAGCGGCGGCGAGCTCGGCATAAGTGCGCGTTTCACCGGCAGGAATCCGCTGCAACTCACGCCAGACCGCTTCCTGAAACGCAGTACCCTTTACGTCGAGCGGGATGTGGCTGAAATCGCCCGGCGCCTCTACCGCATCGACCACCGACTTGAGCAGCGCTGCAAATTCCGCCCCGCCCTCGGCAAGCTCGGCCTTGGGGAACCGCTCTTCCAGCGCCTCGCGTCCTTCGTTGAAGGACAGGCGGCAGACGCCCTTGGCCGTGGCGGCGACCAGCATCTGGCCCAAAGAAGTACCGACCACCGCCCAATGGATCGTCGCGCCCTTGCCTCCATTGGCCCAGGCCGATGGCGTCATT
The DNA here is from genome assembly GCA_018334165.1 of Sphingomonadales bacterium. Lineage (GTDB taxonomy): Bacteria > Pseudomonadota > Alphaproteobacteria > Sphingomonadales > Sphingomonadaceae > Novosphingobium. The sequence goes on along the minus strand of JAGXTB010000225.1, from coordinate 7,805 downwards.
CCCAGTCTCCCCTGATTGGCTTCATAGAACCGCGACGGCCCCGAATAGCCCGCAGCATAGATCGCATCGGTCACCTTGCCCTCGCCGGTCAAGGCCTGCGCCGCGCGCTCGGCCATCAAGGCGCGGGCATAGGCCGCAGGCGAAAGCCCGGTGTGGCGGGTAAAGACGCGCTGGAAGTGGCTCGGCGAATAGCCGGTCTCCTCCGCCAGCGCCGCTAAGGCGAGCGGCTGCTCGGCCGCCTTGATCGCCTGGATCGCGGCCAGCACCGCGCGCTCGTCGCGGCTGACATCGTCGGGCAGGCACCGCTTGCAGGCACGCAAGCCGGCACCGCGGGCCTCGGCCCCGTTGGCAAAGAACCGCACGTTGTGCCGGGCCGGATGCCGCGCTGCGCAGCTGGGGCGGCAATAGATTCCGGTGGTGAGCACGCCGGTCACGAACCGCCCGTCAAAGGCGCGGTCGCGGGACAGGACGGCGGTCCAGGCGTCTTGATCGTCTATCATCGTGTCAGTCATGGCATGGCTCCTTGTTGAAGCAAGCCATAACCGGTGCGCTTGGAGGGGTGCGTCCCGCGCCTTGCGTTCAAACCGTGCTAGGCCGCGATCGGCTCTCCCGTCAGGGTGATCCGGTGCATCACCCGGCGGTGGCCGTGGTAGTCATTCATGGCGAGGTGCCAGGTCGCGCGGTTGTCCCAGATTGCCACGCTGCCCGGCTCCCACTGGACGCAGCACTGGAATTGCTCACGGCTGCCCACTTCGATCAGGTATCTGAGCAGCGGCAGGGTTTCCTCGCGGGTCCAGCCTTCGAAATGAGTGGTGAAAGCGCCGTTGATATAGAGCAGCTTGCGGCCCGTGACCGGGTGGCGGATCACCACCGGGTGGACCGCGCGGGTGGACAGTTCCTGCCCGGTCATTTCATCGGCCAGGTCGGTCTTCGAATAGTACCCGCCCGGCTGGTAGATATGGTCGGCGCTATGCACTGCATTCAGGCCCGCCAGCGTCTGCTTCAACCCAACGGACAAGGCGTCATAGGCCGCACCCATGCTGGAGAACAGCGTATCTCCGCCGACGGGTGGCAGTTCGCGCGCGACCAGGATCGAACCCATCGCCGGGACCTGGTCAAAACTGTGATCGGTGTGCCAGCCGCCGCCGATATTGTCCTTCTGGTCCTCAGCCTTGCGCACTTCGGCGATTTCGGGCCAGCCGCTGTTGGTGGGGAAGAACGGATTGACGTCGATCCCGCCCCAACGTTTGGCGAAGGCAATGTGCTGGTCGGGCGAAAGCTCCTGATCGCGGATCACCGCGACGCCGTTTTCATAGACCTGCATCTTGAGCGCATCGAGCGCCGCGCCTTCCAGTTCGGCAAGCTGGATCCCGGTAATCTCGACGCCAACAGCCGCGCCCAGCGGGGTAATGTTCATAGAGCCTCTCCTTGGCGCGCAGTCTTGCCCAGCAATGCATCGAGCCGCAAGGCCAAGGTCCAGGCATCTCCTGGCCAACGTGCCGACAGGTAATTGCCGTCCTGCACCACGAACCCCGCGTTGGGCGTAGCCGATCCGGAATAGCGCGGGAACAGCCCGCCGCGCTCAAACTTGCCCTGCCGTCCGATCCGCTGGCGGACCTCTTTTTCGACACTGACCGGATAAGTGCGATAGTGGCCGGGCAGCGCCTTGTCGGTCAGCCGCACGGCGATCTCTTCCATGATGTAGGTCAGCGCGGTGGTCCGCTTGCCTTTGAGCACGCCCGCGCGCGCGAGCGGCAGCACGCCGTGACAAATCGCGCTGACTGGCTGGTTTGCCGCGAAAGCCTCTTTGGCGAGACGGTACACCTCCGGGCTCTCGCAATAGCTGCGCATCCCCGGCGCGTGCCCGCCCGGGAAGTGCAAGGCATCATACTTGCCGGCCTTCGCCTTGCCCCAGGTGATCGGCTTCTTGAAATGCGGCGCGGCGATCATCGTCGCATAGGCCGCCTCGGCCTCCATCCGTGCCTTGAGCGAAGCGGCGAACAGCGGCAGCCCCTCGCCGGTCAGCGTGATTGGGTCGGCAAAGGCGGGCTTGCCGCTCTGGGTGGCGAAGAACACCTCGTGCCCGGCCTGGCACCACACGAACCACGGCAGCGCGACTTCGCTGGGGTCGTAATCGCCGTCGGGCAGAATGATCAGGATCTTGGCCAAGCTCAGCCCCCCAGCGCCTTGAACAGCATCAAGGTCCGCGCCTTGGCCAGTTCGGCGCTTTCGGGGTGATAGTCCTTGCGCCGGTCTGAGTTGAACCCGTGCCCGGCCTCATAGATAAAGTGCTGCGCCGTCGGGTGCCCTTTTTCGATCAGCTTTTCGACCGGTTCGATCGGCACCAGCGAATCATAGCGGCCGAAATGGGTGATCGTCGCGCAGCGCGGTGCCTCATCAGCCCAACGGCTGGCGACATGCCCGCCGTAATAGCTGCTCGCCGCGTCGAGCAGGTCACAGGTCTGTGCCATCCTCCAGGCGAGCGAGCCACCATAACAATAGCCGACAATGAAAGTCGGGCCGCCGCGCGCGTGGATCCATTCGATGCAAGACTGGGTATCGGCCAGGCTGCGGTCGATCGGCTGCTGATCGCGGGCGATCTGAATCGCGCGTTCCCAGTCGGCCCCGGTATAGCCCAGCTCGATCCCCGGCTCGATCCGGTCAAACAGCGCTGGGCTGATCACTTCATAACCGTCTCCGGCATATTCCTCGCACAGTTCGCGGATATGTTCGGTGACGCCGAAGATTTCCTGCACCAGCACCAGCCCGCCCCGGCGTTCGCCTTGTGGCGCTGCGTGATAGCACGGCAATTGGTGCCCGTCGGTCATGGTCAGCTTGAGCCATTCGCCCATCGAATCTTCCCTACCTCTCGCCCACACTCCAGGTCACACCCTAGCCGTTCGTCCCGAGCGAAGTCGAGGGACAGCGTGTGCGGCGATCCCTCGACTTCGCTCGGGACGAACGGTCTTTGGGATGCTTTTGGCAAACTGTGGCGCACCCACCTTGCATCGCAGCACAATCATGGCTATGCGCGCCCCCGTCTAAGGGGTGGTAGTGCCTTCGTGCGCTGCAATCGCCCTGCCAACGCACCCGATGCAAGGAACTTGAACGCGTGGAGAATTCCGGCGGCATTTCGGCCAGTCTGCAAGGGCGTTACGCCTCTGCGCTTTATGAACTGGCGGCTGAACAGAAGGCAGTGAGCGCGGTCGAAAGCGATCTGGCGAATCTGCGCCAGGCGATTCTCGTTTCGCCCGAATTGGCCGCGCTGATTCGCAACCCGCGCGTTTCCCGCCAGACCACCGCCGATGCGATGGCTGCGCTGGGCAAGGCGCTGAAGCTCAATGCCCTGACCGCCAAGTTCCTGGGCGTGCTGGCCGAAAATCGCCGGCTGGCCAAGTTGCCCGAGATTGTTGGCGCTTTCGCCAGCATTGCCGCCGCCACCCGCGGCGAGGTGACCGCTGAGGTTACCAGTGCCCATCCGCTCTCCGCTGATCAGCTGACCGCGCTTGCCGCCAAGCTGAAGGCCAGCGAGGGCAAGGATGTTAAAGTTACCGCTACCGTCGATCCCGAAGTGCTAGGCGGCCTTGTCGTCCGGATCGGATCGAAGCAGATCGACAGCTCGATCCGCACTCGTTTGAACACCCTCGCTAACGCGATGAAAGGCTGAACATGGATATCCGCGCCGCTGAAATCTCGAAGGTCATCAAGGACCAGATCGCCAGCTTCGGCACTGCCGCCCAGGTCTCGGAAGTCGGTTCCGTGCTCTCGGTGGGTGACGGTATCGCCCGTATCCACGGGCTCGACAACGTCCAGGCCGGTGAAATGGTCGAATTCGCCAATGGGGTGAAGGGCATGGCGCTCAACCTCGAAGCCGATAACGTCGGCGTCGTGATTTTCGGCTCGGACGCCGAAATCCGCGAAGGCGATGTGGTCAAGCGGACCGGCACCATCGTCGACGTTCCCGTCGGCAAGGGCCTGCTGGGCCGCGTGGTCGATGCGCTGGGCAACCCGATCGACGGCAAGGGCCCGATCAAGGACGCCACCCGCATGCGCGTCGAAGTCAAGGCGCCGGGCATCATCCCGCGCCAGTCGGTCAACGAGCCGGTGCAGACCGGCCTCAAGGCGATCGACGCCCTGGTCCCCGTCGGCCGCGGCCAGCGCGAACTGATCATCGGCGACCGCCAGACCGGCAAGACCGCCGTCGCGATCGATACCTTCATCAACCAGAAGGGTCCGAATTCGGGCACCGACGAGAAGAAGAAGCTCTACTGCATCTACGTCGCCGTCGGCCAGAAGCGCTCGACCGTTGCGCAGATCGTCCGCCAGCTCGAAGAAAACGGCGCGATGGAATATTCGATCGTGGTCGCTGCGACCGCCTCGGAGCCCGCCCCGCTGCAGTACCTCGCTCCCTACACCGGCGCGACCATGGGCGAATTCTTCCGCGACAACGGCATGCACGCCGTGATCGTGTACGACGACCTTTCCAAGCAGGCCGTGGCTTACCGCCAGATGTCGCTGCTGCTGCGCCGCCCGCCGGGCCGTGAAGCGTACCCTGGCGACGTGTTCTATCTCCACAGCCGCCTGCTCGAGCGTGCGGCCAAGATGAATGACTCCATGGGCGGCGGTTCGCTCACCGCGCTGCCGATCATCGAAACCCAGGCCGGCGACGTTTCGGCCTACATCCCGACCAACGTGATTTCGATCACCGACGGCCAGATCTTCCTGGAAACCGGTCTGTTCTATCAGGGCGTGCGCCCGGCCATCAACGTCGGCCTCTCGGTGTCGCGCGTCGGCGGTGCGGCCCAGACCAAGGCGATGAAGAAGGTCGCCGGCTCGATCAAGCTGGAGCTGGCGCAGTACCGCGAAATGGCGGCTTTCGCCCAGTTCGGTTCGGACCTCGACGCTTCGACCCAGAAGCTGCTCAACCGTGGTGCCCGCCTGACCGAGCTGCTCAAACAGGCCCAGTTCTCACCCCTGCCGTTCGAAGAGCAGACCGTGTCGATCTTCGCTGGTACCAACGGCTACCTCGACGCCATCCCGGCTTCGGACGTGGTTCGCTATGAAGCCGAAATGCTCAGCTTCATGCGCGACAAGCATGCCCAGGTGCTGAAAACCATCCGCGAGACCCGCGACTTCGGTGACGACGCCAGGAAGGGCACCGTTGCCGCCCTCGAAGCTTTCGCGAAGCAGTTCGCCTGAGGAGGTAATTAGGGACAGTCCCTATTTATCGAACAAGAGATGAAGATTTGGAACCGGCGAATGCACGATAAATAGGGACTGTCCCTAATTACCGGCAACGCCCGCCCAGAAAGAAAACGATGGCCAGTCTCAAAGAACTCAAAGGGCGGATCAACTCGGTCAAATCGACCCAGAAGATCACCAAGGCCAAGCAGATGGTCGCCGCCGCCAAGCTCCGCAAGGCGCAGGCTGCGGCTGAGGCTGCTCGGCCTTATGCCAGCCGCCTCGCCGCGGTGATGGGCTCGATCGCCAGCAAGGTGACCGTCTCGGAAAGCAGCCCCAAGCTGCTGGCCGGGACCGGCAAGGATCAGGTCCACCTGCTGGTCGTTGCCAACAGCGACAAGGGCCTGTGCGGCGCGTTCAATTCGAACATCGTCAAGGCCGCACTGGTTGAGGCTCGCCGCCTTGAAGCCGCGGGCAAGACCGTGCTGTTCTACCTGGTCGGCCGCAAGGGCCGCGCGGTGATCCGCCGCGCCTATCCCAAGGCGATCCTGGCGAACTACGACACCACCGCAGTCCGCGAACCCGGCTATGCCGAGGCCGAAAAGGTCGCTGATGAGCTGATGGCGCTGTACGACCAGGGCAAGTTCGACGTCGCTCACCTGTTCTACGCCAAGTTCAAGAGCGCGCTGGCCCAGGACCCGACCCAGCAGCAGATCATCCCCGTCCCCGCCCCCACGGTTGAAGCCGCGAGCGGCAGCGCGGTCGATTACGAACCCGAAGAAGAAGCGATCCTCGCCGCCCTGCTGCCGCGCTACTTGCGCACCCAGCTGTTCGGCGCACTGCTTGAGAACCAGGCCAGCGAACAGGGCGCTTCGATGACCGCGATGGACAACGCCACGCGCAACGCGGGCGAGCTGATCAACAAGCTGACCATCCAGTACAACCGCAGCCGTCAGGCCGCGATCACCACCGAACTGATCGAAATCATCGCTGGCGCTGAAGCGCTCTAAAGATATTCAAGGCAAGGAAACGAACATGGCCACCGCCACCAAAACCAAGGCTCCCGCCAAGAAGGCCGCCCCCAAGGCCGCCGCCACCAGTGCCGCCGCGACCGGCAAGATCAGCCAGGTCATCGGCGCCGTCGTTGACGTGACTTTCGAAGGCCAGCTGCCCGCGATCCTTTCGGCGCTCGAAACCGACAACAACGGCAACCGCCTGGTGCTCGAAGTGGCGCAGCACCTGGGTGAAAACACCGTGCGCACCATCGCCATGGACGCGACCGACGGTCTGACCCGTGGCCAGCCGGTCACCGCTACCGGCGCGCAGATTTCGGTTCCGGTAGGTCCCAAGACGCTGGGCCGGATCATGAACGTGATCGGTGAGCCGATCGACGAGCAAGGCCCGGTTGGCGCGGCCAAGCACAACCCGATCCACGCCGAAGCCCCGCTGTTCGTTGACCAGTCGACCGAAGCAGCCATTCTCGTCACCGGGATCAAGGTCATCGATCTGCTCGCCCCCTATGCACGCGGCGGCAAGATCGGCCTGTTCGGCGGCGCAGGCGTTGGCAAGACCGTGCTGATCCAGGAACTGATCAACAACATCGCCAAGGGCCACGGCGGGGTTTCGGTCTTCGCTGGCGTGGGTGAACGCACCCGCGAAGGCAACGATCTCTACCACGAATTCCTCGACGCGGGCGTTATCGCCAAGGACAAGGACGGCAATCCGACCCCTGACGGCTCCAAGGTCGCGCTCGTGTTCGGCCAGATGAACGAGCCTCCGGGTGCGCGTGCCCGTGTGGCGCTGTCGGGCCTGACCATGGCCGAATACTTCCGCGATGAAGAAGGCCAGGACGTGCTGTTCTTCGTCGACAACATCTTCCGCTTCACCCAGGCGGGTTCGGAAGTGTCGGCACTGCTCGGCCGTATTCCTTCGGCGGTGGGCTATCAGCCGACCTTGGCCACCGACATGGGCCAGCTGCAGGAACGCATCACCTCGACCAACAAGGGCTCGATCACCTCGGTCCAGGCGATCTACGTTCCCGCGGACGACCTTACCGATCCCGCGCCGGCCGCCTCGTTCGCCCACTTGGACGCAACGACCACGCTGAACCGCGCGATTTCGGAACTGGGCATCTATCCGGCGGTTGACCCGCTCGACTCCACCAGCCGCGTGCTGACCCCGGCGGTTGTCGGCCAGGAACACTACGACACGGCCCGCCGCGTTCAGGAAACGCTGCAGAAGTACAAGTCGCTGCAGGACATCATCGCGATCCTGGGGATGGACGAGCTTTCGGAAGAAGATAAGCTCACCGTCGCCCGCGCCCGCAAGATCCAGCGCTTCCTGTCGCAGCCGTTCCACGTCGCCGAAGTCTTCACCAACATCCCGGGCAAGTTCGTCCAGGTCGAAGACACCGTGAAGAGCTTCAAGGCAGTGGTTGACGGCGAATACGATCACCTGCCCGAAGCCTCCTTCTACATGGTCGGCGGGATCGACGAAGCCGTTGAAAAGGCCAAGAAGCTGGCCGAGGACGCGTAAGCAAAGTTCCCCTCCCGCTTGCGGGAGGGGTTAGGGGTGGGCCAGACCTGCCTCTAAAGACTGACCCACCCCCGACCCCTCCCGCAAGC
>JAGXTB010000224.1 GCA_018334165.1 Sphingomonadales bacterium | reverse complement strand
CCTTGGCAGTGGAGGGTATTCCCCCACCGAGCCGCCTGCGGCGGCCCACCTCCCCCAAGGGGGGAGGATTGAGATCGGCCCTCATCACAACCCCTCCAGCTCGCGGCTGAGGCTGGCGTGGAGCTTGTCGGCGAAGCGCTGCAGCCGGGCTTCGATCTGGTCCACGCGGTGCGTGAAGCGGTTGTAGGCAATCACGGCCGGGATCGCGGCGAACAGCCCGATCGCGGTGGCGAACAGGGCCTCGGAAATCCCAGGCGCGACCACTGCCAGCGACGAGTTCTGCTGCTGGCCGATCTGGAAGAAGCTGTTCATGATCCCCCAGACGGTACCGAACAGGCCCACGAACGGCGCGACTGCACCAACCGTGGCGAGGAAGTTGAGCCGTTCGGACAGTTTCTCAGCCTCACCAGCAATCGCGCTGTCCATCGCCTGGGCAAGCCGCTCGCGCGTGCCCTGCTTGTCGACCACCTTGCCGCTGACCGAGCGGCGCCATTCGGCCAGCCCTGCACTGGCAACCTTGGCCGAGGGCACATCGCCCCCCCTTTTTCCAGAACCGCCGCGTTCGGACTGGAAGGCGTCGATATCGCTGGCCTTCCAGAAATCGCGTTCATAGGCATCGCAATTGCGGCTGACCGCGCGGTGGCGCAGGCCGAAGGACACGACGATCGCCCAGACCCAGACCGAGGCCAGGATCAGCCCGCCCATCACCAGCTGCACGACCACATCGGCATCGAGGAACAGCTTGAGCGGATCGAGATGTTTCGGCGCGGCGGCGGCCACGGACAGGAGCGAGAGAGCGGTCATGAAGTTCCTTCGATGGCAATGGTCTTGAAAGCCGCGCGCCAGCCCTCTGGCATGCGGCGCGGGCGTCCGTCGGGGGCGACGAAGCCGACGCGGAAACGCGCTTCGGAAAGGAGCAGGCCGTCCTCGCGGAAGGCCTTCTGGTGCATCCGGCAGCTGGCCGCGCGCAAGTCTTCGCACGTAGTCTCGATCCGCACGCCGTCGTCAAGCCGGGCCGGAGCGAGATAGCGGATTGTCATGTCGGCAACGGCAAAGGCCCCCTCGCCCGCTTCATTCACCGCGCGCTGGTCAATCCCCAGCAGCCGCACGAAATCGGAACGCGCGCGTTCGAACCAGCGCAGGTAATTGGCGTGATAGACCACGCCTGACAGGTCGGTATCCTCAAAATAGGCGCGCACCGCGAAGTGGTGGACCGGGCCATCGATCAGGCCGGCAGGATAGGCGGGGTGCGACGTCATGTCGCCAGACCCTTAGCAAGTCGGCGAGTCGCAGGGCAAGGGCGGAGCTTCGAGTGAGCGCATCTATCGTCCGGTTCGTCATAATGGGTTCGAGCAGGAGTCAACGAGAAGTAGGGGTTGTTCACCCAAAGCACCTAAGATGGACGGTAAGCGGCGAGGCCGCCTTCCATTCATAGGGTTGGGCGAACGGCATCGAGAAGAGGCTGCCTGCGGCGCAGTTCGCGACATCTTAGGTGCTTCGGGTGAAGCTCCCTGCCCAGGGCCGGCTTAACGCGCCAGCATCGGCCCCAAAGGCCGCCCGCCGAACAGATGCACATGCAAATGCGGCACTTCCTGGTGCCCGTGGCCGCCAATGTTGGCGAGCAGGCGGTAGCCCGGTTCGACCAGCCCGGCCTCGCGCGCAACCTGGCCGACCGCGCGGATGAAGCCCGCGATCTCCTCGGCCGAGGCCTTGGCCGAAAAGTCATCCCAGCTGACATAGGCGCCCTTGGGGATCACCAGTACATGCAGCGGGGCCTGCGGGTTGATGTCGTGGAACGCCAGCGCCCACTCATCCTCATAGACCGTGCGGTTGGGGATTTCCCCCCGCAGGATCTTCGCAAAGATGTTCTGGTCGTCATAGGGCTGGGTGGCGTCGATCGGCATCATTCGCTCCGGCTGGCTTTCTCGGCGATCCCGCTGGTGCCCTCGCGGCGTTCAAGCTCGGCATAGACCTCGTCGAGGGGGACGCCCTTGGCATCGAGCAGGACCAGCAAGTGGAACAGCACATCCGCGCTTTCGCCGACCAGTTCCTCGCGGCTGCCCGAGAGTGCGGCGACCACGGTTTCGACCGCCTCCTCGCCCAGCTTGCGGGCGATCACCGGCACCCCGCGCGCGTTGAGCTTTGCCACCCAGCTTGTTTCGGGATCGGCAGAGCGGCGCGCGGCGATGGTCGCAGCGAGGCGGGATAGCGTGTCCATGGACCGGCTTTGCGGCGCGATGGTGCGGGGGTCAAGACCTCAACCACAACCCGTTCGTGTCGAGCGAAGTCGAGACACCCTTGCGCGGCATCTCGACTTCGCTCGATGCGAACGGATGCTGGGGGAGAATTACTCTTCGGGAGGACGCCGACCGCTGCGGCGGCCGATGATCAGGCCGGCGGTTCCCATGGCCAGCAGGGCCAGGGTCGAAGGTTCGGGAATCGAGAAGCCATCGGCGGCCAGCGCCGGGCTGGCCCAGCCAAGTGCAAGCACCACAACGGAAACGAAAAGGCCCCTGTTCATGCCCCGCTTCTGCGCCGCTTGCTGCAATGCGGCAAGCGATTCGCCCGGCCCGTCCCAAGCCGGGACTGGTGCGGGGCCGTTCATGAACTTGTCATTTTAGCCGCGTGCAGGCAGCCCCGCAGCGCGCAGTTCAGCATGGGCCTGGGCAATGGTGTAAGTGCCGAAGTGAAATATCGAAGCGGCCAGCACCGCGCTGGCATGGCCCTTGGTCACGCCCTCGACCAGATGGTTAAGCGTGCCGACCCCGCCCGAGGCCACCACCGGTACCGAAACCGCATCGGCAATCGTGCGGGTCAGCTCCAGGTCATAGCCCTGCTGCGTGCCATCGCCGTCCATCGAAGTGACCAGCAGTTCGCCCGCGCCCAGTTCGGCCAGACGGATTGCGTGTTCGACCGCGTCGATCCCGGTCGCCTGGCGTCCGCCGTGGGTGAAGATTTCCCAGCCGCCCGCCGCAGTCTTGCGCGCATCGACCGAGGCGACAATGCACTGGCTGCCCATCTTTGCGGCAATGTCTGACACCACTTCGGGGCGCGAGACCGCCGCGCTGTTGACCGCCACCTTGTCCGCCCCCGCCAGCAGCAACGCGCGTGCATCCTCGACCGAACGCACTCCGCCCCCCACGGTCAGCGGCATAAAGCAGACCTCGGCAGTGCGCCGCACCACATCGAGCAGGGTCCCGCGCCCTTCGTGGCTGGCGCTGATATCGAGAAAGCACAACTCGTCCGCCCCCGCCGCATCATAGGCCCGCGCCTGTTCAACCGGATCGCCGGCATCCCTCAGATCGACGAACTGGACGCCCTTGACCACGCGCCCATCGCGCACGTCGAGGCAAGGGACAACGCGGATGCGGACGGTCATGACTGCAATACCAGCAATGCGGAAAAGGAGATCGAAATCCCGGCAAATGCCAGCCGCGAAAGCAGGATCAGCCAAAACCCGGGAGCGTCACCCGATCTGCTTGCCTCAAATTTCGGATAGACTTGCCAAAAATCGAATATGGCGAGACCGTCACGAAACTGCCGAACCGCGCCTGCAACAACCCAGATCGCCCAGATGGCAAGCCCGGCAGCCAGCGCATAAGCCATCACGCCCGCCCCGCCATTGCAATCGCCGCCGCCAGATCGAGCCGCCCTTCGTAAAGCGCCCGCCCGGTGATGACGCCTTCAATTCCGTCGTTCGCATGCAGCGCCAGCACGTGGATATCGTCGAGGCCCTTAACCCCGCCCGAGGCGATCACCGGCAGGTCGACCCGGCGCGCGAGGTCCACCGTCGCCTCGATGTTGACGCCCTTGAGCAGCCCGTCGCGGCCAATATCGGTGAACAGCAGCGAGGCGACCCCGGCGTCCTCGAACCGGCGGGCCAGATCGACCACGGCGACGTCCGACACTTCGGCCCAGCCCTCGGTCGCGACCATGCCGTCGCGGGCATCGACCGCAACCACGATCCCACCCGGGAACTCGCGCGCCATGTCTTTCACGAATTGCGGGTCCTTGAGTGCGGCCGAGCCCATCACCACGCGGCTGACGCCGAGATCGAACCAGCCCTCCACCGCCTCGCGGGTGCGGATCCCGCCGCCGAGCTGGACGTGGCCGGGGAAGGCCTCGAGGATCGCTTCCACCGCCGCGCGGTTCTTGGGCCCACCTGCGAAAGAGCCGTCGAGATCGACCACGTGGAGGAACTGCGATCCGGCCTCGGCAAACAGCACGGCCTGCGCCGCCGGATTGTCGCCATAAACCGTCGCGCGGTCCATATCGCCTTCGGCCAGACGCACGACCTGACCGCCCTTGAGGTCGATTGCGGGGAAGACGATCATCTAAAATCCTCCTCGAGCTTGCTCGGGGAGGTGGCAGTCGCGCAGCGACTGACGGAGGG
>JAGXTB010000223.1 GCA_018334165.1 Sphingomonadales bacterium | reverse complement strand
GCTCCGGGCTTTCCGGCACACGCCGCCCCCCCATCCCAACCCTTCCCCACCGGGGAAGGGCTCACGTATCGCAAGCCGGATTGGGCTTGTCTAAGTCTTCGGCAAGATCGGCCCGAACAGCCAGCGTAGAGCGCTGCCCAGCAAGCGAACCGGCGGGCGGCAGATCCCGTCGGTCGCCTCGGCAATGCGGTGGGCCAGGCTCTCCCCCTCAGGGCGCCAGTCCTTGGCCGCAGGCGGCGGAATGAAGCCATAGAGCGCGTGCCATTTGTGCTGCTGCCAGCGGGGGCCACGCGGTCCCGAATTGTCGGCCAGTTCGCCCAGCAGGGCGCTGCCGCGCTTGCCGCTCAGCAGCCATGAGGCCAAGGCGAGAAACAAGGCGAACAGACCCACGGTCACCACGTGCAGGATCAGGGTCAGCGTGGCCATCCGCGTTTCGAGCAGCGTTGTTACCTCGTCCACGAACTTGCGGGTGAAGCGTCCGCCCTTGGGTTCATAGCGGCCCCAGCGCCAGCCATAGCGGACCCAGGCCGGCTCGGGCAATTCGGGCTCGTTCCACGAGGCGGAAAACAGCAGGTGGTTGTCCGGGTCGCCCAGGTTCCAGCTGGTGTGGCGGCTGGCCTGGTCAACCAGGGCCATTTCCAGCCCGAACAACTTCACGCTGCGCCACAGGTAGAACAGTTTGCGCTCGTCTGGCCGGGAGTAGGTCGCATGGCCATAAAGCGAGGCGTAGAGCTGGATCCGTCCATCGCCATCGCGTTCCAGCTTGTCCATTTCCTCTTCACCCAAATGGGCATCGCCGCCCTTGTGCTGAGAAAGATAGACTGCGCGCGGGGTCAGGGTCTGGTGATCGATCCGGATCACCGCCAGTTCCCAGTCGGCCTCGTGCATTCCGCCCGGCCACAGGCTGAGCAACCGGTCGGCCCGGCGCGCGCCAAAGGCAAATGGGCGCAGCCGGACAAGGCCGGGACCGTCGTAGGGATAGAACATCCAGAACTGCAGATCGGTCGCCCCCAGCTTGGGGTGGTGGACCGCGCGGACATAGGCCTTGGCCGAGGCCAGATCGCCACGGCGCGGGTCATCCGGCGCGGTCAGTTCCGGTTCCAGCTCGGGCCCGGCAATCTCGGGGTCGAGGGTCAACCACATCGCTTCGGGCTTCGATGGATCGGCCGGGCCTTCGGGCAAGTCCTCGCTCTTGGGATGCTTCAAAATCACCGCACCGGTTGACTGATCGATCAGCAACGCGCGGGCCAGATACCAGTCTATGGTCGAGGGAAAATAGACTTCCTCGGGATGAAAATGGATCACCGGAGCGTGGCGCTCGATTACTTGTTTCAGCAAAGAAACGGGCATGGAGCGACGCGGAGACCAATCCCCCACGTCAAAATTCTTCCATGCCAGTTGGGTCATTCGCAAGCGATCCTTGAACCAGTTGTTTTTCCGAGGGACTATAGGGCTGTGCGAACAAAAAGTTGTAGAAATCCGACACATTGGACGGCGATTGTCAGTTGCGTTCCGCAGCAATGCCTGATTAATCGTACGATTAAGCCCATAGGCAAGGAGAGGCATGGCGAAGTTCCCAACCCAGCCGGCGGATATTACGCCGGAATGGCTGACCGAGCGTCTTCGCGCGGCCGGAGTGATCTCTGATGCCCGGGTTCAGGCGGTGCGCTGGGAGGCGATCGGGACCGGTCAGGTGGGCGATTCCGCGCGCTTTCACCTCACCTATGACCGCGCGGGGGCAGGCCCGGCCACGGTGGCCGGCAAGTTCCCCGCTGCCGACGCGACGAGTCGCGGCACTGCGGCAGCCTTTGGGCTCTATGCCAAAGAAGTCGGTTTCTACCGCCAGCTTGCACCGCAGCTCGATATTCGCGTGCCTCGCGCGCTCGCGGCTGAGATTGCCGACGACGGCGTGGAATTCGTGCTGCTGTTCGAAGACCTGGGACCATGCCGCGGCGGCAATCAGCTGGACAGTTGCAGTGCGGCCGATGCCCGCGAGGCGATGAAACAGGCCGCCGCGTTGCACGCGCCCAGCTGGAACAATGCGGCGATCACCGGAACGGACTGGCTCAAGCCCAAGGAAGGTCACATCGACCAGGTCAAGGCGCTCTATGGCCATGCACAAACGATCTTCCATGAACGCTATGCCGACGTGCTGGAGCCCGAATACATGGCGATCTGCGAGGAACTGAACGAGGGCCGTGATGCCTGGTTCGGGCAGGAACGCGGGCCCAAATGCCTGATCCACGGCGATTTCCGGCTGGATAACATGCTGTTTGACATTCAGGGCGGCGCTGAACCGATCGCCGTGCTCGATTGGCAGACTGTCGCAGAGGGCAATGGGCTGACCGATATCGGCTATTTCATGGGTACCGGGATCGGCAATGCTCTGCGCGTGGCGCATGAAGGGGAATTGCTCGATCTTTACTGTGCCGAAATGACCGCGCGCAGCGTGCCGCTTACGCGCGAGGCGGTGTGGGATGACTATGTGCTGGGCGGGATCCACGGCATTTCCACCGCGGTGTTCAGCGCAGCTTATGTCGAACGCACGACACGCGGCGATGCCAACTTCCTGTCGATGGCGCGCGGCGGCTGCGCGCTGGCGCTGGAGCATGGCAGTCTCAAGAAACTGAAAGGCTAAGGCGATGGTCCTGACCAAAGGCGACGACTATCCGCTGCACCAGACGCCCGAGCCGGTCGCCTATGCCGGGACCGACCGCAATTTCTATGACCGCTATTTCTTCAATGGCTATGCCCCCGACGGATCGGGGTTCTTTGCCGCCGCGCTGGGGGTCTATCCGCACCTCAATGTGATGGACGCGCACTTTTCGGCGATCCGCGACGGGGTGCAGCACAACGTCCACGCCAGCCGCGAGCTGGGGATGGAGCGGATGGACACCCAGGTCGGTCCGATCCGGATCGAAGTGATTGAACCGCTCAACAAGCTGAAAGTCACCGTCGACGGCGAGGGATTGAAGGCCGAGCTGGTCTTCACCGGCCGCGCCTTTCCGATCGAGGAGCCGCGCTTCATCCACCGGATCGGTCCGCGCACCTTTATGGACTATACCCGGATGACCCAGAACGGCCACTACGCCGGCTGGATCGAGATCGACGGGGTGCGCGAGGTCTGCGCCAGCGGCACCATGGGCACCCGCGATCGCAGCTGGGGCGTGCGGCCCGTGGGCACGCGCGACGAGCAGCCGCACGGCAGCGGGATAATTCCCGGCTTCTTCTGGCAATGGACCCCGCTCAATTTCGCCGACCGCAGTCTGTTCTTCCACGTCAACGCTGATGCCAAAGGCAACCGCTGGAACACCCGCGCGGTGATCGCGCCCGATGGCGGCGGGGCTGAGGCCTTGTTCGATACCGAGGGCGAAATGACTTCGCCGTTGGCATTGGGCACGCGCTGGCCAGAAGGCGGAAAGCTGGTGATCGACGGGCCCGATGGCCCGGAAACGCTGACCCTGACCCCGGTCGGGCGGTTCCAGATGCGCGGCCTCGGCTATACTTCGCCCAAGTGGAACCACGGGCTATATCACGGCCCGCTCGCGGTTGAGCGCGAGGACTTTGGCCTGGCGCAGTGCGATCCCGGGACGATGGACAACTACCATGTCCAGCTGCCCTGCAAGGTCGTCAGCGACAAGCATGGCGAGGGCTTCGGTGTGTTCGAGCAGCTGATCATCGGGCCTTACGCGCCGATGGGTCTGAAGGAGTACATGGACCTTGGCTAACCGCGGCCCGCTTTCGCGCCTGACGATTGCTTCGACCATTGCGCTTGGGCTGATCGCCGGGCTGTTCAGCGGCTGGTGGGCAATCACCGGCGGAATGGGCGGAAAGAACTATTCGGGGTGGTACGGCAGCCGGGTGACCGGATCGAAGGACGCCGACCCGTGGTTGCGCGCACGGGTGGCGATCAGCGGCCTTTTGGCGCTCAACCGCAACCAGGCGATCTACTTCACCCGCAAGACCGACGATGCCGGTGAGCCTTTCAGCGAAAACTGTCGCTACAGCGTCACCGGCGGGCCTCTGCCGGGCAAGTGGTGGTCGGTCACGGTCTATGCCGCCGACAATTACCTGCCGCTCAACCAGGACAATGCGTTGTCGTTCGATGCAACCGAAGTGGTCAGCGACGCGCGGGGGCAGTGGAGCGCCACGCTCAGTCCGACACGCCCCGAAAGCGGAGCCTGGGCCTCGACCAGCAAGGCCGGGACATTCGACATTACGCTTCGGATTTATCAGCCTGAACAGCGCGCCCAGGATGACTTTGCCTCGATCACGATGCCCAAAGTCACCAGGATCGATTGTGGAGGCAAGGCATGAACCGCCCGGTCAAACTGGCGCTGCTGTTCGCTGCCGCCGCTGCTGTTGGTCATGTCGCCCTGGTCATGGTCACGCCCTATGCCCTGATGCGGATCGTTACCCAGCGTGCCTCGCAGGATGGCGCGCTGATCAATCGGTTCCAGTTCGGGCCGCGCACCACCAAGGATTCGCGCGGGGTGGTGCGGCCCTCGCCTGACTTGGCCTATTCGACTTGCGTTTACGACCTTTCGAACGGGCCGGTGCGGGTCAGCGCGGCACCGACGCCTGAACAGGGCTATGTTTCGGTTTCGGCCTTTGCCGCCAATACGGACAACATTGCAGTGTTCGACACGACCCAGCGGCCGGGCGGTGTCCAGTTTGTCCTGGCGCGCGAGGGCCAGCAGACCCCGCCGGGTGCCGAAGTGGTCATATCGCCGTCAAACCGTGGCATCGTGCTCGACCGGCGGCTGGCAGCCAACGACGCAATGTTCGCCGCCGCCGACCAGGCCCGCCGGGCCGATACCTGCGAGGCTATTTCAGCCCCAACTACTTCAACAGAGTGACGTGACCGCTCTTGGTGTGCTTCATCTGCCCACCGGTGAAAGTCACCGTCAGCGCACCCGCGCTGGCCATTCCGCCCTGGACCTTTTCGCCAAAGGTCGCGCCCTGGGTCTGCTTGGGCACCGTCATATTGGTGCTGATCCGGGCCGGGGTCTGGTCGATCTTGCGCGCGCCGGCATCGGCCGTGCTGGTGCAAGTCACTGTCGTATCAGTCAATTCATAGGTATCGGCACCGATTTTCAGCACGGCCTTGGGGATGTGTTTTCCGCCGCAGGCCTTGATCAGGATGTGGGCAGCATCCTTGAAAGTCAGTGACAGGCCGGTGACCTGGTCCAGCGTTCCGGCATAGGCCAGATCGGCCCGGCCATCGCCATCGAGATCGCCCACGGCGACATTGACGCCTCCAGCGGAGCGGGCGCCCTTGCTGGTCGCAAGGTCCCAACTGGCGCGCGGCGGGTTCTTGGTTTTGCCGCTCGCCTGGCCGCTGGCCACGTCGCGGGGCGCGGTGATGGTGGCGCACTGGCCGGCGTTGCAGGCCCCGAACGACCAGCCCGCAACCGCAGCTTCGCCATCAACGCCTTCAAACTTCAGGAACATGTCCGATGCGGCCAAGGCAGGCGTTGCTGCCAGCAAGCTGCCCGCCAATACGAAAATCGAGGTTGTCAGTTTCATGAGCCTTCTCCCTGTGTATGTGTTCAGGTCTGCTACGATCAACCTGAACGAAACATGCGCGGGTTGTTGTCTTTCTGCAAGGATGGAATGCGCGAGGCCTAGCCAAGCGCCAGCAGCAGCGCAGCGCCTGCGGCGATCAGCCCCGCGCCAAGTAACCGCGCCTTGCCGACCCGCTCCTTCAGGAACAGCCAGGCGATGGCGACTCCGAACAGGATCGAGGTCTCGCGCAGTGCAGCCAATTTCGGAACGTCGCCCAACCGATAAGCCCAGAGTGCAAGCCCATAAGTGACCAGCGAAAGCGCCCCGGCGGCCAGCCCCGGCTTCCATTGGTCGCGCGCCTCGGCGAGGAACTTTGGCCCGCGCCAAACGGCAAACAGGCCGCCGATTCCAAAGCCCAACAGCAGGAACAGCCAGACGATATAGCTGATCGCCGACGGGGCCGCGCGCGCGCCTTTGGCGTCGATCACGGTGTAGAGCGCGATGGTAACTCCGGTCGCCAGGGCCCAGCCCAAGGCCCGCTTGCTCGGCGGGTTCCACCAGGCCACCGCCAGTGTCCCCAGGCTGACCAGCAGTGCGCCCAAGGCCACCGGCAGGGTAATCGGATCGCGCAGCCACAGCACGGCCGCTGCCGCCGCGATCACAGGCGCGGAGCCGCGCATGACCGGATAGACCGCGCTCATGTCGGCCTGTTCGAAGGCCTTGATCAGGCAGACCATGTAGACCAGGTGCACCGCGAAGGAGCCCAGCAGCCAGGGCAAGGCGGCCACGGGGAAGGGCACTACAAAGGCCAGCGGCAGGATCAGCAGCGCGCTGGACCCATCGACCAGCGCCCGGCTCGACATCTTGTCGCCGCCGCTTTTGACCACCGCATTGACCACGGCGTGCGCCGCGCCCGATGCGAGCATCAGCGCGGCGGCCAGCTCGATCACGCTTGCGGAACAGCCTTGCTGAGTTGCAGGAGCTGCTCGGGCATCAGTTCGATGTCGATCGCCTCGACCAGTTCGTCGAGCTGGTCAGCGGTGGTGGCAGAAGCGATCGGCGCGGCCACGCCGGGCTGATCGAGCAGCCAGGCCAGCGCCACTTGCGCGACGGTCGCCTCGCATTCCTTGGCGATCCGGTCCATCACTGCCAGCAGCGCGGGGCCGTGGCCGTCGTGGTATTTCTTGACCCGGTCGCCGCGGACATAGCGTTCGAAATCGGCGGGCTTGCGGTACTTGCCGGTCAGGTAACCGCTGGCGAGGCCAAAGAAGGGCAGCATGGCAATGTCATTGACCACGCAGCAGTTCTGCAAGCTGTCATCGTAATCGCCGCGCTCCAGCAGGTTGTACTGGTTCTGCAGCACGGTGAAGCCCGGCACGCCCTGGGCCTTGGCCGCTGCGATCGCCGAACGCAGCCGGTCCTCGGTAAAGTTCGATGCCCCGGCCTCGCGCACCTTGCCCGCGGCGATCAGCGCGCTGAACCCTGCGACCACTTCGTCCTGCGGGGTCTTGGGATCGTCGCGGTGGGCATAGTAGAGATCGACATAGTCGGTCTGCAGCCGTTCGAGCGAGCCAGCGAGCCGCGCGCCCAGCGTAGCGGGGTTGAGGTCGCCGTGTTCCATGCCATAGCCGGTCTTGGTGGCGATCCGCATGTCCCCCCGCACGCCGCGCGCCTTCATCCAGGCCCCGATGACCTTTTCGCTTTCGCCGCCGGTGTGGCCCGGAACCCAGGCCGAATAGACTTCGGCCGTATCGATCATGCGTCCGCCGGATTCGTAGAAGGCGTCGAGGATCTCGAAGCTGGTGTCAGAATCGGCAGTCCAGCCGAAGACATTGCCGCCAAGCACCAGCCGGAGGCCCGAAAGGGAGGGGTGACGGCTCATGCGAACTTCTCCTTGAGCGCGAGCAGGACGAGTGCCGCCTTGGCTGCTTCGCCGCCCTTGTCTTTCTGCTTGGGATCGGCGCGGACCAGGGCTTGCTCTTCGTTTTCGACGGTCAGAATGCCGTTGCCGATCGCGATCCCGTCCATGGTCAGCGCCATGATTCCGCGTGCGGATTCTCCGGCGACGATTTCGAAGTGATAGGTTTCACCGCGGATCACTACGCCGATCGCCACATAGCCGTCGTACTCGCCTGACTGGTCGGCCAGCGCAATCGCGCCGGGAATTTCCAGCGCGCCGGGAACGGTGATGACATCGACCTGATGGCCCGCCGCCTTCAGCGCCGCCTTGGCCCCTGCCACCAGCATGTCGTTGAGATGATCGTAGAAGCGCGCTTCGACGATGAGAAAACGGGACATCACTTACTCCGGGATCGGGCGTTCGCCGACGATATTGAGGCCGTAACCTTCGATCGCGACAATATTGCGGTGCGAATTGGTCAACAGGACCATGTCGTGGATGCCCAGGTCCGCAAGGATCTGTGCTCCGATCCCATAGGCGCGCAGGTCCATCTCGGGCAAGGGCGAACGCGCGACTTCGGCGTTGAGCTGTTCGGGGGAGCTGGGCATCAGCAACACGATCACACCCGCTCCGGCGCGGCCGATTTCATCCATCGCGCGCTGCAACACGCGTTTGCGCGGGCCGGGCTGGCCCAGAACGTCGGAATAGATCGAAATGCCGTGCATACGGACTAGCGTGGGTTCGCCGGGCAGGACATGGCCTTTCTGCAGGACGATGTTGACCGTACCATCGGTCTTGTTGCGGAATGACTTGGCGGTCCATTCGCCGCCGTAGTCGGAGGTGAACGGCGCTTCGCTGACGCATTCGACCAGGTGATCGTGCTTGCGGCGGTATTCGATCAGGTCACGGATCGTGCCCATTTTGAGGCCGTGCTTGCGCGCGAAGGGCACCAGATCGTCCATCCGCGCCATGGTCCCATCCTCGTTCATGATCTCGCAGATCACGCCCGAGGGGTTGAGGCCGGCAAGCCGCGAGATATCGACCGAGGCTTCGGTATGCCCGGCGCGGACCAATGTGCCGCCATCGCGGGCAATCAGCGGAAACACGTGGCCGGGGCTGACGATATCCTGCCGCCCCTTGCTGGCGTCGATCGCCACCGCGACCGTGCGCGCGCGGTCAGCGGCGGAGATGCCGGTGGTCACGCCTTCGCGCGCTTCGATCGAGACGGTGAAAGCGGTTTCGTGGCGGGTGCCGTTGTTGCGGCTCATCAGTTCAAGGCCGAGCGCTTCGGTGCGTTCGCGGGTGAGGGTCAGGCAGATCAGTCCGCGACCATGTGTGGCCATGAAGTTGATCGCATCGGGGGTCGCCATCTGCGCCGGGATCACCAGATCGCCCTCGTTCTCGCGGTCCTCGTCATCGACCAGGATGAACATCCGGCCGTTGCGGGCCTCGTCGATGATCTCCTCGATCGGGACCAGGACCGGGCTTTCGTCGCTGTCCCACAGGAAGGCTTCGAGCTTTCGCAAGGTCTCGGTAGTCGGGTTCCAGTCCGGTTCGGTGCAATCGCGCAGGGTGTTGGCGTGAAGCCCGGCCGCGCGGGCCAGACCAGAGCGGGACATGCCCCCATCGGCAACCAGCCGGCGGACGCGTTCGATGATGTTTGTAGCCATGATTCGCGGGTTATCACATTAAAATGTGATACTCTACATCAGAATCACATTCATCCCCACTCCGTTCGCCCCGAGCCCTTCGGCTTGCGGCTTAGCGGCCGCGCTCAGGATAAACTTCGGCCTGAAAGGGCCGAAGTCGAGGGGTGGCGTTGTGGCGCTACCCCTCGACTACGCTCGGGGCGAACGGAAAGGGGTGAGGGTTGTTCTCAGTCGCCCTTGAACACCGGCTTGCGCTTTTCCAGGAAGGCGTTGACCGCTTCGGCATTGTCCTTGGTGGCATGCGCGACCGACTGCATCGCGGCCGACATTTCGAGCACCTGGCCAATCGACATCGATGCTGCGTCCCAGATCAGCCGCTTGGCCATCCGCACCGCGAAGGGCGGGTTGCAGGCGATCCGGGCGGCCATTTTGTGCGCGGCTTCGAGCAGCTGATCGTCAGGCACAACCTGGCTGACCAACCCGATTTTCAGCGCCTCGGCAGCGTCGATGGTTTCCCCGGTCAGGGTCAGTTCGGCGGCCTTGGA
Organism: Sphingomonadales bacterium; assembly: GCA_018334165.1. Lineage (GTDB taxonomy): Bacteria > Pseudomonadota > Alphaproteobacteria > Sphingomonadales > Sphingomonadaceae > Novosphingobium. The sequence continues at coordinate 18,582 of JAGXTB010000223.1, read as the reverse complement.
GAAGCCGACGATCCGTTGCAGCAGCCAGGCTCCGCCATCGCCGGGGATGATCCCCAGCTTGACGAAGCTTTCCGCGAACTTGGCGTTCTCGCCTGCTACGCGCAGGTCGCACATGCAGGCCAGGTCCAGCCCGGCCCCAATCGCTGGACCGTTCACTGCGGCGATCACCGGCACTTCCAGCGCCGCGAAAGCCAGCGGCAGGCGCTGGATCCCGCTCTTGTAGTTGCGCCGCGTGCGCGCCGGCAGGCTGGCGTTGAGACCGCCTGCATCGGGCATCATGGTCTTGAGGTTGCCGCCAGCCGAGAAGGCCGGACCCGCGCCGGTCAGGATCGCGACGCGGACATTGGGGTCGTTTTCGATATCGCTCAGCCGGTCAAGCAGCGCCTCGATCAGGTCGAGGTCGGAAATCGGGTTGCGGATTTCGGGCAGGTTGAGGGTAATCGTGGCAATGCCATCGGCATCGAGGCTGTAAAGGACCGGGGCATCAGACATCGAAACTCTCCTCAGCCGAGCATGCGCTCGATAAACCAGAAGCTGGCCGTTATCCCGATTGCATAGGTTGCGGCAAGGGTGGAAGGGCGCAAAGCCACCGGCTTGAACCGGCGCAGCACGGCGATCACCGCCAGAACCAGTGAAATGATCAGCAACTGACCCAGCTCGACCCCGATGTTGAAGGTTAGCAAGGCCACCGGCACATCGCCTTCGGGCAGGCCAATCTCGCGCAGCGCCCCGGCAAAGCCGAAGCCGTGGATCAGCCCGAAGCCGAACGCGACAACCCATGGAATACGTTCCGAGAGGCGCAGATTGGCCGGGTCTTGCTTGACGATCTCAACCGCCAGGAAAATGATCGACAGCGCCACCAGCGCCTCGACCGGGGCCTGCGGCAGGCCGAACAGCCCCAGCGTCGATCCGGCCAGCGTGATCGTGTGGGCCAGGGTAAAAGCAGTTGCCGCCTTGATCACCACCCAGGGCCGCGCCAGCAGCAGCACCAGCGCGATCACGAACAACAGGTGGTCGTACCCTTCGAGGATATGTTCCACCCCCAGCACCAGATAGCTGCGCGCCACTTCCCAGCTGTCGGGCACCGTGGCCACTTCGACCATGGCGTCATTCGGGGTCAGCCGCGCGGCCTGAACCGGGCGGTCCAGCGGCGCAATCCGCAGCAGGGCATCGGTGAAGGCCCCGTCCATTCCGGCGATGCCGACCGTGCTGCCCGGCAGGTCCTTGCTGCAGGTTAGCACGCTGGTGGCGACCAGCGAGGCATTCTCAAGCCGGGCGACGGGCGGCGACTGGGTGCAGAACTCCGGAAAGTGCGGCCGCGCGCGGGTGGCGAGGCCGCCCAGCACCGGGGCTTTCCAGACCAGCTTCCACTGCCGCGCGTCTTGCTGGGTCAGTTCCAGATAGCCCGGACGCAGCTCGTCGGCACGGGCAGGGGCGGGAAGGGCCAGGCAAGCGAACAGCACCAGGAGAAATGCCCACACCCCCCAAACCCGTTCGCCCGGAGCGAAGTCGAGGGGGGGCGTCATGGCGCGACCCCTCGACTGCGCTCGGGGCGAACGGTTGTTGGTTTCAGCCCTCATTTTTCGAGCTCGATCACCACATCATAGCCCTTGAGGATGCGGGCGTAGCTTTCGTCGCGGGACTTGGCGACCGCGGCGGCGCGCCAGTCGTTCTCCACCCGCTGACGCACAGTGGCGAGGCTGGGCGGGGCAGGGGCGGCGCGGTTGTCGACCCGCACCAGGTGCAGGCCAAGCCCCGATGCGACCGGTCCGACCCATTGCCCGGTGGGCTGGTTGCGCAGCGCCAGGGTGAATTCGTCGCCGAACATGCCCGAAATCTCGCTCGCGCTGGCGCCGTCCAGGCGGGCCGGAAGCGGGGCGGGCACGCCGCTGGCGCTTTGCCCGGTGCGCAGCTGCTTCAACTTGAGATCGGCCTGCGCCCGGTTTTCCGGGGTATCGGCACCCAGATAGACCTGCTGAAAAGTGGTGCGCGGATCTTCGGCATAGCGGGCCGGGTCCTTGTCGATCAGCGCCTGCAAGTCCTTGTCTGATGGCGTCGCCGCTTCGGCGTCGGCAACCGCCAGTCCTTCCATCTTGCGGCGCATCCGACGAACCACGACCTCGTCGTTCTGGTCGAGACCCAAGGCCAAAGCCTCACGGTAATAGACCTGATCCTGAACATAGTCGCGGATCAGCCCGTCAAGTTCGTCCTGCGATGGCATACGGCGGAAGCTGTCGTAAAATCGCTGGGCGATTGCCCCGGCAACGCGTTCATTGACCACGATCCGCCGCTCGCCAAGATCTGGCGCGCGGCCCGCCATCAGCCAGAAGACCAAGGCCCCGGCGATCAGGAAATGAACCAGCGGCTCCTTCAGGAGCCGCCGGAGATTGTCTTTGAACGTCATGTCAGGCGGGCCAAATTCTCTATGCAGGAGTGTACCAGATTGCCGAAGTATAGGCGCGTTCCTGGTGCCTGAGCGGCACTTCGGGCGGCAGGGTCAGCTTGTACTTGACCATGTCGTAAGCCATCCAGGTTGGCGTCGGGATCTGCAGCACGCGGACATAGTAGAAGGCGCGAAGGGTGGGATCGAACTCCGGATCGCTCCACACGGTCGAGAGCTCAGGCGCGCCGATGCTGTTCTGGTAGGTCGCGGTCGCCAGATCGATGGTATCGCCCACCGCCGGAACCTTGCCGCCTACCGGAACCCGCTTGGCCATGTCGCTCCAGACCACGTCGAAGACCTTTTCCTGCGCGACGCCGTTCTTGTCGACCCAGCCCTTGACCACCTGAACCCGGTCCAGGTTGCCATCGAGCGGGTCTTTGAGCGCCGAGACGATGAAGCTGGGCGCGCCTTTGCCTCCCGCTTTCAGATTGCCGCCCATCGGCACGCCGCGGGCATATCCGGCCTTGACCCAGTCACCCTTGAGGTCCTCGGCCTTGAAGTCCCAGCCACCGAACACCCGCAGCGTCATGCGCGGGCCGGTGGTGGCATAGACTTCCTTGCGCATCATCGCGTCGAACAGCGCCTCGCGGGTGTTGCTGGTGGCCCAGACCGCGGCATAGCCGCTGGAGAGCGACTGCCAGTTCATCCGGCCGCTGGGCACGCCCGGAACAAACCCGGCGGTGGCGCGCTTGGCGCTGGGTTCAACCCCGGTGTGCTTGCCGAAGAAGTTGTTTTCCTCGGTCGTCGAGAGCGAGGTGTGGCTGTCGGTCGATCCGATCATCCCGAAGGCATAGGGGTTCACGCCAGTGCGCTGCTCGATCAGCAGCCCGCGTTTGAGCGCCTCGCGGGCGTAGGAGCCCGGCAGGTCTTCGGGCTTGGTCTTGATATTGCCCAGCAAGTTGGCCTGATCCCAGCCCGAAGTGCCATATCCGGCGAATTCATCATTGGGCGACATGAAGGGGTGGGCCTCGCTGTCCCCCTTGATCTGGGTCATCTCGACAATCGGCTCGCGCGCGGCGCGGCGGCGGGCATATTCGGCGCTCATCGGTCCGCCGCCGGGTTCGGTCATCATCCACATCAGCCCGTTAGAGACGTTGCCGTTGTGGGGGATCGCCAGCACTTTGCCTCCGGTCTTCTTCTCGTAGGCTTCCATGTAGTCCCACAGGTGTTCGGGCCACTTGGAATCGCCCGGATCAAGCGGTTCGACAGCCGAAACCTTGTCCTTGCCATCCCGGAAAATCACGTTGCGGTGCAGGTTATTGCCGGTCTGCATCAGGGTATATTCAAAGCCCATGAAGGCGGTGAACTTGCCCGGCTCGTCATAGCGTTCGACCGTGGTCATATGTTCGGTCCACAGCTTGGTTGTTCGCGCTGCCGCAGCCTTGGTGTCGCTCATCGCCGGATTGGGTTTGCCGGACGCGCGGACCGCCAGCATTTCGCCCATGGCCTTGAGCGATTCTTCGGGGCTGGCATGCATCATGTCGTACCAGCGCAGCAGCTGCGGATCGGTGATCATCATGCGCGGCGCATCGTAGAGCGCTTTGGTCGAACCGATCCCCTCGGCGTGATCGGAAATAACCAGGAAGTCGAGCGGTCGGGCCAGCTTGGCCTTGGTCCCGGTGGTTGCGGTCACTTCCTCGCCCTTGGCAAAGCGCAGCGCCGTTTCGGGATCGAGCCGCGTGCCAAATCCGAATGCATCGACCGAGTTGGAAGTGTGCAGGTGGGTATCGCCCCAGAACACCTTTTCGGGATAGGCGGTGTTCTTGATTGAATCCGCACTGGGTTTGCTGCTGAAAGTGTCCTTGACCTTGTCGCAGCCGCTGGTCAGCGCGGTTGCGGCAAGCAGCAGGGCGGTAGCACCGATAACTTTGTTCATCGGGTCGTTCCTTTTCATCAGGCTGCCGGATTGTACCAGATCGGCGAGGTATAGCCGCGTTCCTGGTGCTTGAGCGGAATCTTGGGGTCGAGCGTCAGCTTGAAGCGGACAGCGTCATAGGCCACCCAGGTCGGGGTGGGGATTTCGAGCACGCGGACGTAATAGAACGCGCGCACCGCCGGATCGAATTCAGGATCGCTCCAGACCGTGGAGAGATCGGGTGCGCCGATCGAGTTCTGATAGCTGGGCTTGGTCAGATCGACCGTATCGCCGACCGCCGGAACCTTGCCGCCAGCCGCAACGCGCTTGGCCATATCGCTCCAGACCACGTCGAAGACCTTTTCCTGCGCGACGCCGTTCTTGTCGACCCAGCCCTTGACCACCTGAACCCGGTCAAGATTGGCCCCGATCGGGTCCTTCAGCGCGGAAATGATGAAGCTGGGCACGCCTTTGCCGGCCTTGAGGTTTCCGCCCATCGGCACGCCGCGGGTGTAGCCGGCCTTGACCCAGTCACCCTTGAGGTCTTCGGCCTTGAAGTCCCAGCCACCGAACACCCGCAGCGTCATGCGCGGGCCGGTGGTGCCATAGACCTCCTTGCGCATCATCGCGTCGAACAGCGCCTCGCGGCTGTTGCTGGTCGCCCAGACCGCGGCATAGCCGCTGGCGAGGTAGTTCCAGCCGAAACGGCCACTGCGCGTGCCCAGGTTCTGGGCCTCGGTGGCCCGCTTGCTATTGGGCTCAACCCCCGAATGCTTGCCGAAATAGTTATCCTCGTCACCGGTGGCGAGCGAGGTGTGGCTGTCGGTCGATCCGATCACCCCGAAGGCATAGGGGTTGGCCCCGGTGCGCTGCTCGATCAGCAGCCCGCGCTTCAGCGCCTCGCGCACGTAGGAGCCGGGTTGCATTTCGGGCGTGGTGCGCTCAACCATCATCAGGTCGCCGATTTCCCAGCCGGCGGTGCCATAGCCCGCGAACTCGTCGTTGGGCGACATGAAGGGATGGGCCTCGCTGTCACCCTTGATCTGGGTGATCTCTACCACCGGTTCGTGAGCCAGGCGGCGGCGGGCGTACTCTGCGCTCATCGGACCGCCGGACGGATCGGTCATCATGAACATGCGCCCGTTCGACATGTTCGAATTGTGCGGGATCGCCAGCATCTTGCCGCCGGTCTTGGCGGCATAGGCGTCCATATAGTCCCACAGGCCATCGGGCACGACCGTGCCGAACGAGGTCAGCGGCAGCACGGTCGCGGCCTTGTTACCGCTGTCACGGAACACCACGTTGCGGTGCAGGTTCCGGCCTTCGTCCATCAGGGTATATTCGAAGCCGACGAACGCCGTGAACTTGCCCGGCTCGTCATAGCGTTCGACCGCTGCGATGTGCGACAGCCAGTCCTTCTTGAGCCGCGCTTCGGCCGCCTTGGCGTCCATGATTTCGGGGGGCAGGGTGCCCTTGGCCTTGGCGTCGATCAGTTCGGCGGTGGCCTTCATCGAGCCTTCCGGGCCTGAATGCAGCAGATCGTACCAGCGCAGCAATGTGGGCTCGGTGATCATCGCACGCGGCGCTTCGTAGAGGTTCTTGACCGTCGCGAAGCCGTCCGAGTGGTCGCTGATGACCAGGAAGTCGAGTGGGCGGGCGAGCTTGGCCTTTTGCCCGGTTGAGGAAGTGACCTCTTCACCGCGGGCAAAACGCAGCGCGGCCTCAGGGTCGAGCCGGGTGCCAAAGCCAAAGGCATCGGGCGAGTTCGAAGTGTGGAGGTGGGTGTCGCCCCAGTAAACCTTCTCAGGATAGGCGCTGTTGGCAATCTCGGCCTTGCCGGTCACGACCTGCTTGACCTTGTCGCAGCCCGAAAGCAGCGCGGTTGAACCCAGCAAAATGGCAGTCAGGGCAATTGCCTTGCGCATAGTCACATCCCTCCTGTTGGCCCTATTCGATCATCGTACGCGACCGTGCGGCTTGCGCACCTTAAGCGAACGGTTAAGAAGCGGCAATGACCGAAAGCGACGATATCGCGGAAATCCGCCGCGCCGTGCAGGCGCTCTGCACCGAGTTTCCCGGGGACTATTGGCGTGAGAAGGATCGCGAGCGAGCATATCCGGGCGAATTCGTCGATGCCCTGACCAAGGCGGGCTTCCTCGCCGCGCTGATCCCCGAAGAGTTCGGCGGCTCAGGCCTCAAGCTGGATGCCGCAGCGGTGATCATGGAAGAGATTCAGGCCAGCGGTTGCAATGGCGCCAGCGCCCACGCGCAGATGTACATCATGAACACGCTGCTGCGGTACGGTTCGGCCGAACAGAAGGCGCAGTACCTGCCGGGGATCGCCAACGGCGAGCTGCGCTTGCAGGCCTTCGGAGTGAGCGAGCCGACCAGCGGGACCGACACGCTCAGCCTGCGCACCGTCGCGGTGCGCGATGGCGACAGCTACGTGGTCAACGGCCAGAAGATCTGGACCAGCCGCGCCGAGCATTCCGACCTGATGCTGCTGCTCGCCCGCACCACCCCGCGCGAACAGGTGGCCAAGAAGACCGAAGGCCTGTCGATCTTCCTGGTCGATATGCGCGCAGCGGTCGGCAACGGCCTGACGATCAAGCCGATCCGCACCATGATGAACCATTCGACCACCGAGGTGTTCTTCGATGATCTGCGCATCCCCGCCAGCAGCCTGATTGGTGAGGAAGGGAAGGGCTTTCGCTATATCCTTTCGGGCATGAACGCCGAACGGATCCTGATCGCGGCGGAATGCGTCGGCGATGCCAAGTGGTTTATCCAGAAGGCCGCCGACTATGCCAGGGAGCGTTCGGTCTTCGCCCGCCCGATCGGGCAGAACCAGGGCGTGCAGTTCCCGATCGCGCGGTGCTATGCCCAGATGCGCGCGGCCGAACTGATGGTCCACCACGCCGCCGCAGTCTATGACGCGGGCGGCAATCCGGGCGAAGAAGCCAACATGGCCAAGCTGCTCGCCTCTGAGGCCAGCTGGGCCGCCGCCGACATGTGCGTCCAGACCCACGGCGGTTTCGGCTTTGCCGAGGAATACGATGTCGAGCGCAAGTTCCGCGAGGCGCGGCTCTATACCGTCGCTCCGATCAGCACCAATCTGATCCTCAGCTACCTGGCCGAACACGTGCTCGGTCTGCCGCGCAGCTATTAGGCCTGGTTTGCAAGGGAATGGTGGACGCACTAGGGCTCGAACCTAGGACCCGCTGATTAAGAGTCAGCTGCTCTACCAACTGAGCTATGCGTCCACTTCCAAGCGTTTCCGCTGGCCGCCGATTCGGCGGGGAGCGCTCCCTATAGCGGCAGAATTTGCGGATGGAAGGGCTTTTTACGCCGAAAGCGATCCGCCGCGCCGGCTCCAGCGATCTACCGCCATGATCGAGCCGATGCAGATCATGTTGGTCATCAGCGCCGAGCCACCGTGGCTGATCCAGGGCAGCGGAATTCCAACCACCGGGGCCAGCCCCATGACCATCAGCGTATTGACCGCCATGTAGAAGAACACGGTGAAAGTCATCCCCGCCGCCAGCAGGCTGGAGAACCGGTCGGGCGCCCTGCGAGAGACCTGCATGCCCCAGCGGAACACCCACAGGAATACCGCCAGCACGAACAGGCCGCCCAGCACACCCCATTCCTCCGCCATGGTCGAAAAGGCGAAGTCGGTCTGGGCCTCGGGCAAGTACTCAAGGTGGCTCTGGCTGCCATTGCCGAAGCCCTTGCCAAAGAACCCGCCCGATCCGATCGCGATCTTGGACTGGGTGATGTGATAGCCCGAACCGAGCAGGTCTTCCTCAGGGTTGAGGAACACCAGCACGCGCTTGCGCTGGTAATCGTGCAGCAGGGTGAAAAATGCCACCGGGGCGATTGCCGCGATGGCAGCCCCCGCGCCGATGAACCAGCGCATCGGCAGGCCCGCCAGGAAGATCACCACCGCTGCGCCCGCCGCCACAGATAGCCCGGTGCCCAGATCGGGCTGGATGATCACCAGGATCACCGGCACTCCGGCAAGGCCTGCTACAGGCAGCAGCGTGCGCCAGTTGTGGGTCATCGCCGGCGGCAGGTTGGCGAAGAAATGGGCCAATGCCAGCACGATCGTGGGCTTCATCAGTTCCGAGGGCTGGAGCATCATGAAGCCCAGGTCGATCCACCGCTGGCTGCCGCCGCGCACCGCGCCGAACAGGTCAACCATCAACAGCAAGGCCACCAGCACGCCATAGGCCGGGAAGGCCAGGGCCCTGAAGAACTCGCGCGGCACCCGGGAGATGACGAAGGCCATGACCAGAAACACGGCAAAATGGATCGTGTGGAGCAGCGCCCAGGGCTGCAAATGCCCGCCTGCGGCTGAGTAGAGCACGACCGAGCCGAAGGTGTTGAGCGCGAACAGCGGCAGGATCACCCGCCAGGGCTCGCGCGCGATGGCTTCGGGGATGATCCGGCGGCTCATTGCGGCGCTCGGCTTGGCGCGGGTGAGGGGGCAGGTGCGGGTGTCGGCGCAGCGGCGGGCTGCGCTGGCTGGTCCTGATCTGGTTCAGGGCGCGGTGCAGCAGCTTCAGTGACCGGGCTGCGCGGAGTCCGCTCGGCCGGATCCGGGCCTTGCGATTGGCGGCGGATTTCCTCTTCGTCGGCGGGGCGGGGCGCATTGGTGCCATACTGTGAGGCAAAGCTGCTGTAGCGCGAAGCCATCCGCTCTTGTGGTGTACCGCCCCAGCCAGCCTCCATGCCCGTCAGCACCTCAAGCGCCTTTTGCTGATCGTAGAGGAATGTCATCACATCGCGGGCGATCGGATAGGCCGCGCCCGACCCACCGCCGTGTTCGACCACCACAGCGCAGGCATAGCGCGGGTTGTCGTAGGGGGCATAGGCAATGAAGTGGCCGTGATCGCGGTATTTCCAGGGGCCGGACTTGCCATCCGAAATGTTGAGGCTGACCACCTGAGCAGTACCGGTCTTGCCGGCCATCAGCACATCAGGTAGCGGCAGCCGCGCGCGGCCGGCCGTGCCCGGGCCATTGACCACGTCGCTCATCGCCTTGTGGACATAGTCGAGGTGGTCCTGGCTGAAGCCCATGCTGGGAACAGCGGGGGCCTTCTTGTCGAGCAACAAGCGCGGTTGGAGCAACTTGCCCGAGGCGATCCGCGCCGCCATGACGGCCTGTTGCAGCGGATTGACCAGCATATAGCCCTGACCGATCGTGGCGTTGACCGTATCGAAGACAGCCCAGGGCTTGTTATACTTCTTCTGCTTCCAGGCCGGATCCGGGACCGTGCCATAGTGCTGGCCAACCACGGGAAGATCGTACTTCTCGCCCAGGCCAAGACGGCGGCACATCAGGGCGATCGGGTCCATCCCGATCTTCTGCGCGAAGTGATAGAAATAGACGTCGCAGCTTTGGTAGATCGCCTTGGCCATGTTGACCGTGCCGTGGCCGCGCCGGTTCCAGCAGCCGAACACGCGGTTGCCAACCCGCAGCCCGCCGCCGCAACTGACGGTGGCTTCGGGATCAAGCCCGGCTTCGAGAAAGGCCATTGCCACTGCCGGCTTGACCGTCGAGCCCGGTGGATAGAGCCCGCGCAGCACCTTGTTGCGCAAGGGCACGTGATCGTCGTCGGCCAGCATCTTCCATTCGATCCGGCCGATCCCGTCGGCAAAGCTGTTGGGATCGAAGCTGGGCATCGATGCCATGGCCAGGATATCGCCGGTCAGGCAATCCATCACCACCACCGAACCGCTTTCCAGGCCAAGCCGACGGGCGGCATAGTCTTGCAATGGGCCGTCGATAGTCAGTTGCAGCGGCTTGCCGGGCACATCCTCGCGCATTTCCAGATCGCGCACGATCTTGCCCGAGGCGGAGACTTCAGCGCGGCGCGCACCGGGAATACCGCGCAGTTCGGTTTCGAAGCGCTTTTCCAGCCCGTCCTTGCCCAGCTTGAAGCCCGGGGTCATCAGCAGCGGGTTGCGTTCGGACTTGAATTCCTCGGCCGAAGCCGGGCCGACATAGCCCAGCAGATGGCCCACTGAAGGCCCGGTCGGGTACCAGCGGGTGTGCCCCTGCGCGGCCACTACGCCCGGCATTTCGGGCAAGCGGACCAGGATCTTGTTGTATATGTCGGGCTTGATACCAGAGGCCACCCCCAGCGGCTGGAAGCCGCGCGCCTTTTCAAGCTTGTCGGACAGGTCGCGCAGCGCGATCGCGTCCATCTGCAGCAGGGCGCCAAGCCTGGCGACCGTCGCTTCGGGATCGACCAGCCGCTCGGGGATGACGTCGATCCGGTATTCCATCCGGTTGGTGGCCAGCGGCTGGTTGTTGCGATCGAGGATCGCCCCGCGCCGGGGCGGGATCAGCGTCAGGTTGACCCGGTTGCTTTCGGCTGCGGTGGTGTATTTCTCATTCTCGACCAGCGCAATCCAGCCCAGCCGCGCTGCGAGCAGCACGCCCACGCCGGTCTGCAAGCCGCCGATCAGCAACGAGCGCCGGTCGAAGCTGTTCTTCAGCGTGCCTGAACTGACATGCTTGGGGTCGTCGAACATCAGATTTCGCGGATCTTGATCAGGCGGAAGCGATCGGCCCCGCCGACAATCCACGCGGCGATCGGGTAGGCCAGGACCGCAAGCACCACTTGCGGCACAACTGTCACCAGCGGCGTCGCGCCTCCGCCCAGGTTGGCGATCTGCAAGCTCAGGAACAGGTAAGCGGCGATGAAGCCGCTGGCTTCCAGCCAGTTGAGCAAGAACCCGCGCCAGGGAAAGCGGTGTTCGATGAAATCCAGCCCCAGCATCGCCGCCGACCACAAGACGACGGCGCTGCCAAACGGCTGGCCGGAATAGAGATCGTCAAACAGACCCAGCGGGAGGCCGGCCCAGACCGGGAACAGTCCCGGCCGCAATTGCTGCCAGGCCACCAGCAGCAGGAAGCCGATCGGCGGCATCACCGGGGCCGAGGCGATGACCGGCCAGGTCGGATGAAGACTGCCAAGCATGACCAGCAGCCACGGCACCGACATCGCCAGTATCGGTGAAGGCGCGCGATTGATCTGGCGTTTGCCGATCTCGCGCAGCAGCGAAGGCAGGGGCGGGGCCATTACTGGCCCTCTGGCGCTGGGACGGGAAGCTCTTCAGGCGCTTCGAACAGCGGATCGACCGCGACGAATTCGGTCATTGCCGGATTGCTCAGCGGGCGGGCAAGCGCGCCGTCAGGGGTGAGCGAAACCACCACGGCAACCGCCTGGCCGGGGCGGTAGATCCCGCCCGATCCGGTGGTGACGATGGCATCACCGGGCTTCAGCGGGTTGATACCAGTCACGGCCAGCTTGATCCGCAAAATCCCGTCGCCCTGGCCATTGGCATAGGCCTGAATCCCGTCATCGGCGCGGCGCACCGGGATCGAGCTGGCACTGTCGGTAATCAGCAGGACCCGCGAACTGGTGCGGCCCACTTCGATCACGCGGCCGACCAGGCCCAGCGGCGATCGCACCGCCATCCCGGTCTGCACGCCCTGGTTGCTGCCGACCCCGATCATTGCAAAGCGGCGGCTGGAGGAGGAGGTCGATCCGACCAGGCGCGTAATTGCGACCGGCTTTGTCTCACCCTCGGTCAGTCCGACAAGCGCCTTGAGCCGGGCGTTCTCTTCCTTGAGCGCCGACTGTTCCGCCAGTTTGACACGCGCCTCGGCTACTTCCTGCTCAAGCCGGGCCACTCTGGATCCATGGGTGAAGTACCCGGCAATCGTCGCCCAGAGCCCCTGCGAAGCCGTTCGGCCGCTGGCTGCCACGGTCCCTGCGGGAGCCCCGGCATCCGAAGCCGCGCCGCGCAGGCCCGAAAAGGCGCCGGAGTTCCCGGTCGAAACCAACAGCAGCAGCACGCCCAGGCCCAGCCCGACCAGCGCGGCGATATAGCTGAAGAAGTTGCCGTACTGCGCCCGCCGGGAATAGCCCGGGCGGCGATTTTTCGGCGCCGCCATCGGGGTTACTCCTTATCGTGGCGGGGGCGCGACACCTGGGTCTGCCCCTCAGGCGGTCATCAGCACGCCGCGGAAGATCGGATCTTCCATGGCCCGGCCGGTGCCCAGCGCCACGCACGACAGCGGATCTTCCGCGATCGAGACCGGCAGTCCGGTTTCTTCGCGCAGATACTCGTCAAGCCCGTGGATCAGCGCGCCGCCGCCGGTAAGGACGATGCCCTGATCGACAATGTCTGCGGCCAGTTCCGGCGCGGTGTTTTCCAGCGCGATCCGCACGCCTTCGACGATTGCGCCGATGGGTTCAGACAGTGCTTCGGCGATGTTCGCCTGGGTGATGGTGATTTCCTTGGGCACGCCGTTGACCAGGTCGCGGCCCTTGATCTGGATCGAGAGGCCGACGCCGTCGGCCGGGACCGTGGCGACGCCGTAGTCCTTCTTGATCCGCTCAGCGGTCGATTCGCCGATCAGCAGGTTGTGGTGGCGGCGCACGTAGGAGACGATCGCTTCGTCCATCTTGTCCCCGCCGACGCGGACCGAAGTGGTATAGGCGAGGCCCCGCAGCGAAAGCACCGCGACTTCGGTGGTGCCGCCGCCGATATCGACCACCATGCTGCCGACCGGCTCGGTCACCGGCATGTCGGCGCCGATCGCAGCGGCCATCGGTTCAAGGATCAGATAGACCGCGCTGGCCCCGGCATTGCTTGCCGCATCGCGGATCGCGCGGCGCTCGACCGAGGTCGAGCCCGAAGGCACGCAGATCACGATTTCCGGCGGATTGAACATCGAGGTGCGCTTGCCATTCACCTTGCGGATGAAGTGCTTGATCATTTCTTCGGCAACTTCGATGTCGGCGATCACGCCATCGCGCAGCGGGCGGATCGCTTCGATGCTGTCCGGGGTCTTGCCCATCATCATCTTGGCGTCGTCGCCAACGGCCTTGACCTTCTTGATCCCGTTGATCGTTTCGATCGCCACGACCGAGGGTTCATTGAGCACGATGCCGCGGTCCTGGACATAGACCAGCGTGTTCGCCGTGCCGAGGTCGATCGCCATATTTTGCGAGCCAAACTTGAAGAATCGCGAGAGAAACGATGCCATTGAAATTTCCGTATGTTTTCCTGACCTTACCGCAGGAATCGCAGCAAGCACAGGCCTATCTGTTAGCGTGGAAGCGGACCCCTTAGCAGCGGGTCAGATGAAAGGCCAAAAAATTGTGATTTCGCCCGGGGATGGCGGTGCTGTTTGTCTCGAATTATCGGCGCTTCGTCGCTAGGCTACGTGCAAACCAAACCCGTTCGCCCCGAGCGAAGTCGAGGGGTCGCCGAGCAGGCTGTCCCTCGACTTCGCTCGGGACGAACGGAATGAGGATATCCAGTGCCCACCATCCGCCGCCTGCCCGAAAACCTGGTCAACCGCATCGCCGCGGGCGAGGTGGTTGAGCGGCCGGCCTCGGCGCTCAAAGAGCTGGTCGAAAACGCCCTCGATGCCGGCGCGCGCAATGTTGCGGTCAGGCTGACCGAGGGCGGGCTTGGCGGAATCGAGGTAACCGACGATGGCTGCGGGATGGGGCCGGAGGAGATTGCGCTCGCGCTCGAACGCCACGCCACCTCCAAGCTGCCCGATGAACATATCGAGCTGGTTTCCACCCTGGGTTTCCGGGGCGAAGCCTTGCCCTCGATTGCCAGCGTTGCGCGCCTTTCGATCGAAAGCCGGGTGAGAGGAGCCAGCGAAGGTTGGCGCCGGGTGGTCGATCACGGCGCATTGGTGGAGGAAGGCCCCGCCGCCTTGCCGCCGGGCACGCGGATCCGGGTCGAGGACCTGTTTGGCAAGGTCCCGGCACGGCGCAAGTTCCTGCGCTCGGCGCGCAGCGAATATGCCGCCTGCCTCGATGTGGTCCGCCGCCTGGCAATGGCCCGGCCCGAAGTGGGGTTCGTGCTGGAACACGATGGCCGCCGGGTGCTGGCGGTGCAGCCGGACGAGGAACTGGCGAGCCGGGTCGCCCGGATCGTCGCGCGCGAACTGGCCGATGACGGGGTCGCGATTGAGCTGCAACGCGGTACTGCCCGGCTAACGGGGGTGGCGGGGCTGCCGACCTTCAACCGCGGGGTGGCCGATCACCAGTACCTGTTCGTCAATGGCCGACCGGTGAAGGACCGGCTGCTGGTCGGCGCGGTACGCGGGGCCTATGCCGACATGCTGGCGCGTGACCGGCACGCGGTGCTGGCGCTGTTCCTCGACATTCCGCCCGAAGAAGTCGATGTCAACGTCCACCCGGCGAAGACCGAAGTTCGGTTCCGCGATCCGGCCTTTGTGCGCGGGTTCATCGTTTCGGGGCTGCGCCATTCACTCGAAGCGGCCGGTCAGCGCAGCGCGCAGGCACCGGCTGCCTCGGCAATGGGTAACTGGCAAAGCGAGCCAATCACGCGCGAACCCGCCCCGGCGCTCGCTTCGCTGTTCGCCCGCGAATACGGTTCAAGCGGAGTGCGCGAAGCATCCAGCGCCTGGCGCAGCTATGAAGCGGAGGTGCTGGCCCAACCCGCCGCCCGCGCCGAAGCGGCAGTGGAGGACGTCCAGCCTTCGGTCAGCCATCCGCTGGGCGTGGCCCGCGGGCAAGTAGCGCAGACCTATATCGTTGCCGAGGCCGAAGACGGGTTGGTGATTGTCGATCAGCACGCCGCGCACGAACGCCTGGTGCTCGAACGACTCAAGACCGCAGGCGCGCAAGATGCGATTACCAAGAGCCAGGCGCTGCTGATCCCCGAAGTGGTCGAACTCGATGAACCCGACGCCGACCGGGTGGAAGGCGCGGCAGAAGTGCTGGCTGGCTTTGGCCTTACCCTTGAACGTTTCGGCCCCACCGCCATGCTGGTCCGCGCGGTGCCCGCCGCCTTGGCCAAGGGCGACGTCCAGGCCCTGGTCCGCGACATCGCCGACGACCTTGCCCAGAACGGCGCGGCCTTGCTGCTCGAGGAACGGCTCGATCTGGTGCTGGCGACGATGGCCTGCCACGGCTCGGTCCGGGCCGGGCGAGTGTTGTCGGTCGTGGAAATGAACGCGCTGCTGCGCGAAATGGAAGCGACCCCGCGTTCGGGCCAGTGCAATCACGGGCGGCCTACGTGGGTGAAGCTGGCGCACGGCGATATCGAAAAGCTGTTCGGGCGGAAGTGACCCTTCAATAGCCTCGCTCGTCACCCTAAACTCGTTTCAGGGTCCAGCGTGCCGCACGGCCCGAAGCTTGATTTCGCAAGCGACCGTGTCGCATTGTAGTTTGCGGCTCGAAGCTTCGGGTTGAACTGCGAAATGGACCCTGAAACGAGTTCAGGGTGACGGAGTAAGGGGGAGGGGTTTCAATCCCCCCGCACGCGGATCAGCCCGATCCCCGTCATGCTCATCACCATCTGGTCGTCCTGGTTGAAGACCCGGATCGCAGACTTCATGCTGCCCATCTCAGGCCGCGAGCGGCTGCGGGTCTTTTCCAGCAGTTCGGTTTCGATCCGCAGCACGTCGCCGGGATAGACCGGGCGGTGCCAGCGCAGTTCGTCCTGGCCGGGTGAGCCAAGGCCCGCCTGCTTGCGCTCGGTCAGGTTATCGACCAGCATCCGCATCACCATCGCGCAGGTGTGCCAGCCGCTGGCCGAGATGCGCCCGAAATGGGTCTGCGCGGCGGCCTCGTCAGAGAGATGGAACGGCTGGGGATCGTACTTGGCCGCGAATTCGAGCACTTCCTCGCGGGTCACCTCATAGCGCCCGAAGGCGGTTTTGCTGCCCACTTCCAGGTCTTCGAAATAGATCAGCCCGTCGACCATAAGTGCCCTCAAACGTTGAACTTGAAGTGCAGCACGTCGCCGTCCTGCACGACATATTCCTTGCCTTCCTGGCGCAGCTTGCCGGCTTCCTTGGCCGGGCCTTCGCCGCCCAAGGTGACGTAATCGTCATAGGCGATGGTTTCGGCCCGGATGAAGCCGCGCTGCATGTCGGAATGGATCTCGCCCGCGGCATCGGGGGCCTTGTCGCCGGTATGAATGGTCCAGGCGCGGGCTTCCTTGGGGCCGACGGTGAAGAAGGTGATCAGGTGGAGCAGATCGTAACCTGAGCGGATCACGCGGGCGAGGCCGGTTTCGTGGAGGCCCATTTCCTCCAGGAAGACCAGCCGTTCGTCGGGCTCCATCCCCACCAGCTCGCTTTCAATCGCGGCGGAGACGATGACCGCATTGGCGCCTTCGGCCTTGGCCTTCTCGAACACCTTGGCGGTGAACTCATTGCCCTCTGCGGCGCTGTCTTCATCGACATTGCAAACGTAAAGCACCGGCTTGGCGGTGAGCAGCTGGGCCTGGTTGAAGACCCGCAGTTCTTCCTCATCGCTCGGCCGGGCCAGACGGGCAGGCTTGCCCTCGCGCAGCAGGTCAAGCGCAGGCGCGAGAACGGCGGCAATCAGCTTGTTGTCCTTGTCGCCCTGCGCGGCCTTCTTCTGGGCGGCGGGGACGCGCTTTTCCAGGCTTTCGAGGTCGGACAGCATCAGTTCGGTCTCAACCGTTTCGGCGTCGGACACCGGGTCAATCTTGTTGTCGACGTGCTGGATGTCATCGTTTTCAAAGCAGCGCAGCACGTGGACGATGGCGTCAACCTCGCGGATGTTGCCCAGGAACTGGTTGCCCAGACCTTCGCCCTTGGATGCGCCGCGCACCAGGCCGGCGATATCGACGAAGCCGAGCTGGGTCGGGATGATCTTGGCGCTGCCGGCGATTGCCGCCAGCTTGTCAAGCCGCGGATCGGGCACGCCGACATTGCCGACATTGGGCTCGATCGTGCAGAACGGATAGTTGGCCGCCTGCGCGGCTTGCGTCTCGGTCAGCGCATTGAACAGGGTGCTCTTGCCGACATTCGGCAGACCGACGATACCGCAACGAAAACCCATTACCTACTCCGCATCCAGTGCAAGGGCGCGCCCATAGCGGGGGAGGGTTGGTTTGGCCAGTCAGTCCTGCCCACTCAGTCTTGCGCTGCTTCGATCCATGGGCCGAAGGGCGTCTTGCCCAGCCAGGCCAGCTGGGTTTCGCGCGCGGCCTTGTTGATCGCTTCCTGCGGCTTGGGTCCGGGATGGACTGCGCGGCGCAAAGGGCGTTTGCCGGCGGGCATGGCTGCGATTTCGGCAATAGCGCGGGGCACGTCATTGGGATCGGCGGTGCGGCCAGAACCATCTTCCTTGCCCATCCGTGCGGTCAGCGCCGGATAGTCGGCCAGCGTTGCCGGATCGGCGCGCGCCTTGAGCGCATTGTTGTAGGCATTGCGATTGACCCAGACCTTGGTGGGATAGCCGCCGGGCTGGATCACGCAGACGTCGATCCCCAAGGGAACCAGCTCGTAGGCCAACTGCTCGCTCAGCGCCTCAAGCGCGAACTTGGTGGCCGAATAGTGCCCGCCGCCGGGCGTGATCACCCGGCCCAGCTGCGAGGAGATGTTGAACACCAGCCCGCTCTTGCGCTTGCGCATTCCCGGCAGCACCGCGCGCAGCAGCCGTTGGATGCCAAACACATTGGTGTCAAAAGCCAGCTTGGTCGCGGCCATGTCCTGCACTTCGACCGGGCCGGTGATGCCAATCCCGGCATTGTTGACCAGCACGTCGATCTTGCCCCCGGCCAGACCCATTGCGGCACCGACCGCTTTGGCCACGGATGTATCCGAAGTGACATCCAGCGGCATCACAGTGATGTCGAGCTTCTCTGCGGCTGCCAGCTTGCGCAGTTCAGCAGCTTCGGGGCGGGGCATGTTGCGCATGGTTGCGATGACCTTGGCGCCTTGGCGGGCATAGAGCAGCGCGCCGAGATAGCCGAAGCCTGACGAGGCGCCGGTGATCAGGAAGGTCTTGCCGGTCAGCGGCTTGTCGCTCGCGCTGGCGCTCAGCGCACCTCCGGCAGTGGCTGCGACGGCGAGGGCCAGGGCCTGGCGGCGGTCGATTGTGGTCATGGTTTTCTCCCTGCGTTTGAGCTTAGGCAGGCTGGCCAAGCCGATCAAGCCACGCTTGCGTTTCACTCGGACGGGAAAAGCGCAACACTTCACCGTCAAATTCCGCCAGCGCCGCCGCGTTGCGCCCACGCCAGGCGTTGCGGAAATTGAGGACGTAGAGCAGGAATTCGAGATTGAGGTTTTCAGGGCAGCCTTTGGTCATGTCAGGCCGGGCGCGGCCGCGGTATTGCCACCAGCGTTTGAAGACGCGGCCCAGGCACAGGTGCGTTGGGTAATCGAGCCAGACCACAGTATCCGCGCGTTCAAGCCGCATCGGCAGGACCGAGCCATAGTTGCCGTCGATGATCC
>JAGXTB010000222.1 GCA_018334165.1 Sphingomonadales bacterium | reverse complement strand
GAAAATCCGCGCGAAAACATCGGCTTTGACCCAGTCGCGATAGCGCCGGAAGGCCGTGTTCCACTTGCCGAACTCGGGCGGCAGGTCGCGCCAGGGACTGCCGGTTCGGGCGATCCACAGCACCCCCTCGATGAACATGCGGTTGTCGGTCCCGCTGCGCCCCGGATCGCTCGGCTTCCCGAGGCAAAGCGGTTCAATCAACGACCATTGGCGATCCGTCAGGCATAAGCGTGTCATTCAGCGCTCCCTTCACGGAGCTTGAATCACAATCTACCCTCTCTGTGAATCCTGAATCTCAACAGGCCCTAGCTTTGCCCCGCGAACTGGATCATCGACCAGCAGGAACAGGTCGCCCGCCGCCGCGAGAAAATCGGCGGGCTGAGCAAGGGCTGAGCGGCTTGCTGCTGCCTTGCGGGCACACTTTGCCTTTCAATCCTTATTGCATCTCATTCGCAATAGCGTATATTGAGGATCTGATCCGCTGGAGGATTCGCATGATCGTTTGCAGCTGCAATGCCATTCGCGAACAGGAACTGCGCCTGGCCGCTCGCCAGGGTGGCGGCGAGGTTGAGGCGGTCTATGCCCGGCTTGGCTGCGAAGTGAACTGCGGCCAGTGCGTGCCTTTCGCGCTGGAAATCATCGAAGAGGAAAGCTGCGTTCCTGCCTGATCTGGCGGTGACAAGGCCCTTGACCTGTCCTATCATGCGCCTCGCACAGTGCGGAGGAATATCATGAAGGGCGATGCCAAGGTCATCAAGCTGCTGAACGAGTCGCTCAAGAACGAGCTGACTGCGATCAACCAGTATTTCCTGCACTATCGCATGCTCAAGAACTGGGGCGTCGATCGGCTGGCTGCCTATGAATATGGCGAATCGATCGACGAGATGAAGCACGCCGACAAGCTGGCCGACCGGATCTTCTTCCTGGAAGGCCTGCCCAATTTCCAGGACCTGGGGCGGCTGCGGATTGGCGAATCTGTCGAGGAAATCCTCAAGGCCGACCTTGCGCTGGAAATGGAGGCACTGTCGCAGCTGAAGGGCGCGATCGCCTATTGCGAAGAAGCGGGCGACTATGTCAGCCGCGACCTGTTCGCCGAAATCCTCAAGAACGAGGAAGAGCACGTCGATACGATCGAGCGCCAGTTCGATATGATCGCGCGGATGGGCCTGCAGAACTACATCCAGATGCAGTCGCAGCCGGAGTAGCTCTGCGCGGGGGCTCTTGCCCGGCTCACGGTTCTGGTCCAGCATCTGCGGCGTTGAGTCCGGTCAGGAGCAATGCCCGTGAACCAGCCCGAACCGTTCCAGATCCCGCAGATCCCGGTCGCCAACGACCTGACGCTCGCCGACTTGCGCGATGCGCTGGCCAAAGGCTGGGCGGACTACAAGGCGCAGCCGCTGTTCGGCATGTTCTTCGCGCTTTTCTACATCGTGGGGGGCGTGGCGCTGTCATGGCTGCTGGCAACGCGGGGCAGCTCGATCTGGCTGATCCCGGCCGCCTCGGGCTTTCCGCTGATCGCGCCGTTCACTGCGGTGGGGCTCTACGAAGTCAGCCGCCGCCGCGAGGCGGGTCTGCCGCTCAGCTGGCGCGCAGTACTGGGCGCGCTGCGCGGGCGCGGGGACGACCAGCTCTTGATGATCGGCGGGTTCGTCTTCGTGGGCTTCACCTTCTGGATGATCCTGGCCCACGGGATCTTCGCGATCTTCATGGCCGAAAGCGGCGTCGGCGGGGAATCGCTGGCGCTGTTCCAGAGCACTGCCGGGCTGGGCATGCTGGCGGTCGGCACGGTGACCGGCTCGCTGATGGCCTTCCTGTTCTATGCGGTGACAGTGATCAGCCTGCCCTTGCTGGTCGACAAGGACATCGATTTCCTAACCGCGATCATAAAGAGCCTGCGCGCGGTGCAGCTCAACCAGATGGTGATGGTGATGTGGGCTTTGACGATTGGGGTGACTTTGTTCGCGGCGATGGTGCCGGCGTTTCTGGGCCTGCTGGTGGTGCTGCCGGTGCTGGGGCATGCGACGTGGCATTTGTACCGGCGGGTGGTGGGGTAAAGAAGGCCCTACCGGAAATGTGTTTTGACAGCTCCCACACATGAGAATAGTCTTATGGTCATGAGTAAAGCCGACAAGGAAGCCTCAAAAAAGGCCAGCCAACAGCAAATGCTCAAACACGAGTTGGAAAAAGGACTGGCAAGCGGCGTTTCGAAGCGCAACCCAGCGCAAATTCGCGAAGCGTTCCGCAAGGCCCGTGAAGCAGCTTGAGCTTAGCGTCGCAGCCGACGCCGACCTGTTTGATATTCTGGCCTATGGCACCGCGAGCTTTGGCGAAGCTGCCAGTGACGAATACTATCTAGGCCTGTGTGACGCCTTTGATTTCCTCTGCGATCAACTGCTGGCGGGGCCACGCGATGAAGTGAGCGGATTGGACTTGCGCCGTTGGCGCTACCGCCAGCATCACATCTATTATCGGGTCGATGTGCGCTCACTTCTGATTGTCCGCGTCCTGCACTGCGCTGCGGATGCCGTACGATGGCTCAAGGACTAACTGGCAGCCCCCAACACCGCCCCAACCTTATCGCTAATCTGCTGGACGCTGAACGGCTTGGCCAGGAACGCGACGTTGTCCAGGTCGAGTTCCTTCCTCAGCTGCTCCTCGGCATAGCCCGACATGAACAGGATCGGCATGGCGGGGCGCAGTTTGCGCACCTCGCGGGCCATGCTGGGGCCGTCCATCGCGGGCATGACGACGTCGGAGACGATCAGGTCGAACTCGGCCCCGCCAGCCACGATCTCCAGCCCTTCATCGCCGTCGCTGGCCGTGGTGACTTCGAAGCCGGCGCGGGTCAGCGCGCGTTCGGCGACGGCGCGGACCATGTCTTCGTCTTCGACGAGGAGGATGCGGCCGCCGCCGGACCATTCGGTTTCGGGCGCTGCGGGCTTTGCCACATCGGCCGGGGGGGCGTCGGTCTTGGAGGCGTGGTGGACAGGCAGATAGACAGTGAAGGTGGTGCCCCGGCCCAGCTCGCTGTCGGCGAAGATGAACCCGCCGCTCTGTTTGACGATGCCGTAGACGGTGGAAAGCCCTAGGCCGGTGCCTTTACCCAGGTCCTTGGTGGTGAAGAACGGTTCGAAAATCTTGCCGAGGTTATCGGGCGCGATGCCGGTGCCGGTGTCGCTGACCACCAGCGCGGTGTAATCGACTTGCGGCATGATCGC
Organism: Sphingomonadales bacterium; assembly: GCA_018334165.1. Classification (GTDB taxonomy): domain Bacteria; phylum Pseudomonadota; class Alphaproteobacteria; order Sphingomonadales; family Sphingomonadaceae; genus Novosphingobium. Next base: position 2,207 of record JAGXTB010000222.1, on the reverse strand, counting down.
GTTGCGCATGCCGCGCACATCGGCGCTGGTGACCTTTTTGGTGGCGATGGTCAGCCTGCCGCTTTCGCCTTTGGACAGCATCGCGTCGCGGGCGTTGACCGCGAGGTTGACGATAACCTGCTCCAGCTGGGTCGGATCGGCGCGGACCGGGCCGAGGTCGCGGTCGTGGGTGACGGTCAGCTGGATCTTCTCGCCGATCAGGCGCTTGAGCATCTGGCCGATATCGGAGACCACATCGGGCAATTGCAGCACTTCGGGGCGCAGCGTCTGCTGGCGGCTGAAGGCGAGCAGCTGGCGGGTGAGGCTGGCGGCGCGGTTGGAATTGGCGCGGATCTGCTGGATATCGTCATAGTCGCTGTCGCCCGGCGTGTGGCGCAGCAGCATCAGATCGCAAGTGCCCAGGATTGCGGTCAGGACATTGTTGAAATCGTGCGCCACCCCGCCCGCGAGCTGGCCGACAGCCTGCATCTTGGTGGCCTGCGCGACCTGTCGCTTGAGCCGGGTTTCCTCTGTATTGTCGGTCAGCCCCAGCAGCACCGCCGCCTCACCCAGCCCGCGTACGCCCGCCAGGCTCAGGGTAACGGGATCTTCGGCGCTGCCTTTCAGCCGCACCGCGATATCGCCGCTGGCGGCGGGGCCTTGGGCAAAGCGGCGGATCGCGTCCGAAATCGGGCCCTTGTCTTCCTGCACCACCAGGTCGGTCGGATAGGTCGGCGGCGAATCGCCTTCACGGCCCGCAGCGCGCATGAAGGCGTTGTTGGCGAACAGCAGCCGCCCGTCGCGGTCAGCCATGGCAAGGCCCAGCGGCATCTGGCCAAGCAGTGCCTCAAGATGGACCACCGAGGCCGCGCCTTCGCTGGCCCCGCCGCCCAGCCCGACGCCGTGATCGGCGATCAGGATCAGCGAGGGGGTCTGGTCATAGTCCGGCTCCGCTGCGGCATCGGGATCGGCGACCGGCATGTAGAACATGGTCAGCGGCGCGCCGCGCTTGCCGTCGCGGGCCCAGGTGATCCGGTCTGCCTCGTCCTGACGCAGCAGCGCAGTGAACTCCTTGCCGGTCAGGATCGCGGCGGCGTCGCCGGTAGAGCGGGCGGCGAAGCCGGAACTGGCGGCGCGCACCGTGCCATCGGGATCGACGATCGCCAGGCTGAAGCCCGATTGGGCCAGCGCCCGGCCCAGCTTGCCGTCCATATGCGGGACCAGTTCGGCGACAAGGTCGGGCGCGGTCAGCGGAACGATGGTCCAGACCAGATAGTCATCGCCGCGCCCGGCGCGCAGCACCGAGGCTTTCCAGCGACCGCTCTCGCCCTCGATCAGGTCAGCCGCGCCTTTGCCGTCGCGCCAGGCCGCGCGTCCCGCTTTGGCCAAGCGTTCGAGGCTGGCATTGTCAGCGGGCAAGCGCGGCGGGGCATGGGCGATACCGAACCAGGCCTCATAGCGCGGGTTGGCGCAGACCAGCCGCCCGGCGCGGTCGGTGATCGCCACCGCGCAATCGGCACGGTCAATCGCAGCGACAGTGACCGACCAGTCGGGCAGCGCGTGTTCGACTTCGGCTGGCTTCGATTGCGTGCGGGTCAGCGCCCAGCCAATCGCCCCCAAAGCGGCGATCCCGGTCACGAAGACCAGCACCGCCAGCCATTGCTGCGTCGCGATCCAGACCAGCGCGGCACTCGCCAGCAGCGCGCCGCCGATGACCAGGCGCTCGGTGCCGCCGGGGCCAGGGGCCGCCGCGCTCAGCCTCATCCGGCCGAACGCTCCGCGATGATCCGCTCCAGCGCGACCTTGCGTTTGTGGCGGATCCACCAGGTCCACAGCCACAGCGAGACGAGATAGCCAATCGCTGCGGCCACGACCGCGATCACCGCCAGCCCAAACAGCACACCCGGCGCCGCGTCCGACAGGAACCAATAGCCCCAGTCGCGCAAGGAGGTGCCATTGGCCATCATCGATCGCACCGTTTCCAGATCGACGTGGAAGCCGAACCGGTTCGCGGTCCAGGCCGCGCCGATCAGGATGAAGGGCGTGGTCAGCGGCATCGACAGGAAGGTCATCGCCGCGGCCAGCGGGATATTGCCCCGGCATGGCACGCACATCAGCGCCGCGCCGACGATCTGCACCCCCGGGATCAGCGCAAAGATGCCCACCAGCAGCCCCGCCGCCACTCCGCGCGGGACCGAGCGGCGGGTGAAACGCCACAGCTCGTGCCG
>JAGXTB010000221.1 GCA_018334165.1 Sphingomonadales bacterium | reverse complement strand
CATTGTGTTTCGACTGGCCCCCACCGACCTCCGCTACGCTCCGGCCACCTCCCCCAGGGGGGGAGGATCTTTCCCATGATCGAAACCGCCTTCGCCAAGATCAACCTCGCGCTGCATGTCCGCGCCCTGCGCGTGGACGGGTATCATGAGCTGGAGACGCTGTTTGCGTTCGTCGATGCGGGGGACCGGCTGTCGGTCCAGCCCGCGCCGCGCGATGAGCTTCGAACGCTTGGTGAGTTTGGTCAGCACCTGAATGACCCGTTTGACAATATCGTGATGAAGGCGCTGACCGCGCTGCCCCGGCCACAGGGCTGGGCGGTGACGCTGGAGAAGAACCTCCCGGTCGCGGCTGGCCTTGGCGGAGGTTCGGCCGATGCCGGGGCGCTGTACCGGCTCTATGACCGCGAATATGGCCTGCCAGATGACTGGCAGGCGCGCGCGGCCAAGCTTGGAGCGGATGTGCCAGCCTGCGTGCGCAGCGAAATGTGCCTGGGCCGCGGCATCGGGACCGAGCTGGAGCCGGTGGAGAACGATCTGGCTGGAACCCCCGTGCTGCTGGTCAACCCACGCATGCCGCTCAGCACCGGACCGGTGTTCAAGGGCTGGGACGGGGTGGATCGCGGGGCGCTGCCCGGCGGCAAAGCCAGCGAGATTGCCTATGCCGGGCGCAACGATCTGGAACAGTCGGCGATGCAGCAATGCCTGCTGATTGGCGAAGTCCTCTCGCTGCTCGACCGTACCGGCGCGCGCATTGCCCGCATGTCCGGTTCGGGCGCGACCTGTTTTGCGCTCTACAAGGACGATCTCGCCTTGCAGATTGCCTCGGACCTGGTGCGCGAGGAATGGGGCGACTGGTGGCAGATGGCGGGGAAGCTGCGGTGAGCCGGATGGCTTCGAATGGTTCGCGCGAAGCCGCGAAGGCGCGAAGGGGTGCGATTCACCCGAAGAACCGAAGAGGCCTCGCCGCGCCGCAGGCATCAAATGCGTCGCATCCCTCAGCGCTAACCAGGACGGTTTTGGTGGGAAGCGGCTGCGCCGCTGGTGTGACATCTTCGGTTCTTCGGGTGAATTCTTCTCTTCTTTGCGCCTTCGCGTCTTCGCGCGAACCGATTGCAAGGTCACTGGAAAGCGCGAGGCCGCAGTGAGCGAATTGCCCTTCCGCATCCTCGGCACCTCGCGCTTCGGCGGGATCCTGGTGGTGTCGGATCACGCCAGCAACCGCGTGCCCGCTGACATCGACCTGGGCATCCACCCGGAACTGCTGACCCAGCACGTCGCGGTCGATATCGGCGTGGCTGAGGTGGGCGCCCTGATGGCCCAGCGCCCCGGGATCGCTGCGTTCCAGGCTGAGGTCAGCCGGCTGGTCTGCGACGTCAACCGCGAGCCGCATGCCCCGGCGGTGATCCCGATTGCCAGCGATGGCCACGCGGTCCCCGGCAACATGATCGACCACGCCGGACACCTCGCCCGGCTGGAGCGGTTCTTCCACCCCTACCATGCCGCGCTGGCCGAACTGCTCGATGTTGCACCGCCCGCGCTGATCCTCTCGCTGCACAGCTTCACGCCGCAATTGGCCAGCAGCGATGAGCCACGGCCCTGGCAAGTCGGCGTGCTCTACAATCAGGACGACCGCGCCGCGCGGATCGCGATCCCTATGCTGGAGGCTGAGGGCCTGGTGGTGGGCGACCAGCAGCCCTATTCGGGCCAGCTGCTCAACTACACCATGAACCGCCACGCCGAGGCCGATGGCCGACCCTACCTCGGCATCGAACTACGTCAGGACCAGATCGGCGATCCGGCGGGGCAGGCGCTCTGGGCCGAGCGGCTTGTCGGAATCGCGAATGAGGTTGCTTTGCGGCTAGAGTAGAATGGCTCACGCGGAGGCGCGGAGACGCGGAGGAGTTGCGCTAAGCCGAAGGCTCAACACCGCTTTCGAACGTAGCACCCAACCGGACCCTTGATGGACAAAGCGGCTTTGCCGCACTCACTACTTCTCCGCGTCTCCGCGCCTCCGCGTGAACCATTCTTCTTGACCCGCCAACGCAACCTCGCAAGAGCAGAGCCAACAAAGGAGCCCGACCGATGCCCGCCTACCGTTCCCGCACTTCCACTCATGGCCGCAACATGGCCGGCGCGCGCGGGCTGTGGCGGGCGACGGGGATGAAGGACGGCGATTTCGGCAAGCCGATTATCGCGGTGGTGAACAGCTTCACCCAGTTCGTGCCGGGGCATGTTCACCTGAAAGACCTGGGCCAGCTGGTCGCGCGGGAGATTGAGGCGGCGGGCGGCGTGGCCAAGGAATTCAACACCATCGCGGTCGATGACGGGATCGCGATGGGCCACGATGGGATGCTCTATTCGCTGCCGAGCCGCGACCTGATCGCGGATTCGGTCGAATACATGGTCAATGCCCACTGCGCCGATGCGATGGTCTGCATTTCCAACTGCGACAAGATCACCCCGGGCATGCTGATGGCGGCGCTGCGGATCAATATTCCGGTGGTGTTCGTTTCGGGCGGGCCGATGGAGGCCGGCAAGGTGGTGCTGGGCGGCAAGGAAGTGGCAATAGATCTGGTCGATGCGATGGTTGCCGCCGCGGACGAAAGCTATTCCGACGAGGAAGTCGCAGCGATCGAGCGTTCGGCTTGCCCGACCTGCGGATCGTGCAGCGGGATGTTCACCGCCAATTCGATGAACTGCCTGACCGAGGCGCTGGGTCTTTCATTGCCCGGCAACGGATCGCAGCTCGCCACCCATGCCGACCGCAAGCAGCTGTTCCTGCAAGCCGGACGCACCGCGGTCGAGCTGTGCAAGCGCTATTACGAGCAGGACGATGAGAGCGCGCTGCCGCGCAATATCGCCAGCTTCAAGGCGTTCGAAAACGCGGTGTGCCTCGATATCGCGATGGGCGGATCGACCAACACCGTGCTCCACTTGCTCGCCGCCGCCTATGAAGGCGGGGTGGACTTCACGATGAAGGACATCGACCGGCTGAGCCGCAAGGTGCCGTGCTTGTCCAAGGTCGCCCCGGCCAAAAGCGATGTCCACATGGAAGACGTCCACCGCGCCGGCGGGATCATGGCGATCCTGGGCCAGCTTGATCGTGCCGGGCTGCTCCATACCGATCTGCCCACCGTCCACAGCCCGTCCATGGGCCACGCGATCGAAAAGTGGGATATCAGCCGCACCAACGATCCCGCTGTGCAGCACTTCTACAAGGCCGCGCCGGGCGGGGTGCCGACGCAGACTGCCTTCAGCCAGGACCGGCGCTGGAAGGAACTGGATCTCGACCGTGAGAACGGCGTGATCCGCAGCAAGGAGCACGCCTTCAGTCAGGATGGCGGGCTGGCGGTGCTCTATGGCAATATCGCAGCTGACGGCTGCATCGTGAAAACCGCCGGGGTGGATGAGAGCATCCTCAAGTTCGCGGGGCCAGCCAAGGTCTATGAAAGCCAGGACGCTGCCGTCACCGCGATCCTGACCGGGCAGGTCGAAGCCGGCGACGTGGTGGTGATCCGCTATGAAGGGCCCAAGGGCGGACCGGGCATGCAGGAAATGCTCTACCCCACCAGCTACCTCAAATCGAAGGGGCTGGGCACAGCCTGCGCGCTGCTGACTGACGGGCGCTTTTCGGGCGGCACATCGGGCCTGTCGATCGGCCATGCCTCACCCGAAGCGGCCGAGGGCGGGGCGATCGGGCTGGTCGAACCCGGCGACCGGATCGAGATCGACATTCCCGGCCGTACGATCCACCTCGCGGTTTCGGACGAGGTCCTCGCCCAGCGCCGCGCGGCGCAGGACGAGCGTGGCTGGCAGCCGGCCAAGGAGCGCCCGCGCAAGGTCTCGGTCGCGCTGCAAGCCTATGCCGCGATGACCACCAGCGCCGCCAAGGGCGCGGTGCGGGATGTTTCGCAGTTGAAGCGGGGGTGATTGCTATGCCCTCCAGATCCTCCCCCTCTGGGGGAGGTGGCGCGGCGAAGCCGCGTCGGAGGGGGA
>JAGXTB010000220.1 GCA_018334165.1 Sphingomonadales bacterium | reverse complement strand
CGTTGCTGTGAGGTCAGCGCGCAGGCGTCGAGTTCGGCGCGGGTGATGCCCTCGGCCTGGGCGAGCCGGTCGGCGGCGAGCACCGGGGGAAGGAACCGCTGGTGCGGGGGCAGGTCGGTGGCAGTGTAGTAGTCGGCGCGGTCGGAGAGGAACGGCACGCGGCTCATCATTTCGACCCCGCCGGCCAGCACCGCGCGCTCCTGCCCCGAAGCGATCATGGCCACCGCATGGCCGATCGCGCTGAGGCCCGAGGAGCAGTAATTGTTGAGCGTCTGCGCGGCGCAGCTGTCGGGCAGGCCGGACTCTAGCTTGGCGGTGAGGGCCAGATGCCCGCCTTGCGCCCCGGCCTGAGTGACGCAGCCGAGCAGCAGTGCGCCGGGGTCGGCAGCGGCCTCTCCGCAGCGGTCGCGCAAACCATCGACCAGAACACCCACCAGTTCAGGCGGGGTCAGCGCGGCCAGTCCGCCATCGGCGCGCGCCTTACCGCGCGGGGTGCGCAATGCATCGTAGAGGAAAACGTCGTTCACCCGCTCAGACGCCGACCACAAAGCTGACCGAAGTGGTGGCGCTGCCGCCGACGTTGAAAGTGGCGAAGTTCTTCGCGCCTTCGACCTGGTAATCGCCGGCATTGCCGGTCACTTGCCGCCAGGCGTCGAGGATCATGCGAACCCCGGTCGCGCCGACCGGATGGCCAAGGCCAATCAGCCCGCCCGAAGGATTGACCGGCAACCTGCCGCCCAGCGCAATCGTGCCGTCCTCTACCGCGCGCCATGATTCGCCCGGCGGGGTAATCCCGAAATGGTCGATCGCCATATATTCGGTGATCGAGAAACAGTCGTGCACTTCGACCCCGTCGCAACTGTAGACATCGGCCATGCCCGCGCGGCCCAGCGCGTCGGTCATCGCCTTGCGGACTGAGGGGAAGACATAAGGCTGGCCGCGGCTGGCGCTGATCTTGGCGGAGTAGAGCAAGGGCGCGGTGGTGTGGCCCCAGCCCTTGATGCGGGGGATCGCATCGAGCGCGATTCCGCGCCGTTTGGCATAGCGTTCGGCCACTTCGCGCGAGGCGAGGAAGACTGCCGCCGCACCATCGGTCACTTGTCCGCAATCGGCCTTGCGCAAGCTGCCTTCGATCGGTGGGTTGAGCTCGTCGTTGCTGTCGCTCAGGTGCTCAGGCGTGATCGCCCAGCCGCGGGTCTGTGAATTGGGATTGCGCTTGGCATTGCTGAAGGCGATCTCGCTGATCGCGTTGAGGTGCGCGCGGTCCAGCCCGAAGCGTTCGGAATACTCGCGGGCAACGTCTGAGAACATGTAGGGCCACAAGTACGTGGCCTCCTGCGCCTCGCGCCCGGCCCAGGCGGCCGAGCCGAGATATTCGGCGGCGCGCTGGCCGGGAACGTTGCGCATCAGCTCGATCCCCAGCACCAGCGCCAGGCCATAGCGGCCCGCCTCGATCTCGGCCCCGGCGGCGAGCAGCGCGATCGAGCCCGAGGCACAGGCGGCTTCGTGGCGCGAGGCAGGTACGCCAGCCAGGTCCGGGTGGACGTGGCCGAAGAACCCGCCGAGCTGGCCTTGCCCGGCGAACAGTTCGCCCACGAAATTGCCGACGTGGGCGGTCTCCACCTCTTTGGGTTCGATCCCGGTCGCGGCGAAAGCGGCTTCGGCGACATCGCGGAACAGCTCGAACATGCCGCCGCCCTCGCGTTCGAGGTTGCGGGCAAAATCGCTCTGGGCCCCGCCCAGGACATAGACTTCCGCGGTCATGGTTTGTCTCCCTGTTCCATCATTTCGAGCGCCAGGTCGCGCACTTCGCTGCGCATCACCTTGTTGGTCACATTGCGCGGCAGCGTGTCGAAACGGAACAGCCGTTCGGGCAGCTTGAACACCGCCATGTCGCGTTCGCGCAGGAACGCGGTTACGGCTTCGAGCGGCACATCGTCCGCCCCGCGCGGAACATAGGCCAGCCCGACCCGCTCTCCCAGCACCGGATCGGGCAGCGAGAAAGCGCAGGCTTCGGCCAGCAAGGGATGCCCGCTCAGCAGCTGGTCGATCTCTTCGGGGGAAATGTTCACCCCGCCGCGGATGATCAGGTCCTTGCAACGCCCGACAAAGCGCAGGAACCGCCCGGCCTGTTCGCTCTGGAACAGGTCGCCGGTCTTGAACCAGCCGTCATCGGTAAAGGCCGCGGCGGTCTGTTCGGGGGCCTTCCAGTAGCCTTCGAACACGGCGGGGCCGCGGATCTGCAATTCGCCCGGCACTTCCTCGGCGGTGATTACCTCGCCGCCTTCGGGCGGGACCAGGCGGCTTGCCATGATCCGCTGCGGGGTCTGGCCATAGAACGGCACCAGATCCAATCCGTTGGGGAAATAGCTCGCGCGCTCAACCGGATCGGGGACATCGTCGGGTCCGGTGATCAGGGTCATGCCTTCGTTTGATCCGAAGATGTTGATCACCGGCAGACCCAGCCGCTCCTGATAACCCTGGACCATCGCCGGGGCCAAGGGGGCCGAGCCCGAGCCGATCGTGCGCAGGCTTGAGAGATCGACTTGCGCCAGCAGCGCCTCGTTCTGCAGCAGCATGTTGAGCACGGCTGGCGGGGCAATGGTGAAGCTGGGCCGTTCGCGCGCGATCTGGCCCAGATAGACTTGCGGATCGAACGGATGGTGCAGCACCATGGTGCCTGCGATCCTGAGCCAGCTCATCGTGATTCCGCCGATCGAGGCCATGTTGATCAGCGGGAAGGGGTTGAGCATCACATCGCCGTCTTGCAGCCGCGCGGGGCCGTAAGTTCCGGGTGCGATCCCGACCCAGTGGTTGTGGCTGCGCGGCACGCCTTTGGGAATGCCGGTGGTGCCCGATGTCCAGCAGATCGTGAAGACATCGTCGGCGTCGACTGTGGTTGCAGCCAGGTGTGCGGCGAGCAGTTCGGCGCGGGCCGGTTCGGTCCACAGGTCGATCGCATCGCCGGGCGCATCGGGGCCGACAGTCATCAGCGTGATGGCATCGCCCAGCAGCGGCCGCACCACCCCCAGGTGATCGGCGTGGTGCATCCGGGTGCCGCAGATGAAGGCCTTGGGTTCGACGATGCCGAACATCGCCGAAAGCTCATGGCTGCGGTATTGGACTGCCACCGGGCTGACAATCGCCCCGATCCGCGCCGCTGCGAAGTACAGCGAAACGAACTCGCTAATATTGGGCAGCTGGATGACAATTACGTCATCCTTGCCGATCCCTGCCGCGAGCAAGGCCCCGGCATAGCGGTCCACCTCCTCGCGCATCTGGGCATAGGTCAGCCGCCGCTGCTCGCCAAAAGCAAAGTCCGCGCGATTGGGCGCATCGACCAGCGCCACCCGGTCGGCGTGTGCTTGCGCATTGGCTTCGAACATCTGGGCCAGGGTCTTGTCACCCCACCAGCCGCTGTCTCGATATGCCTGGCGCTTGTTCTCCCCTGCCAGGATCATCGCCTAGCCGGCCAGCACGGTATTCGGCCCCATGCCGATATCGTCGCCATTGGCCCAGACCGAGTGCGTGCCCGAACAGAACCGTTCGGGCAGAACTATCCGGCAGACTGGCCCGGCGGCGAAGTTCTTGGCGTCGATCAGCACGCATTCACTGCGGTCATTTTCGACATCGGCGATGAACGAGACGAGGTAGCCGTCGTCCTCATCCTTGGCACCCACGCGCGGGGCAAAGGGGCTTTCGCTGCCATAGCGGCCCGGGCCGAAGCTGATCTCCTCGCTGGTTCCGGTCTCCAGGTCATGCTTGACCAATCCGGTGAACAGGAACCAGTAAGGTTCGGGCACCGCCGAATAGGCATAGCGATAGGGCTTGCCTGCGTACTTCTGGTTGAACATCCCGAACTCCAGAATCCGGTCGTCGAGCCGCTCTTCGCTGGTCTGCCGGGTCTTCAGGTTGAAGCGCCAGCGGTGCAGCTTGGGTTTCATCAGCCCTTGGCTGAGATAGGCCATCATCCGTTCCAGCCCGTCGGGGGCATCGGGGTGCGACTTGGGCTGGGGTTCTTCCTGGAAATAGCCGTCGAGGATGATCTCGTCGCCTTCTTCCCAGGCGTTGAGCCAGTGCAGCGTATAGGTCGGCTCGGCTTCGAACCAGCGGATGTCCTCGCTCTGGCCCATCCGCGGGATGATCCCGAAGCGGGTTTTCTGGTCGGGGTGGAACTGGACCACGTGGAGATTGCGCTCGAGCAGTTCGGGGTTCCAGTAGAGCGGCATGTCGTTGACGATGGCGTAGTTCCTGGTGAAGGCCATGTCGTGCGGCAGTCGGGGTCCTGCCAGTGGCACCGGGATATAGTGCTTGAGCTTGTTGTCCGGCCCGACCACCCCGTAATGCATGTAGGGGGCGTGCTTCGAATAGTTGAAGAACAACAGCTCGCCGGTCGCCTCGTCCACCTTGGTATGCGCGGAAATCCCGTCGAGCGGGACCCAGCCTTCGGTCCCGAACTGTTCGAGCGTGAACGGATCGAGCCGGTAACCCTCGCCGCACTGGTAGAACGAGGAGAGGATCTTGCCGGCATGGACTACCACGTCGGTCGAGCTTGAATCCTTGAGCCATTCCTGCGCCCCCCAGCCGGGCCGCGTGCTCTTGTGCGGGGGCTCCATAAGGCCCGCCCACAGCGCTTGTCCGGCTTCCTGCTCGGCCTGAAAGCCCTTGGTCCGCACGAACCGGCTGCGATAGGAGGCGCGGCCATTCTTGAAGCTGATCGAATGGATCTGCCCGTCGCCGTCGAAGGGGTGATAGCGCCCGATCGGCTCGTGGACCGGAACCTCGCCGGTGCGCACGTAAACCCCGTCGATGTCATCGGGGATCGTGCCGATCACTTCGGCGTCGCCGTTCGTGAAAATCGCGTTCCATTCGTTGAAGCTGGGCCGCCAGGCGCCCTGCATATAGGGATGATCGGTGTTCTTCAGTGTCGAACGCACGGTTCCGACCAGTTCCACAGTCATAGCCTCACTCCTTCATCGCAAAGCGCGGCAGCTTGCATGCCGCGTCGTATTCTTGTTCAAGCCGCGCGACAATCTGCGCCAGCGGTTCTTCAGCCTTAACCGCGCCAACCCCCTGGCCGGCCGACCAGACATTCTTCCAGGCCTTGGCATCGTCCTGGGCATTCTCGAAATTGGGCTGCTTGTCCTCGGGCATGTTGGCGGGATCGTGCCCGGCCGCGATCAGGCTGAGCCTGAGCCAGTTGGCGGTGACGCCGGTAATGCCCTTTGAGGGTACGATATCTTCGGCCCCGGCAGCCACGACCATGTCCTTGTATTCGGGCATCGCCAGGCTTTCCTCAGCGGCAATCAGCGCGGTGCCGAGATAGGCCAGGTCCGCCCCCAGCACTTCGGCGGCGCGCACCGCCTGGCCGGTAGAGATTGCCCCGCCCAGCACGATCGGCCCCTGCCAGAACTGCCGCACTTCCTCGACAAAGGCGAAGCCCGCGGTCTGCCCGGTGTGCCCGCCAGCGCCAGCCGCGACCAGCACCAGCCCATCGACCCCGGCTGCCGCCGCCTTGCGCGCAAAGCCGACCGAATTGACATCGGCGAAGACCAGCCCGCCATAGGCATGGACCGCATCGACCACCCGTGCCGGGCTGCCCAGTGCGGTGATCACCAGCGGCACCTTGTAACGCACAACGCATTCTAGGTCTGATGGGAAACGATCGTTCGATGGATGGACCACCAGGTTGATTGCCCAGGGCGCGGCATGGTTATCCCCGGCCAGCGCCATTTCGATCTGCGTCACCCAGTTCTCAAGGTCCGTAGCGGTCCGCGCATTGGGTGCCGGGAACGAGCCGATGACTCCGGCGCGGCAGGCGGCGATCACCATTTCCGGCCCGGAAACCAGGAACATCGGCGCGGCGATAGCCGGCAGGCGCAGGTTCCGGGTCAGGGCGGGCGGCAGTCTGCCCATCGGTCAATCGGCCTTTCTGATTCTGACTTGCATAAGCGAACTTATGTGGGTTATTCTGGCGTGACAAGCAAGAAAGCCCTGCGTAAGGGGCCGGGCTTGCACGAGGGGAGGATTTTCATGAAAAAGATTTTGGTCGCAATTCTGGCCGGTACCGCGCTGGGTTGCCCGCAGCTCGCCTTCGCTCAGGATGCCGAGGCTCCTGTCGAGGAAGGCGAGCTGGAAGAGATCGTGGTCACCGCGCAAAAGCGCAGCGAAAGCATTTCGCGCGTGCCGATCTCGATTGCGGCGGTCAGCGGGGAAAAGCTTGCGGCCATGGGCACTGCCAACATGGAACAGGTCGCCTCCAGCGTTCCCAACCTGCGCATCACCCAGACCGGGATCGCCAACCGCATCTCGATCCGCGGGATCTCCTCGGGCGACAACAAGGGCTTCGAACAGTCCGCCGCGATGTTCATCGACGGGGTCTACTATGGCCGCGATCAGCTGATCCGCATGCCGATCGTCGATGTCCAGCGGATCGAAGTGCTGCGCGGGCCGCAGCCGACGCTGTTTGGCAAGAACGCGATCGCCGGCGCAATCAGCGTGGTCAACCGCGAACCGGGCCGCGATGTCGAAGTGCAGGGAATTGCCTCCTACGAGTTCGAGCACCGCGAAACCCAGCTGACTGGCGTGGTCAATGTGCCGTTCTCCGACAATGCCGGGATGCGCGTGGTCGGTTACTACCGCAAGTTTGGCGGCTATATGTTCAACACCACGCTGAACCGCGACGATCCCAACGCCACCACCTATTTCTTCCGCGGCACGCTCAAGGCCGAAAGCGGCCCGGTCGCAGCCTCGCTCAAGATGGAATATGCCGATTTTGAAACGCTGGGCCAGCCGCGTGAAAACTTCACCGCACGCGGGACCTATGCCACCAACCCGTTCTTTTCGTCAGTCGAGACCAATCTCGACTGGCGCAGCCAGAACAGCGGCTTTGACAGCCGGACCAAGGTGTTCAACACCACTCTGGGGGTCAAGATCGCCGCGGGCGAGCACTCGATCGACCTGACTTCGGGCTATGTCCACTATTCGGCCAAGGAACGGCTGGACGTCGATTACATCCAGCACAACATCCTCGATGCCACCAACCAGGCCGAAACCTACGACCAGCTGTCGCAGGAAGTGCGCCTGACCTCGCCCGACAACGGCAAGTTCAAATACATCATCGGCGGCTACTACCAGTCCTCGCGGCTGAGCGCCGAGGACTATGTGATCTTCGGCAGCTTCATGAACTCGCTGCCGATGCCGTTCCGGGTGCTGGCCGATACCCGCAGCGAACGCCAGTTCAAGCAGACCTCGGAACTGTGGTCGGCCTTTGCCCAGGGCACGCTGTCCATCACCGAACAACTGCGGATCACCGCCGGGGTGCGCTTCAACAGCGAATCCAAGTCGGGCGACCGCAACCTGGTGATCGTCAAAGGACCGACCAACATTTTCCCGATCGCCAACGTTCGCGCGGTCTGGTCGGCGCTGCGCGTTGTCGATCACTCGATCAGCGGCAGCTTCACCGAAAACTCGACCACGCCAATGGCCAATATCCAGTTCGACGTGACGTCCGAGCTGATGCTCTATGGCTCTTACGCGCGCGGGGTGAAGGCCGGCGGGTTCGACATTCGTTCGAACGCCTTGCCGACCACACCGGGCTTCCCGGGCGCCTTCCAGTTCCGCCCCGAAAAGGCCGATAACTTCGAAGGCGGGCTGAAGTACAAGAGCCGCAACGTGCAGCTGGCGCTGAGCTATTACCACACCAAGTACAAGGACTTGCAGACCAACGTCTTTGACGGTGGGATCGGCTTCAACGTCAACAACGCCTCGGCCGCGAAGGTCCAGGGGATCGAAGCCGAAGCCCGGGTCGGGATCGGCCGCAGCCTGCAGCTTAGCGGCTCGGTGGCCTATCTTGACTTCAAATACACCGACTGGAAGCAGGGCCAGTGCCCCTATGGCTTCACCCCCAACGTCGCGCCCAATTTCTGCGACTACACCGGGGCCAGCGCCACTTTCGCGCCGAAGTGGTCGGGCAGCGCGGCGATCGACTTCAACCAGCCTGTGGCTGAGAACATGAAGTTCACCGCCAATGTGAACGTCGATTTCTCGAGCCGCTACCGGGCCGGGAACGTGCTCGATACCTTCACCGAGCAGGCCCCCTATGCCAAGCTGGGCGCGCGTATCGCGGTGGGCGCAGACGACGGCCAGTGGGAGATCGCGCTGGTCGGCCGCAACCTGACCAACCAGCGGATCGTGCTGACCGCAGGCCAGTTGCCGCTTTCGACCACGCTGACTGGCAACACCGGCGTGGCCTACACCGGGATCTTCGACCGGACCCGCAACATCGCGGTGCAGGTCCAGGGCAAGTTCTGATCCACACCCGGTCCCGCAGGCACACTGCTTGCGGGACCGGCCCTCGCCTCGGCCTGGCAAGACAATGGCTTGCGGATTGCCGAGGTGCGTGATCGGCCCTATCCACTTGAGCCGCGGGTGATTGCGGCCAGTCGCTGAACGCCGGAGACGAGACCGGGATGGAGCACCAAACGATCAGGGCCTGCTCGATCTGGCGCGCGCTCGAGGTGGTGGGCGACGTTCCGGTCCTGCTGATCCTGGAGCAGGCCTTCCTCGGGCGGCACCTGTTCGGCGAATTTGTCGAGGAAACCGGCCTGGCCCGTTCGGTGGCCAGCAACCGGCTGACCCGGCTGATCGAAGCTGGTGTCCTTGAAAAGCCGCAAGAGCTGCGCGGCGGATACCGGCTGTCCCAGAAGGGGCGTGAGCTGTTTCCGGTCGCCTTGATGATCCTGCGCTGGCAGCACCTGTGGGCCCCAGGAGACCGTGCCTACAAGGTCACGTTGCACCACCGGACCTGCGGACAGGCCAGTGTGCCGCAGGCGCTCTGCGAGAACTGCCACGATCCGATCGACCCACGCGCGGTCAGCTGGGAGCCGGGGCCAGGCCTCAGTCAGGTCACCCCGGTCTATGGCCGCCGCCGCATGCCCAGCGTGACCGCCAAACGCGGCGACCGGATGATGGTCGATTCGGTGATCGAGCTGTTCGGCGATCGCTGGGCCACGCTGGTGGTGCGCGCCTGCTTTACGGGCATTCACCGGTTCGACGACATCCAGCGCGATACGCTGATGGCCAGCAACATCCTGTCCGACCGGATCGAGCGGCTGCTGACCCAGGGGATCATCCGCGCCATGCCCTATTCGGCGCATGCCAGCCGGTTTGAGTATCGCCTGACTGAGAAAGGCCGCGATCTCTATCCGGTACTCCTGGCGCTGCTGCACTGGGGTGATCGCTGGTACGCCGACGCCAAGGGACCGCCATTGCTGCTGACTCACCAGTCCTGCAATCACACCCTGGCGCTGCGCCCGGGTTGCAGCGCCTGCGCGGAAGCACTCGACATTACCAACACGACCTTTGCGCGCTGAAAAGCGCCGCAGCGCATCATTCACCTTATGGCAATACCGCTGCGTCTAGCTCTGGCTTGACGGGATCATCAGGCCTGCCAGGGGTGTTTCATGCTAGTTCGCGCAGGGCTGATTTCGGTGCTGGCAGCGCTATCCTTGGGAGGAGCGGCATTGGTCATGCCTGAGCCAGTCGACGCTGCAAATGCGCCACTCCGGCCGGCAGTGGAATTCCACTGCGCCTTGACCGGCAAGGCCAAGGGATCGCCAGCCTTGACCCGCGCGGCGATCTGCGCCCGCTTTGTCCGCGCGATCGAGCCTGCGCTGAAAGTGCGCCTGATTCCTGTGTCGGCCGCGCCCCTGCCTGGCAAGGGGCGCTGGATCACCATTCAAGTCCGGCTGGACGCACCGGCAAGCGTGGAAGCCGCGTTTACCTCGCGTCTTGGCAGGGCGGTAAGAAAACATCCGGCAATTGCAGTCGACGTGATGGACAAGAAGCTGGAATTGCGCGAAATTGACTTGCTGGCCAAAGATGTGGCCGAAGTACTTCGCACCGCAGGGTGACCGGGAGGAACTAGGGAATGCGATTGTTCGGGTCTGCGAATGAACTGGCTTCCGGTTGGCTCTGGGACGTCGATGCCATGCCTTTTGGCGGCGGACGAAATGCCGGGCAAAGCGCGGTTACGGTGGATGCCGCCAAGCCTGCGGATCACGATCCGGGCTGCTGCCTGGCCTGCGGATCCTGCCTCAAGCTTGAGGGCACGGGCGATCCGGTCAGCCTGCCGGGCGGCAATACCGGCGCGGAAGACACCGTGCCGGGCGGCATCACCTCGACCGCGACAGTAGCGGTTGGCGGATATGTCAGCGGCGCGATCGATACCTCGGGCGATAGCGACTGGTACCAGGTCACCGTCGTTGCCGGGCAGACCTACACCTTCACGACCATTTTCTCGCAAGGGCTGAGGGATTCGATCCTGACCCTGCGCGATTCAACCGGCGCTCTGATCCTCCAGAACGACGATGCCAATGCCGCCAACAACCTGCTGCGTTCGGAGATCACCTGGACGGCCACCAGTTCGGGGACGTTCTTCCTCGACGTTTCGGGCTACCAGACCAATACCGGCAGCTTCTATCTCTCGGTCAGCCGCCCGACCGCCGACTCGATCGCCGCTTCGACCGCGACTACCGGAACGATCACGCTCGGCTCTTCGGTCAATGGCACGCTCGATGCGACCGGCGATCATGACTGGTATGCGGTCACGCTGACCGCCGGGCAGACCTATCTTATCACCACGTCGGCAACCGGCGGTGCGGCCGATCCGGACACCGCGCTGTTCCTGCGCGATGCCAGCGGCAATCTGCTGGCCTACAACGATGACAGCGCCGGCACCTATTCGCGGATTCGCTTCACCGCCACCACGACGGGCACCTATTACATCGATCTGGGCGGCTGGGCCGACAGTGAAAGCGGAGCCTACCGGGTCACCGCCGACGTGGCGCCGCCGCTTGCGCTGTTCACCTACGACCAGATCGCAACCCAGCTGACCAACACCTATTGGGGCGGCACCTCGCGCAATTTCGATGTCCAGCCGGGCGGGACAATTGCCGTCAACCTGACTGCGCTGACTGCCGAAGGACAGTTTCTCGCCCGCGAAGCGCTCAATCTGTGGACCGACGTGCTGGGGATTGCCTTCAACGAAGTGGCCACGGGCGGACAGATCACCTTCGATGACAGCGAGGCCGGGGCATTTTCCACCAGCACCCGCTCAGGCGCGTTCATCACCTCGTCGCAGGTCAATGTCTCAACCGACTGGCTGGCAACTTCGGGCACGACGATCCGGTCCTATTCGTTCCAGACCTATGTCCATGAAATCGGCCACGCGCTGGGGCTGGGCCACGCCGGACCCTATAACAACAGCGCCGATTACACCCAGGACGCGTCCTATCTCAACGATGCCTGGGCGACGACGATCATGTCGTACTTCGACCAGCGCGAGAACACCTATTTCGCCGGTCTGGGTTATAGCCGGGCCTTCGCCGAAACCCCGATGGTCGCGGATATCATCGCGGTTCGGAACCTGTACGGCGGCGGGTCCACGGCGACCCGCACGGGCGATACGACCTATGGCTTCAACAACAATTCCGGCCGCGATATCTTCACCGCGGCGGTCGGGCAGAGCTCGGTTGCAGTGACGATCGTTGACAATGGCGGCACCGACACGCTCGACTATTCGGGGTTCTCGTCGAACCAGCTGATCAACCTTACGCAAGAGAGCTTTTCCAACATCGGCGGTGCCCTGGGCAACCTGGCGATCGCACGCGGCACGATTATCGAAAACTCGCGCGGCGGCAGCGGCGCCGATTTCATGATCGGCAATTCGGTCGGCAACCGGATCGATGGCGGTGACGGGGCGGACAGAATCTTCGGACTGGAAGGCGACGATCAGCTGTTTGGCGATGGCGGTGACGACTATGTCGTTGCCGGGCTCGGCGCGGATACCCTGACCGGCGGCATCGGCAACGACGAGCTGTATGGCGAGGCTGGCAACGACACCTTCTGGGGCGGGGCCGGGGCCGATCTGCTGGTCGGCGGCGATGGTGACGATGTGCTGCACGGCGAAGACGGCAGCGGCGAGGCCGACCGGCTCTATGGCAACATCGGCAACGACACCTTCTATGTCGATAATCGCTCTGACCTGGTGTTCGAACAGGCCGGCGAGGGCACTGAAACCGTTTTCGCCAATATTGTTGGCGATGGATACTACCTCTACGCCAATATCGAAAACCTGACCTTGCAGGGTTCGACGCCTTACGGGGTCGGCAACGAACTGGCCAACATCCTGACCGGTTCAGCCTCGGCCAACTGGTTGCTTGGCGGCGCTGGCGGCGACACGCTGAACGGAATGCAGGGCAACGACGTGCTGTTTGGCGAAGGCGGCAACGATGTGTTCGTGTTCCAGTCTGGCACCGGAACCGACACCATCGGTGACTTTGTCAGGGGCCAGGACAAGATCGACCTGTCAGCCTACGGGATGACTTTCGCACAGGTCCAGGCGCGCTACTATCAGGGCGGTGCCAACGGCGCGATCCAGATGGCCAACGGCGATGTTATCATCCTGAACAACATCACGATGAGCCAGCTGACCGCCAGCGATTTCATCCTTGCAGCCACAGCCGAAGCACCCAAAGCAGCGCCGGTTATGGACCCGCCCAAGGTGACGCCGGTGATGGATGGCCTGGGGGCATCCGGGACCAAGGACGTGCCGACGATGGCAGACGCGCTGAAGGGAACCGCCGTCGAAGAAGGCACTTTCGGCGGCCTCTACGCGCTCGAAGACTATCCCGACAGCGGGTTGCAGCGCTGGGGCACCGACCTGCCGCACCAGGGCTGGCTGATCTAACGATCAACCAGCCCGGCAGGCTGTTCAGTCAATCGTCGCCAGCACTTCGGTCAGCTTGCCGAAGATTGCGTCGATGTGGCTCTTGTCCAGGATCAGCGGCGGTGACAGCGCGATGATATCGCCGGTCACGCGGATCAGCAGGCCGGTATCGAAGCAACGGTGGAACACTTCCATCGCCCGCTTGGTCGGCGAACCGGGCCGTGGTTCCAGTTCGATCCCGCCGATCAGGCCAACATTGCGGCAGTCGATTACATGGCGCGCGCCCTTCATCGAATGGACCGCGTCTTCCCAATAGCTTTCCAGCTCGATCGCCTTCTGGAACAGCCCTTCCTCGGCATAGACATCCATTGTGGCAATTGCGGCGGCGGCCGCCAGCGGGTGGCCCGAATAAGTATAGCCGTGGAACAGCTCGATCCCCGGACCGGCGCTGCCCACCACAGTATCGTGGACCTCGCGCCGCACCGCCACTGCGCCCATCGGCACCGCCGCATTGGTCAGCCCCTTGGCCATGGTGATGATATCGGGCGTCACGCCAAAGCGTTCGCTGGCAGTGGCAGTGCCGACCCGGCCAAAGGCGGTGATCACTTCGTCGAAGATCAGCAGGATATCGTGCGCATCGCAAATCGCGCGCAGCCGCTGGAGGTAGCCCTGCGGCGGGACCAGCACGCCGGTCGAACCCGCCACCGGCTCCACGATCACCGCCGCGATGGTATCGGCCCCGTGCAGCGCGACGATCCGCTCCAGATCGTCGGCCAGTTCGGCGCCGTGCTGCGGCAACCCGCGGCTGAAGGCATTGCGCGCCAGGTCGTGCGTGTGGCGCATGTGATCGACGCCGGTCAGCAGGGTGCCGAACTGGCGCCGGTTGCCCAGGATCCCGCCCACCGAGATTCCGCCGAAGCCGACCCCGTGATAGCCGCGCTCGCGCCCGATCAGGCGGGTGCGGGTGCCCTGGCCGCGCGCGCGTTGATAGGCCAGCGCGATCTTGAGCGCGGTATCGACGCTTTCCGATCCCGAATTGGTGAAGAAAATCCGGTCGAGCGGCTCGGGCATCAGCAGCGCCAGGCGCGAGGCAGCCTCGAACGCCAGCGGGTGCGCCAGTTGAAACGTCGGTGCGAAATCGAGCGTGCCCGCGGCCTGGCGGATCGCTTCGACAATCCGGGTGCGACCGTGACCGGCGTTGACGCACCACAGCCCGCCGGTCGCATCGAGCACCTTGTTCCCGGCCGAAGCGGTGTAATGCATCCCCTCTGCCGCCACGAACATGCGCGGGTTGGCCTTGAAGCCGCGGTTGTCGGTGAACGGCATCCAGAAGGCGGACAGATCGTTAGGCTCGGTCATGTTTGCTCCCATCGCGGCACGGCACCCGCGTGATAGGCACCACCTACCGGGGATGCCATTCGGATCGCAAGGAATAAACCTATCGGAAAAGTCGATAGCCATAGCTCGAACAAATCCAATTGGCTTTTTTGCGCAGAAGCGGTCAAGGTGGTGGTCTGGAAGGGGTTTTGTCGGGGCATCGCGGGGTCGCGCCAGTCTTTACGGGCTGGTCCGCAGGTCCAGCGCAAAGGCGGTCCTCCTCCAACCGAACAACGATAATGAGGGATCACCTATGAAGCTCAAGACTCTGCTGGCCGCTGCCGCCATCGCTCTGCCGATGGCCGCATTCCCGTCCTTTGCCCATGCCCAGGAAAAAGAAGCCGAAGAAGCGTCGGGGCCGATCGACATCTCGGGCGAAATCGGCCTGCTGACCGACTACCGCTTCCGCGGCCTGTCGCTGTCGAACCAAAACCCGGAACTCACCGCTTCGCTGACCGTCGAGCACGAAAGCGGGCTCTACGCTTCGGCCTGGGCTTCAAACGTAGCGCTGGCCGATGGCCAGGCCGACCACCTGGAGGTCGATTGGACCGCTGGCTACAGCAAGGACATCGGCCGCGCGAACATCAACGCTGGGGCGACCTACTATTCCTACGTCAGCAACAGCAACCTCAACTACATCGAATTTTTCGGTTCGGTCGGCACTAGCGTCGGCCCGGGTGAAGTCCGCGTTGGTGCCGCCTATGCGCCTAAGCAGGGCAATATCGGCAGCACTGACAACACCTATGTTTACATCTCGGGAGACATGCCGCTGGGTCAGGGGCCATTCTCGGTTCACGGCACGTTCGGTTACGAAAACGGTGCCTTTGGCGATCACAAGAAGGACTGGCTGATCGGTGCCAGCGTCGATCTGGGCAACGGCGCGACGCTTTCGGCCGACTATGTCGATACCGCCCGTGACGTGACCGGCCTTGGCGGGCCGACCGGCGTCGTATCGCTCAAGTGGGGCTTCTGATAAGTCAGGGCTAGCCGGGGCGGGCTTTCCGCCCCGGCACACCACTTTGACTCGAGACATTTCATGACCACCGATATTGCCAGCTGGATCAAGGAACGCGGCATTGCCGAGGTGGAGTGCATTGTCCCGGACATGAACGGGATTCAGCGCGGCAAGGTCTTGCCCGCCACAAAGTTCGTCAAATCGCTGGCCGACAAGACCCTGCGCATTCCCGGCAGCGTGTTCATTGTGACCGTCACCGGCGGCTACCCCGAAGATGTCGAGCACATTGTGCCCGATTTCGATCCAGACGTGTTCCTGGTGCCCGATGCCTCGACGCTGCGCGAGGCGCCGGGTTACAAGACCCCGACGGCCTATGTGATCTGCGATGCCTACAAGGCCGGCGGCAAAGCGGTCGACATCGCCCCGCGCGAGATCCTCAAGAAAGTCCTGGCGCTCTATGAAGCCAAGGGCTGGCAGCCGGTGATCGCGCCCGAGGCCGAATTCTACCTCGTCTCCAAGAACCTTGACGCCGATTTCCCGCTCACCCCCCCGCCGGGCCGCTCGGGCCGGGCCGAGACTGCCAGCGAGGCCTTCGGGCTGGAAGCGCTGAGCGAATACGAAGACATCATCGAGCAAATCTACGACTGGTGCGAGAAGGCCGAGCTCAACATCGATACGATGATCCATGAGGCCGGGGCCGCCCAGCTGGAAGTGAACTTCATCCACGGTGATCCCTTGGCCCTGGCCGACCAGGTGCTGCTGTTCAAGCGGATCGTCCGCCAGGTCGCGCTGGAGCACGGGGTCTATGCGACTTTCATGGCCAAGCCGATGGCCGACCAGCCCGGCAGCGCGATGCATATCCACCAATCGGTGCTGAGTGTCGAGACCGGGCGCAATGTCTTTTCGGCCCAGAACGGCAAGGAAACCGCGCTGTTCCGCAGCCATATCGCCGGGCTGGTGCGGTTGATGCCGCAGATCCTGCCGCTGGTCGCCCCGAACGTGAACTCGTTCCGCCGGATGCGCCCGGATACCGCTGCGCCGATCAACGTCCACTGGGGCGCCGATAATCGGAGTTGCGGGTTCCGGGTGCCGGTGTCCGAAGCCAAGGACCGCCGGGTCGAGAACCGGCTGGCCGGGGCAGACTCGAACCCCTATCTCGCGATCGCGGCTTCGCTGATCTGCGGTTACATCGGCATGGTTGAGCGGATGATCCCGCCCAAGATGCTGGAAGGCAACGCCTATAACCGCGCGCGCACCCTGCCGCGCACGCTCGAAGCCTCGCTGGACCGGTTCTACCAGTGCAAGCCGGTAAAGAATCTGCTGGGCGAGCAGTTCTTCGAGATTTTCTGGGCGATGAAGGATGCCGAGCTTTACGCCTACCAGTCGGTGATCTCCTCGTGGGAGCGCGAACACCTGTTGCTGAAGGTGTAGTCGTGGAACCCCACGCGCCGTCCTATTATGCGGCCAGTGCCAATCCATCCCCCGAACGCGCCGCACTCAGCGGCGACCTGTCGGTCGATGTGGTGGTCGTGGGCGGCGGCTTTACAGGCCTTTCGGCGGCGCTCCATGCGGCCGAGGCGGGCTTTTCGGTGGCCTTGCTTGAGGCTCACCGTGTCGGCTGGGGGGCATCGGGGCGCAATGGCGGGCAGATGATCCCGGGGATGCGCTGGGGCGCGGAGGATCTGGTCAAGAGCTTCGGACGCGACCGCGCCGCGCGGCTGATCAGCCTGGCCAATTCAGCCGGGCATCTGGTCCGGAAGCGGATCGAGCGGCACAATATCGCCTGCGATTTGCGCCAGGGCCATTTCCACGCCGCCGCCAAGCCCGGACACCTCGATGCCATGCGCCGCGAGCTGGCGCTGCTCCAGGACTTGCTGGACTATCAGGGCGCCTCGATCGTCAGCGCGGGGGATGTCGGCGATTTCGTTGCCAGCCCGTTCTACCACGGCGGGCTGATCGACATGAACGGCGGGCACTTGCATCCGCTCAACTACGCGCTGGGCCTGGCCCAGGCGGCGGAAGCGGCAGGCGTGCAGATCTTCGAGGGCAGTTCGGCGATTTCTGTCGATCACGGCACACCGGTGCGGGTCGATACCGCACAAGGCCGCGTCACGGCCCGCCACGCGGTGCTGGCCTGCGATGCCTTCATGGGCGAGCTGGTGCCCGATCTGGCGGCGATGACTATGCCGGTTGCCAACTACAATGTCGCGACCTCGCCTTTGGGCGAGGCGACGGCCAAGGCGCTGATCCCATCGGGCGCGGCGGTTTCGGACAGCAAGTTCGTGCTCAACTATTACCGGCTGAGCGCCGACCATCGCCTGATTTTCGGCGGGGGCGAGAAATATAGCCCGCGTCCGCCCGGCGATGTCGCGGGCTTTGTCCGGCCCTATCTGGAGCAGGTTTTTCCGCAGCTGAAGGGCGTGGCGATCGACCACGCCTGGGGCGGGCTGGTCGGCGTCACGCTCAACCGGCTGCCGCAGTTCGGGCGGATCGGGAACAGCTTCTTTGCCCACGGCTGGTCGGGCCACGGGGTGCTGCTGACCACGCTCGCCGGAGATCTGATCGCTCAGGCGATGCGAGGGGCTGCCGAACGGTTTGACCTGTTCGCCAGCCTGCCGCGCCGTCCATTCCCCGGCGGGCCATGGCTGCGCCATCCACTCTACGTGGCGGGCATGCTCTATTATGCGATGAGGGACCGGCTGTGATTTCGGATAGCGCCATTGCCGCGATGATCGCCACCGAACGCGAACGCTTCGTCGCGGCCAATCCCAAGTCGGCTGCCTTGGGCCAGGCCGCCGCGCGGCATTGGCACCGGGGCGTGCCGTTCCACTGGATGCTCGATTGGGGCACCCCGTTCCCGTTCTTCGCTGACCGCGCCGAAGGGGCCGAGCTGTGGGATGTCGATGGCCACCGCTATGACGACCTGTGCCTGGGCGATACCGGATCGATGTTCGGCCATTCGCCCGCCCCGGTCGCCGCGGCAATCGCCCGGCAGGCGAGCCGGGGGTTGACCTATATGCTGCCCACCGAAGACGCGGTGGTGGTGGCGGATGAACTGGCCGAACGGTTCAAGCTTCCGTTCTGGCAGGTTACTTCGAGCGCCAGTGAAGCCAACCGCGCGGTGATCCGCTGGTGCCGGGGGATCACCGGCCGCGACAAGGTGCTGGTCTTCAACGGCTGCTATCACGGCGCGGTTGATGACGTGTTCGTTGATTTGCGCGATGGGGTGCCTGAACTCAGGAAGAGCCTGGTCGGCCAGGTCTATGACGTGCGGGCGCACACGGTGGTGATCGAATTCAACGACCTTGCAGCGTTGGAAGCGGCGCTGGCCAAGGGCGATGTCGCCTGCGTGCTGGCCGAACCGGCGATGACCAATGTCGGCATGGTCTTGCCGCAGCCCGGTTACCTGGAGGCGCTGCGCGAGGCCTGCACCCGCCAGGGCACCTTGCTGGTCTGGGATGAGACCCACACAATCTCGACCGGCTATGGCGGCCACACTGCCACTTACGGCCCGCTGCCCGACCTGTTCGTCTTGGGCAAGCCGGTCGCTGGCGGGGTGCCTTGCGCGGTCTATGGCTTTGCCGCCGAAGTGGCAGCGCGGATGGAGCGCCTGCGCGACGAGGGTGAGAAAGGCCACTCCGGGATCGGCACTACGCTTTCGGCCAATGCCCTCGCGCTCGCCGCGATGCGCGCTTGCCTGACCGAGGTGATGACCCCCGCAGCCTATGCCCACATGCTGCCACTGGCCGAAGAACTCGCGGCCAAGACCAAGGATGTGATCGAAGGACGTGGGCTCAACTGGCATGTCACCCACGTCGGTTCGCGCGGCGAATTCATTTGCGATCCGGTGCCGGCCCGCAATGGCACCGAGGCGCGCGCCAAGATGCACGGGCCGCTCGAACACGCGCTTCACCTGTTCCTCATCAACCGCGGCGTGCTGATCGCGCCGTTCCACAATATGACCCTGGTCAGTCCCGCCACCACCACAAGCCAGGTTGACCGCCTGGCCGAAGTGCTCGACGACTGCCTCAAGACTCTGATCGGATGACTGCCATGACTGCTATCAGCTCGAACCAACGCGCGCTTGCCCAGGAAGCCGAGGACTTCTTCGCGGCCAACCCCGGGATCGACGCGATCGATATCATCTTCACCAACATGTGCGGGGTGCCGCGCGGCAAGCGGCTGCGCCAGCATGAGGTGAAAGCGGTCTATGAAAGCGGGCGGTTCCTGCCCGGGTCGGTGCTGGTGGTCGATATCACCGGGCGCGACTGCGAGGAGACGGGGCTGGTCTGGGAAGACGGCGATGCTGATCGCTATGTCTACCCGGTCCCCGGCACCCTGGTCCGCGCACCGTGGCTGGGTGAGAACTATGCCCAGTTCCTGACCAGTTTCTATGAGCTCGACGGCACCCCCAACGATCTCGACCCGCGCCATGTGCTGGGCAAGGTGATCGATGGCCTCGCCGAAGCAGGCCTGACCCCGGTGGTCGCGGTCGAGCTGGAGTTCTATCTCTGTGATCTGGAAGACGGCAAGCCGGTCCCGGCGCGCGGGATGGTCACCGGGCATCGTTCCAGCGACATCCAGGTTTACGGCCTGCGCGAAATGGAAGACCTCCAGCCGTTCTTCGACGATCTCTACACCACTTGCGACGAGCAGGACCTGCCGCTGGAAAGCGGAATCTCCGAATATGCCCCCGGCCAGTTCGAGTTTACCCTGCGCCACAAGGCCGACGCACTGCGCGCCACCGATGACGCGATCATGTACAAGCGGCTGGTCAAGGGCGTGGCCGTGGCCCACGGGCTCGAAGCCACCTTCATGGCCAAGCCCTTCGCCGAAACTGCCGGCAGCGGCATGCACTTGCACATCTCTATGAACGACAAGCATGGCAAGAATGCCTTCGCCAGCGAGGATCCCGCAGGCACCCCGCTGCTGCGCCACGCGATCGGCGGCATGAAGTCGATGTTGGCCGAATCGATGGCGATCTTTGCCCCCAACGCCAATTCGTTCCGCCGTTTCAAGGCCAACAGCTATGCGCCGGTCGCGGCAACCTGGGGCGTGAACAACCGCACGGTCTCACTGCGCATTCCGGCCGGTTCGCCCAACTCGCGCCACGTCGAACACCGCATCTGCGGGGCCGATGCCAACCCTTACCTGGCGATGGCGGCCGTGCTCGCCGCGCAGCTCCACGGGATCAAGCACCAGATCGATCCCGGCCCGGCGGTGGTCGGCAACGGCTATGAAGCCGAAGGCGCCGACATCCGCCTGCCCAACCACTGGGCCGCCGCGATCGAGGCCTTCGAGACTTCGGAACTGATGAAGCAGTACCTGGGCGAGCGCTTCGTGAAGCACTATTCCACGGTGAAGGGTGTGGAGATGGCCCGCTTCATGGCTGAGGTGACCGAGCTGGATTACGCGTGGTACCTCAGGAACGCGTGATCACTTCCTGAGCTGATGGACCGTCTCCATAAACAAACTCGCTGCTTCTGAGTGCCGGGTCAGCCGCCGCCAGGCGATGCCGATGTCCACCGTCGGCAGTGACTCGCGAGTGCGCTTGGCGATGATGCGGTCGCCGTCGAGGCTCCAGGGGCGATAGACCAGGTCGGGGAGCAGGGTGATGCCTGCCCCGGTACCGACCAGCGAGCGCACGCCTTCCATCGAACTGGTCCGCCAGGCGACCCGCGGGGGGTGGTCGAACTTGCCCCAGATTCCGTCGATCAGCCCTTCGAGCTCGTCGAGCTGGAGCGCGACCACCGGCTCGTTCTCGAGGTCTGCCAGCGCGAGGCCATCGACGTCGGACAGCGGGTGGCTGGGGGCGAGCCAGGCGCGGCATTCGCTGCGCAGCAGCACCTCGTGGTCGATCGCGCTACGCTCTTCGAGGTTGGAAACCATCAGCAGTGCCAGGTCGAGTTCGCCATTGACCAGCAAGTGTTCGATATAGCTGCGCTTGTCTTCGACCAGCTGGATTTCGATCTTGGGGAACAGCTTGCGAAAGCGCGAGAGCAGGTCGGACAGGAAATAGCCGGTCACCACCGGGGTCACCCCGATCCGCACCCGGCCCTCGGTCTGGTCCTCCTCGCGGCCGACCCCGCCGGCCATGTCGGATATGGCCCCGATGATCGAACGCGCGTGGCGCAGGAACTGGTGCCCCTCGCGGGTCAGCGTCACCCCCTTGGCATGGCGGTGGAACAGCGTGACCCCGGTTTCCAGTTCCAGCGTGCGGATCGCATCGGTCACCGCGCTTTGCGAGATTCCAACCGCGCTCGACCCGCCCGAAACCGAGCGCGCCTCGGCCACGGCGATGAAGTAGCGGATCTGGCGAAAAGTGATGTTCATCGGTTTTGTCGATACCTCTCGGTTCGCATAATCGACTGGCATGCGATGCGATAGCGGTATTTGTTGCACCGATCCGCTTGCAGCCGCCGCAAACCCGGCTAGCATCGGCAAGGGACAACAACGGGCGAAGGGATTGCTGAGATGAGCAACACTACTTTTGGTGGAAACAAGCTGGGCCGACGCTCGCTGTTGCAGGGTCTGGGCGTGGCGGCGATCGGGATCAGTTTTGGCGGCCTGGCGGGCTGTTCGAAGCCTGAAAGCGGGGCCAAGGACGGCAAGATCGGCGGTACCGGCGAAGAGCCCAAGCTCAACTTCTACAACTGGGATACCTACATCGGCGAAACCACCCTGGCCGATTTCAAGGGCGCCAGCGGGGTCGACGTCAACATGACGCTGTTCGCCAGCAATGACGAACTGTTCGCCAAGCTGCGGGCCGGCAACCCCGGTTATGACCTGATCGTGCCTTCCAACGATTTTGTCGAGCGGATGGCTGCGGCGGACATGATCGTTCCGCTCGATCATTCGCTGATCCCCAATTTCAAGAATGCCGCGCCCGAATATCAGGACGTGCCCTACGATCCCAAGCGCAAGTACTCGATGCCCTATACCTGGCTGGCGCTGGGGATTGGCTATCGCAAGTCGAAAGTCAGCTCGCCGCCCGATAGCTGGAAGGTGCTGTTCGACAGCGACGAGTACAAGGGCCGGATCGCGGTGCTGTCAGAGGCGGGCGACATGTTCCGGCTCTATGGCAAATACCTTGGCAAATCGGTCAACAGCCTCACGCCTGAGGACATCAAGGCGATCGAAGCGATGATGATCAAGCAAAAGCCCAACATCAAGGCCTTCCACGAGGACAATGGCCAGGACCTGCTGCTCAAGGGCGAAGTCGATCTGGTGCTGGAATACAATGGCGACATTGCCCAGATCATGTCCGAAGACCCGGATATCGGTTTCGTCATCCCCAAGGAAGGCAGTCAGCTCAATTCGGACAATCTGTGCATTCCCAAGGGCGCGCCGCATCCCAAGAATGCCCATGCCTTCATCAACTATCTGCTCGACGCCGAAGTGGGCAAGAAGATTACCGAAACGATCCTCTATCCCACCCCCAATGCCGCGGCCAAGGCGCTGATGCCCGATAGTTACAAGAACAATCAGGCGGTGTTTCCGGCGGCCGAGGTGCTCGCCAAGTGCGAGTACGCGAAGTTCAATCCCGAGCTTCAGCCGAAGTACGAGGAGGCCTTCACCCGCGTCCGGGCAGCCTGATCGATGGCCGGACCGCTGCAAGATTGGCGCCAGCACAAACGTCCGTTCGCGGCGATTGTCAGCGCGCCAATCTTCTGGCTGGTGCTGTTCTTCCTGGTCCCGATGGGCATTGTCTGGCTTTACAGCTTTGGCCAGAACGTCGGTCCGGCCGCGATCGAGATCACCGGCACGCTGGATAACTACAAGCGCGCGACCGAATGGCTCTATCTCTCGATCTTCCTCAAGAGCCTGGCGGTCGCTGCGCTGGTCACTTTCATCTGCCTGATCGTGGGCTTTCCGGTGGCGATGGCGATCACTTTCGCCACAGAGAAATGGCGGCCGTGGCTGCTGCTGGCGATCATGCTGCCGTTCTGGACCAACCTCCTGATCCGCACCTATGCGCTGATGATGCTGATGGGCCAGAATGGCTATGCCAACAAGGGCCTGGGCGCGATGTGGGACGGGGCGAGCTGGCTGCGCACGCTGGTCGGGCTGCAACCGCTTGAGGCCTGGACCCCGGTGCAGCTCCTCTACAACAATTTCGCGGTTGTGCTGGGGCTGGTCTATGTCCACCTGCCTTTCATGGTCCTGCCGCTCTATTCGGCGCTCGACCGGCTCGACAAGTCGTTGATCGAGGCGAGCCTCGATCTGGGGGCCGGACATTTTCGCACCCTGATGAAGATCGTTGTCCCCTTGGCCGGCTCTGGCATCGCCGCCGGGGTAATGATCACGCTGATCCCCGCGCTGGGGGCCTACCTGACCCCGGACCTGATGGGCGGCACCGACAGCCAGATGATCGCCAACGTGATCGAGCGCCAGTTCAAGCGTGCCAATGACTGGCCGTTTGGTGCGGCGCTGTCGTTCCTGCTGATCTATGCGATGTTCGCGCTGGTTGCCTTGCAATCGCTGCGCGGCAGCCGCGCCAAGGTGGGGGCGCACTGATGGCGTTGTTCAACCGCCAGCCGATCGCTCCGCTGGAGTACACTCGCAAGCTGTGGATGCGCAGTTGGCTTGGGGCGACGCTGCTGTTCCTTTACGCCCCGCTGATCCTGCTGATGGTGTTCAGCTTCAACGATTCCAAGCGCAACGTCGTGTGGAAGGGCTTCACGTTCAAGTACTACGAAAAGGCCTTCGCCAACGAATCGCTGGTCGAGGCGATGGTCAATTCGCTGACCATCGCCTTGCTGGCCACCGTGTTCAGCGTGATCCTGGGTGCGCTCGCCGGGGTCATGCTGTGGCGGTTCCGCTTTCCGATGAAGAGCGCGGTCGAAGGGGTCATGTCCTTGCCAATCATCGTGCCTGAGATTTGCCTGGGCGTGGCCATGCTGATCTTCTTCGCGCGGATGGACTGGCCGACCGGCCTGCCCTGGCCGCTCAACCTTTCGGCGATCACCATTGCGCATATCACTTTCTGCTTCCCCTTCGTCGCCATGGTGGTGCGATCGCGCATGGCCAGTTTCAACCGCGAACAGGAAGAGGCTGCCAAGGACCTGGGTGCCAGCGAATGGCAAACCTTCCGCGACATCCTGCTGCCGCACATGAGACCGGGGCTGATCGCCGGGGCGCTGCTCTCCTTCACGCTCAGCCTCGACGATTTCGTGATCACCTTCTTCACCAGCGGACCTGATACGATCACTTTCCCGGTCAAGGTCTATTCGATGGTGCGCTTCTCGGTCACGCCCGAGGTCAACGCGGCTTCGACCATCCTGATCATCCTCACCATCGTTCTCACCGCCGTGGCGCTCAAGCTGCAAGGCGTCAAAGGCATCGCGGAAACCCATTAGAGGCTATCCTGGCAGGGAGGAAACGTCGTGATCGTACTTGGAGACTTGCTGGGTAGGAGTGGCGCGCAGTGCGGGCCGGTGGCCCCGTGCAAGCGTCACGATGCCCTCCAGCAAGTCTCCAAGTACGACCCCTTCGGGGCGGGCCGAATTTGGCCCAGCGCTTCGTTGCTCGTCAGTCACAATGGACCCGCATTGCTCCCTCCTCGCGCCTTGCGCTGGGCCAAATTCGGCTCCGTCACGGCGCTTCCTCTCTGCCAGGATAGCCTCTGAATGGCCGAACCGATTATCCAGATTCGCAACATCACCAAGCGCTACCCCGGCTCGCCGGTGGCGGCGGTTGACGATGTCAGCCTCGATATCATGGCGGGCGAATTCTTCGTGCTGCTGGGGCCATCGGGCTGCGGCAAGACCACGCTGCTCAGGATGATCGCCGGGTTCGAGATTCCGACCTCGGGCACGATCCTGATTGACGGGCAGGACATGGCCGCGGTGCCGCCCAACAAGCGGCCGGTCAACATGGTGTTCCAGAGCTATGCCGTGTTCCCGCACATGAGCGTGGAACAGAACGTCGGCTATGGCCTGAAGATCGCCGGCGTGCGCGGTGATGAGGCCTTGGCGCGGGTGCGCGAGGCGCTCGAGCTGGTTAAGCTTGACGGGCTGGGCAGCCGCAAGCCCGACCAGCTTTCAGGCGGGCAGCGCCAGCGCGTCGCACTCGCGCGCAGCCTGGTGATGCGGCCCAAGGTGCTGCTGCTTGACGAGCCGCTCTCGGCGCTTGACGCCAAGCTGCGCGCGCAGATGCAGTTCGAGCTTAGCGACCTGCAGGACCAGGTCGGGATTACCTTTGTCACCGTGACACACGATCAGGACGAAGCGCTGTCGATGGCCGGGCGGATCGCGGTGATGAACAAGGGCGAGGTGGCCCAGCTGGCGAGCCCGTCGGACCTTTATGAATTCCCGGCCAACCGCTTCGTCGCCGATTTCGTTGGTTCGGTGAACCTGTTCGAAGGCAAGCTGACGCTGGATGAGCCGGACCGTGCAGCGATTGATTGCCCGGGGCTGGGCAAGGTCTATCTCAATCACGGGGTGACCGGCCCGCATGGTGCCGATGTCTGGGTCGCGCTGCGGCCCGAAAAGATTTACCTGCACGTGCCGGGCGAGGGCAAGGCGATCCGCGCCGCCGCACAAGACGCACCGGACGAGCACAATCTGGCCCGCGGGACGATCAAGGGGATGAGCTATCTGGGCGACATCACGCTTTATGACATAAAGCTCGATTCGGGCGCGATGATCCGCGTTTCGCGGCCCAACCTGTCACGCCATGACCAGGAAGACTTCACCTGGGACGACCGCGTCTCGATGCACTGGCGCGCCGACAGCCCGGTGGTGCTGCTGAGCTAGAACCAAGTCCGTTCGCCCCGAGCGCAGTCGAGGGGTTGCGTTTGACGCGGTCCCTCGACTGCGCTCGGGACGAACGGGTGTGGGTAGGCATCGACTTTTCCGATAGCTATCGCTTTCCATTTCGTATTTCACCCCGCCCGCGCCGGGGGCTAGGCTCGCCCGGCAACCAGAGAGGCAGATCACACCATGTACGAACCCCGCGGCCAGTTCATCGCCGGACGTCCGCTTGACGGCGAGGAAACTCCCGAGCCGGTCTTCAATCCTGCCACGGGCGAGCAGATAGCCCTGATCCCCAGCGCCAGCCGCAGCCAGGTCGATAGCGCGGTGGCGGCGGCCGAGGCCGGATTCGCGGTGTGGTCGCGGATGTCGCCCAAGGAACGCTCGCTGCGGATGCTCAAGATCGCGGACCGGATCGAGGAGCTGGCCGATGAATTCGCTGCGCTTGAGACAGTCAACTGCGGCAAGCCGATCGGCACCGCCAGGGCCGTTGACGTCGGCAATACGGTCGATGTGTTCCGTTTCTTCGCCGGGGCCGCGCGAACCGTGCCGGGGGTTCCGGCGGGAGAATATCGCAGCGGCTTCACCTCGATGCTGCGGCGCGATCCGCTGGGGATCTGCGTTGGCATTGCGCCGTGGAACTACCCGCTGATGATGGCCAGCTGGAAGATCGCGCCGGTCATCGCGGCCGGCAATGCGGTGGTGCTCAAGCCCAGCGAGCATACCCCGCTCAGCGCACTGCGGCTGGCCGAGGTCTGCGCCGAGTTCCTGCCCGAAGGCGTGGTCAATGTGGTCACCGGCGGCGGGGCCAGTGTCGGCGCGCGGCTGGTCGCGCACCCCAAAGTGCGGATGGTCTCGCTGACCGGCGATGTCGCCACGGGCCGCAAGATCCTGGAGGCGGTGGCCCCGACGATCAAGCGCACGCACTTTGAACTCGGCGGCAAGGCCCCGGTGATCGTGCTGGCCGATGCCGACATTGCCGCTGCGGTCGAGGCGATTGCCGAGGGCGGATACTACAACGCCGGGCAGGATTGCACTGCCGCTTGCCGGGTCTATGCCCATGCCAGCATTCACGACCGGCTGGTGGCAGAGTTGCAAGCCGCAGTCGAAGCGATCACGATCGGCGATCCGATGGCAGCCGGCACCGCGCTGGGTCCGCTGATCACCGCCCGCCAGCGCGACCGGGTCGATGGGTTCGTCGCCCGCGCTGCGGCCGATACGCCGGCCGAAGTGGTGACCGGCGGATATGTGCCTGAAGGCCCTGGCTTCTATTATGCCCCCACGCTGATCGCGGGCGCGCGCCACAGCGACGAGATTGTCCAAAAGGAAGTGTTCGGCCCGGTCGTTTCGGTGACCCGCTTCGACGAGGACGCACAGGCGCTCGATTGGGCCAACGACTGCGAATACGGCCTCGCCAGCTCGGTCTGGACCCGCGATGTCGGCAAGGCCTCGCACTTCGCCTCGCGGCTGGAATATGGGGTGACCTGGATCAACACCCATTCGGTCAACGTCACCGAAATGCCGCATGGCGGAGTGAAAAGTTCGGGTTATGGTTCGGACCTGTCGGTCTATTGCCTGGAGCACTATATGACCACGCGCCACGTGATGATGAAGCATTGAGACTATGACCAGCCGCCCCGTCCTTGGCGTGATCGCCTGCCAGCGCACCGTTGGCGTGGAACCCGCGCAAGCGGTGATGGAGCGCTATATCCGCTCGGCGATGGTCCACGCCGATGTCGCTGCGCTGATCGTGCCGTCGTTGCCCGATCTGATGAGCGCGGACGAAGTCGCGCCCCGGCTTGATGCAATCTTGCTGACGGGCAGTCCCTCGAACGTTGAAGCGCACCACTATGAAGATGAGGGCGGGGAAGGTCCGTTCGATCCAGGCCGCGATGCCATCGCACTCAGCATGGTCGAGCGGATGATTGATGCCAGCAAACCCGTGTTCGGGATCTGCCGGGGCTTTCAGGAAATCAACGTCGCCTTAGGCGGGACCTTGCGGCGCGACACATCGGCCAGCGACGAACTGCTGCGCCACCATGCCCCCGATGGCGTCTCGTTCGATGCGATGTTCGATCATCTGCACCCGGTCCACCTCAGCGAGGGCGGGATGCTGGCCGCGGCATTCGGCAAGGATGCGCTGGAGGTCAATTCGGTCCACTACCAGGGCGTCGGCAAGCTGGCGCCCGGACTGGAAGTTGAAGCCCGCGCGCCCGATGGCCTGATCGAAGCCTATTCCGCCCGGCCCAACGGCGCGCCAGTGATCGCCGTCCAGTGGCATCCCGAATGGGACGCCAGCGCCAATTCCGACAGCGCGGCCTTCTTCCGCCTGCTCGGCCGTGCTATGCGGGGCGAGGTATGAACACCCGCGTCACCCGCACCAATCGCTTCCTGGCCCGGACCGGCTTCTCTCCCTGAAGCGGCGTGCCCACCCGCACGCCAGTTTCAGACTCAATACCAAGGGAGAACACCATGCCCCGCAATTACGATATCGCCGAACTCAAGCGCCTTGACGTTGCCCACCACTTGCCCGCGCAGGCCGACTGGCAAGAGATCGAGAACCTGGGTGGCAGCCGCATCATCACCCATGCCGAAGGTTGCTATATCCACGATGGCGACGGCAACCGCATTCTCGATGGCATGGCCGGCCTGTGGTGCGTCAATGTCGGTTATGGCCGCGAGGAACTGGTCGAGGTCGCCGCCGAGCAGATGCGCGAGCTGCCCTACTACAACTCCTTCTTCAAGACCGCGAACCCGCCAACGGTGCTGCTGGCCCACAAGATCGCCAGCTTGACGCAGAACCGGCTGCCGCACGTATTCTTCAACAGCTCGGGCTCTGAAGCCAACGACACGATTTTCCGCCTGGTCCGCCAGTACTGGAAGCTGAAGGGCGAGCCGAAGCGCAAGGTCTTCATCAGCCGCTGGAACGCCTATCACGGTTCGACCGTGGCCGGGGTTTCGCTGGGCGGCATGAAGGCGATGCACCCGATCGGCGACTTGCCGATCCCGGGGGTCGAGCATGTCCGCCAACCCTATTGGTTCGGCGAAGGCTTTGGCGAAGATCCGGAAGCATTTGGCAGCGCCTGCGCCCAGGCGATCGAGGATCGGATCCTCGAAGTCGGGCCCGAGAACGTCGCGGCCTTCATCGGCGAGCCGGTCCAAGGTGCGGGCGGGGTGGTCATTCCTCCCGCGAACTATTGGCCGCAGGTCGAGGCGATCTGCCGCAAGTACGGCATCCTGATGATCTGCGACGAAGTGATCGCCGGGTTCGGCCGCACCGGCCAGATGTGGGGCCACGAGACGATGGGGGTAAAGCCCGATATCATCGCCATGGCCAAGGGTCTGTCCTCGGGCTATCTGCCGATCAGCGCGGTCGCGGTCTCGAGCGAGATCATCGAGGTGATGAAGACCGGCGGCGATTTCGTCCACGGCTACACCTATTCGGGCCACCCGGTCTGCGCCGCGGTGGCGCTGCGCAATATCGAGATCATGGAGCGCGAAGGGCTGGTCGAAAGGGTCCGCAGCGAGACCGGGCCGTATCTGGCCAAAGCGCTCGCCGCGCTGAACGACCATCCGTTGGTGGGTGAAGCGCGCT
Source organism: Sphingomonadales bacterium (assembly GCA_018334165.1). Classification (GTDB taxonomy): domain Bacteria; phylum Pseudomonadota; class Alphaproteobacteria; order Sphingomonadales; family Sphingomonadaceae; genus Novosphingobium. The sequence continues at coordinate 2,225 of JAGXTB010000220.1, read as the reverse complement.
CGATTGGCCTGCTCGGCGCGGTCGAGATCGTGGCCGAGAAGGGCACCAACAAGCGCTGGCTTGGGGCCGAAGGCAACGCCGGTCCGGTGGTGCGCGATCGCTGCATCGCGAACGGCCTGATGGTCCGCGGGATCCGCGACACCATCGTGATGTGCCCGCCGCTGGTGATCTCTACCGCCGAGATCGACGAAATGGTCGGCATCATCCGCAAGGCGCTCGACGAGGCGCTGCCGCTGCTTCAGGCGCTGTAAGGGAGAGGCCGCATGCCCATTTCACCGCTGCTGCGCCAGCAATGCTACATCGGCGGCGAATGGCTGGACGCCGATAGCGGCGAGACCATCGCGGTCACCAATCCGGCCACTGGCGAGCATTTGGGGACCGTCCCCAAATGCGGCGCGGCAGAAACCCGCCGGGCGATCGACGCGGCCGAGGCGGCGATGCCCGCGTGGAAAGCCAGGACCGCCAAGGATCGCGCGGGCGTGCTGCGCAAATGGTTCGACCTGATCTCGGCGAACCAGGAAGAGCTGGCGCGGATCCTGACCATGGAGCAGGGCAAGAGCCTGGCCGAAGCGCGCGGCGAGATTGCCTATGGTGCCAGCTTCATCGAATGGTTCGCCGAAGAGGGCAAGCGGCTCTACGGCGATGTCATCCCCGGGCATATGGCTGACAAGCGGATCGTGGTGCTCAAGCAGCCGATCGGCGTGACCGCGGCGATCACCCCTTGGAACTTCCCCAACGCGATGATCACTCGCAAGGCCGGCCCGGCGCTGGCCGCCGGCTGCCCGATGGTGATCAAGCCGGCTGCGCAGACGCCATTCTCTGCGCTGGCGCTGGCGGTTCTGGCGGAAGAAGCCGGGATCCCCAAGGGACTGCTCTCGGTGGTGACCGGCAGCGCCAGCGCGATCGGCGGGGAGATGACCTCGAACCCCAAGGTCCGCAAGCTCAGCTTCACCGGATCGACCGAGATCGGCCGCCTGCTGATGCGCCAGAGCGCGGACACGATCAAGAAGCTCAGCCTGGAACTGGGCGGCAACGCGCCGTTCATCGTGTTCGACGATGCCGATGTCGATGCAGCGGTAGCCGGGGCCATGGCATCGAAGTACCGCAATTCGGGCCAGACCTGCGTCTGCACCAACCGGCTCTACGTGCAGAGCGGGGTTTACGATGAGTTCGTGGGCAAGCTGGCGGCCGCGGCATCCGCGCTCAAGGTCGGCAACGGGATGGACGCCGGAACCGAACAGGGCCCGCTGATTGATGCCAATGCTGTCTCGAAAGTCGAAGAGCACGTTGCCGACGCGCTGGCCAAGGGCGCGACCCTGCTGGCGGGCGGCAAGCGCCATGCGCTGGGCGGGACCTTCTTCGAGCCGACCGTGCTGGCAGGCGTCACTCAGGCTATGCTCGTTGCCAGCGAGGAAACCTTCGGGCCGCTCGCGCCGGTGATTCGCTTTGAGACCGAGGAAGAGGCGATTCGCATGGCCAACGACAGCGAATTCGGCCTCGCGAGCTATTTCTATTCGCAGAACCTCAGCCGGGTCTGGCGGGTCGCCGAGGCGATCGAAAGCGGCATGGTTTGCGTGAATTCGGGAATTCTCTCAACCGAGGTCGCGCCGTTCGGCGGGGTCAAGCAATCGGGCCTGGGGCGCGAGGGATCGCGCTATGGAATCGACGAATACGTTGAAATGAAATACCTTTGTATTACGATCTGAGCCTTGCGCGGTAGCCGCAGGCATGGTTGCAAAGGCCGCCCGGGCGAACCCCTGATGCTTTGGCCAGACAAGCGGCGTTCGCGGCGCAGCTGGCATCGCAGCAGCTGAGTGATCACCCAAGCAACTCCTTGAAAATTGGACTGCAAGGGAGTTGTAGAGAATCGGCGTCAATTGTGTTTAGATCGCGACTCGGAGCTTCCGGGGGCGATCCGTGCATAGTTTGTGGCTGACATATTCGGGCGTGTCTGGTGGTCAGTACTTGACCTTCAAGCCCACATTGCTGGCCGCGCTTCTGGCAAGCGGGTTTGGCTCATACCTGTACCTTGAACAGCCCGGTGGCGGTCTGCAGCAGGATTCTGAAGCCGGCCGGATTGATCGGAAATCAGGTTTCGATGCCGGCTTCTATGCCGCGGCCAAGGCAGCGGAACCGCGGTTGCAGATCAAGTTCGCCCCCAACAGGACTGCCACCGACATTGACCAGGCCAAGCTGCTCCGGCTGGCCCCTGCCGATACCGGCTT
>JAGXTB010000219.1 GCA_018334165.1 Sphingomonadales bacterium | reverse complement strand
TCCCCGCCGCAAAAGCCATCGTCCAGATCGGCTCGCCCGGGAACCAGGCTTTCATGATCGAGCCCATTACCGTTGCCACCAACAGCTGCGGCAAGACCACGAAGACGTTGAACAGCCCCATGTAAATGCCAAGCTTGGCCTGCGGCAGGCTGCTGGCGAGGATCGCGTAAGGCATGGCGAGGATCGAGGCCCAGGCGATGCCGACGCCCACTTCGCTGAGCAGCAGCCAGGTCGGGTCCTTGATCACGAAGAAGCTGGCATAGCCAAGCGCCCCTGCGGTCAGGCCGAACATGTGGGTGCGGACCTTGCCGATCCGTGCCGCCAGCCACGGCAGCAAGGTCAGCGCGGCAATCGCGGCAACTCCGTTGTAGGTCCCGAACAGCACGCCCACCCAATTGCCACCTTCCTGGAACGCCGCGCCGTGGGTGTCGGTGGCGCCAAAGAAGTCCTTGGCAACGATCGGCGTGGTGTTGAACCACATGATGAACAGCGCAGACCAGCTGAAAAACTGGACCACGGCCAGCCGCTTCATGATCTCGGGCATGCCGGAGAAATCACCGACGATCCCGGTCAGCATTGAGGGCGGACGCCCCGCGCGGGCCAGCCGGATCGCGATCTGGCTCAGCAGGCCATAGCCCGTCAGCAAGGCGGCGAGCAGATAGACTTCCTTTTCAAAACCGAACTGCTGCGTTGCCAATGCCAGCGCGCCGCCCGCGACGATCCACAGCAGCGAAGCGGTGGTGCCGCGATCAGCCAGACTGGCCGAAGCCGCGGCGGAGGCTTCCTCGGCATCGCCAAAGGCGGCCATTTCCTCAGGCGAATACTCGCGCGAGGTGACGACCGTCCAAAGCACTGCGGCAAACAGCGCCGCTCCGCCGGCCCAGAATGAATAGCGCACCGTATTGGGGATCGACCCGTCGGCCGCCTCGTTGGCGACGCCCAGATGTTCGAGCAGGTAGGGGAACAACGATCCGACCACCGCGCCTGCGCCGATAAAGGCGGTCTGCACGGCGTAACCGGCGGTGTGCTGGTCCTTGCGCAGCATGTCGCCGACGAAAGCGCGGAACGGCTCCATCGAGACGTTGAGGCTGGCATCGAGCGTCCACAGCAGCAGCGCCGCCATCAGCAGCGCGCCGCTGTAAGGCATCAGGAACAGCGACAGCGCCGCCATCACCGCGCCCGCCAGGAAATAGGGCCTCCGCCGCCCCAACCGGCCCAGCCAAGTTCGGTCGCTCATGTGGCCGATGATCGGTTGGACCAGCAACCCGGTCAGCGGTGCCGCCGCCCATAGCCACGGCAGATCGTCCATGCTGGCCCCCAGCGTCTGGAAGATCCGGCTCATATTGGCGTTCTGCAGCGCGAAGCCGATCTGGATCCCGAAGAACCCGAAGCTGATGTTGGCAAGCCCTGCCCAAGACTGGCGCGGTTTTTCCATGCTGATTGCTCTCCCGATCCCTTGCCCGAACGGGTCGCACGCAGGGTCGAGCTGAGCAATAGGCATACGAATACGTAACCTGAGCTAGCCCCCGGTACTCCCGCGCACGACCAGCTTGGCGGGGATCACCTTGCTGGGTTTGGGACGCTCCTCGATCCCGGCCAGCAGGCTTTCGACCAGCAGTTCGCCCGCACTGTTGAGGTCTTGGGAGATCGTCGTCAGCGGCGGGCTGGTCAGGCTGGCGGCGGGGATATCGTCAAAGCCGATCACCGCGACATCGCGCGGCACGTTCTTGCCCATTTCACCCAGCGCGCGCATCGCGCCGATCGCGATCAGGTCGCTGGCGGCAAAGATCGCGTCGAACTGCACCCCGGCGGCCAGCAGCGCCTGCACTGCCGCGCGGCCGTCGCCTTCGCTGCTAAGGGCGTCGCGTTGCAGCAAGGGGTCGATGGGAAGGCTCGCCTGCTCCAGCGCGGCGCCAAGGCCGCGATAACGGTCGGCGAATTCGGGGTAATGCTCGTCGGCCTGGCCCAGGAAGGCGATCCGGCGGCGGCCTTGCGCGATCAGGTGTTCGCCCGCCAGCCGCCCGGCTCCGACATTGTCCGAGCCGACCGTGGCCCCGATATTGTCATCACGAACCGAGCCCCAGCGGACGAATTCGGTCTCGCTGGCGACCAGTTGTTTGAGCCGGCTTTCGTAGAGCGTGTAGTCGCCGTACCCCAGCAGGATCAGCCCGTCGGCGCGGTGGCTGTCCTGGTAACGGGTGTGCCAGTGGTCCTCCATCTTCTGGAACGAGATCAGCAGGTCCAGCCCCCGGTTGGCGGTGGCGCGGGTGATCGATCCCAGCATGGCGAGGAAGAACGGGTTGATGTTGGCACCGTCAGGTGTCGGGTCTTCGAAGAACAGCAAGGCGATCGTGTTGGACCGCTGCGAGCGCAGCGACGAGGCGTTCTTGTCGACCGAATAGTTGAGTTCGCGGGCGATTTCCTGGATCCGCAGGCGGGTCGCCTCGCTGACCGATTTCGATCCGCGCAGCGCGCGGCTGACCGTGGGCTGCGAAACCCCCGCCCGGTAGGCGATGTCAAAACTGGTCGGCTTGGCGGAGCGCTTGCGTCCCATGGCTCCCTCCCTCTTTGGCAAGCCTAGGCCCGGCTCTCTTGCGTGGCAAGACGGCCACAGCATGGCTTACGCATAATTTGGGTATACGTATGCCTTATTCCTAATCGGGCCCGCGTCGCCGTATTCAACACGGTGACGCAGGAGTTGGCCGCGCAACTAGCCGCCCTGCCGCAATTGGGGTTAGCTGCCGGGACAGATCAACAACGGTCCGGTATGCCTTCAGGGAGAGGACTCAACGTGGCACTTCGTATCAAGAATTCCGGCAGCTTTGGCGTTTCGGCGCTGGCAATCGCCGTTTCCGCGCTGGCACTGCCCAGCGCCGCACTGGCGCAGGATGCAGCCCCGGCCGCTGAGGAAGAGCAGGCTCCGGAAATCACCGTAACCGGCTTCCGCCAGTCGATCGTCAATGCCGCCGCGCAAAAGCGCACCTCGACCTCGATTGTCGAAGTGATTTCGGCCGAAGACATCGGCAAGCTGCCCGATTCGTCGATCGCTGAGGCGCTGTCGCGCCTGCCGGGTCTGGCCACGCAGCGGTTTGACGGCCGTTCGAGCAAGCTGTCGGTCCGCGGCCTGTCGCCCGATTTCACCACCACCACGCTCAATGGCCGCGAAATGGTTTCGTCGGACAACAACCGCGCGGTTGAATTCGATCAGTTCCCCTCCGAACTGTTGAGCGGCGCGGTGGTCTACAAGACTCCCGATGCCTCGCTGACCTCGCAGGCGATCGGCGGCACAGTTGACCTCAAGACCATGCGCCCGCTCTCACAGAAGACCCGCGTTCTGGTCGTTGGCCTGCGCGGCGAACTGAACGACAAGGGCAAGCTCAACCCCGACACCAGCGACAAGGGCTACCGCGCCAACATCACCTATATCGACCAGAACGAAGACGGCACCGTGGGCTGGGCGCTGGGCTATGCCCGCATGGTCCAGCCGATCCAGGAACAATACGTTCACGTCTGGGGCTACAGCAACCTGGGCACCCCGGCGAACCCGCAGCTGTTCGTTGACGGGATCAAGCCCTATGTGAAGTCGAACGAGCTGACCCGCGACGGTTTCATGGGCTCGCTGGAATTCAAGCCGACCGACAGCTGGAACCTGACGCTGGATGCGTTCTATTCGAAGTTCAACGACGAACAGACCCTGCGCGGCCAGGAAATCGCCGGCTATACCGCAGCCAGCCGCACGATCCTTTCGACCAGCCCCGGCGGCGTGGTCACCGAAGGGCGCTGGACGGGCATCCGTACCCAGTCGCGCAACGACTTCTCGGATCGCGATTCGGACAATTTCGCAGCCGGGCTCAATTCGAAGCACGATCTGGGCGGCGGCTGGTCGATGGAATTCGACGGTAGCTATTCGACCGCCAAACGCACCTTCGCGGCCTATGAAACCTATTCGTCGACTGGCCGCGGCGGTTCGGGTCTGAGCGATACCATCACTTACACCCTGGGCGGATCGAACGGCCTGATGGTCGATACCGGCCTCAATTATGCCGATCCGGCGCTGTGGCGGCTGGGTGACAACCTGGGCTGGGGCGGTCCGCTGTGCACCGCGGCGCTGGGCTGGCAGTGCGCCAGCCAGGACGGCTTCGTCAACGAGGAAACCTCGAAGGACGATCTGACCGCGTTCAAACTGGCCGCCAGTCGCGAAATGGACGGCGCGATCAGCGGGCTTCACTTCGGTGCCAAGTACTCGCTGCGCACCAAGCACCACACCCGCGAGGGTCAGTTCCTGACGCTCAACGCCTATCCGGCAATATTGCCGATCCCCTCCAACCTGCTGCTCCCGTCCGCCAACCTCGGCTTCATGGGGCTGGGCAATTCGATCAGCTATGACGCGCGCGGGGCTGTTGCGGCCGGGCTCTACTACTTCTCGCCCGAAAACGTCCTGACCGCAGCGACCAATACCTGGACCGTCAAGGAAAACGTCCTCAACCTCTATGCCATGGCCGATCTCGACGTGCCGATGGGTTCGATGAACCTGACCGGCAACATCGGTGTGCAGGCGGTCCATACTGACCAGAGCTCGCAGGGCGTTGCCGGCAACAACACCGGCGGTGTCATCACCCTGGCCAACATCGATCAGGGCGCGAAGTATTGGGATATCCTGCCCAGCGCCAATCTGATCTTCGGCGTGAGCGAGAATTTCAAGATCCGCATGGGCATTGCCCGCGTGCTGGCCCGTCCGAGGATGGATCAGATGAATGCAAGCCGCACCTTCAACTTCGACCCGGCCAAGGCGCTCAACACCAATATCCTCAATTCGCCTTGGGGCGGCGGCGGCGGCAATCCGGACCTGCGTCCGTGGCGCGCCTGGCAGTTCGACATGTCGTTCGAAGCCTATTTCGGCAAGGGCGGCTACATCGCGGTGGCACCGTTCTACAAGCACCTGCAGAACTATGTGTATGACTCGCAAGTTCTGGTGGACTTCACCGGAGTGACCGCACCGGGGCCGATCCAGCCGGTGCTCAGCCAGGGCTTCATCGGCGCGCCCGACAACGGCAAGGGCGGCAAGATCTATGGTCTTGAACTGTCGGCCTCGCTGCCCTTCGCCTCGTTCAGCGACGCGCTGAGCGGCTTTGGCCTGCTGGGCAGCGCTTCCTTCACTCGCAGCGAAGTGCGCCGCACTGCCGCTTCGCCGGTTGAGCAGCTGCCGGGCCTGTCGCGCAATGTGATGAACGGCACCTTCTACTATGAAGGCGGCGGCTTCGGGGCCCGTGTCAGCGTGCGGCACCGCTCTTCGTTCCTGGCGGAAGCGTTCGCGATCGGGCTGTCGCGCCAACTGACCCAGGCCAAGGGCGAAACGATCTTCGACGCGCAGCTGTCGTACGATCTGAGCAATGCCGGGATTAAGGGGCTGACGGTCTATCTGCAGGGCTCGAACCTGACCGATGAACCGTTCGTCCAGTACTACAACAACGACCCCACGCAGTTCCGCAATTGGCACACCTATGGCCGCAACTTCATGGCGGGCGTGACTTACAAGTTCTGATGATTGCCAAAGCGGCCGGGCCAGCAGCGGTTGACCCGGCCGCTCTTTCAGCCCCAAGCCAGACAAGCCAATTGTCTGGCTTACCCGGAGGCGTTCGGTGACGCAGGATCGCTTGCGCAAACTGTTGATCGTGGGCGGAGGCACCGCCGGCTGGATGACCGCGGCGCTGCTATCGCGGATGTTCGGGCGGACGCTGGCGATCACCCTGGTCGAGAGCGAGGAAATCGGCACGATTGGCGTCGGCGAGGCGACGATCCCGCCGATCCTGACCTTCAACGATGCGCTGAAAATCGACGAGGCCGATTTCCTGCGCGCCACCCAGGGCACGATCAAGCTGGGGATCCAGTTCAACGACTGGGGCCGCCTGGGCGATAGCTATATGCATGCCTTTGGCGGGGTGGGGCACCATCACGGCTTGTCGCCGTTCGTGCATTACTTCCTGCGTGCTCGCGCCGCTGGCCGGACCGACCGGCTGTGGGACTTCTCGCTGAACGAACGCGCGGCCATGGCCGGCAAGTTCGGCAAGCTGGCGGGGATCGAAGGCACCCCGCTGCCCGGGCTCAACTATGCCTATCATTTCGATGCCGGGCTCTATGCCCGCTACTTGCGCGCCATGGCCGAGCGCGCCGGGGTGGTCCGGCGTGAGGGCAAGGTTGCGGGCGTGCGGCTGCGCGGCAGCGACGGCTTTGTCGAAGCGTTAGAGATGGAAGGCGGCGAGGCGATCGAGGCCGATCTGTTCGTCGATTGCACCGGTATGCGCAGCTTGCTGATCGGCGAGGCGCTGAAGGTCGGCTTCATCGACTGGGGCCAGTGGCTACCCTGCGACCGCGCGATAGCGGTGCAGAGCGAAAATGTCGCGCCGCCGCGCCCTTATACCCAGTCTTTTGCGCACCAGGCGGGCTGGCAATGGCGCATTCCGCTGCAGCACCGCACCGGTAACGGGCATGTCTATTCCAGCCGGTATCTTGGCGAGGATGAAGCGACGCAAGTTCTGCTCGATGGGCTTGAAGGCCCGGCGGTGACCGATCCGCGGGTGATCAGGTTCCGCACCGGCCGGCGCGCCAAGTTCTGGGACCGCAATGTTGTGGCGATCGGCCTGTCGAGCGGGTTCCTCGAGCCGCTCGAAAGCACCTCGATCCACCTGATCCAGCAGGCGGTGGTCAAGCTGGCGACGCTGTTCCCCGATGCGCAGTTCGATCCCGCCTATGCCGCCGAATACAACCGCCAGATGGTGGACGAATTCGACGGCATCCGCGATTTCATCATCCTGCATTACCACGCCAACCAGCGCGATGACGCCGCGATGTGGCGCGACTGCGCGGCCATGGCAGTGCCCGACAGCCTGGCCCGCCGGATTGAACTGTTCCGCCAGTCGGGACGCATTTTCCGCGAGCAGAACGAGCTGTTCCACGAGGTCGGCTGGATGCAGGTGATGATCGGCCAGAACATCTGGCCGCACCGCTATGACCATATGGCCGATGCCCTGGCCGAGGGGAAGCTGATGGAGTTCCTCGACAACCTCAAGATCATCATGGGCGGTGCGGTATCGCGGCTGCCAGATCATGCTGCCTATCTCGCTTCGATCGGCTGCAACGTGAAGGGAGCGGCGTGATGCGTTTGGGCCTCAAGGCTTTGCTGGCGATTTCGGCCCTGGCGCTGGGGATCCAGGCCCCGGCCAGTGCTCCGGCCGACTACCGCGCGCGCGCGCCGCAAGAGGAAGTGGTCTATTTCGTCCTGCCTGACCGGTTCGCCAACGGCGATCCCAAGAACGACCGCGGCGGGATCAAGGGGGACCGGCTGAAGACCGGGTTCGATCCGGCGCACAAGGGCTTCTACCACGGCGGCGACCTCAAAGGGCTAACTGCGAAGCTCGATTACATCCAGGGCATGGGGGCGACCGCGGTGTGGTTCGCGCCGGTGTTCAAGAACAAGCCGGTGCAGGGGCCGCCGGGCGATGAAAGCGCCGGGTACCACGGCTACTGGATCACCGATTTCACTCAGGTCGATCCGCATTTCGGGACCAATGCCGAATTCAAGGCCTTCGTCGATGCCGCCCACGCGCGGGGGATGAAGGTCTATATGGATATCGTGGTCAACCACACCGCCGATGTCATCCAGTTCCGCGAAGCGACGCCGCACGGCTATCCGTACCGGAGCAAGGCCGACTATCCCTTCAGCCGCAAGGGCGGGGTAAACGGCACGCCGATCAATCCCGGGTTCGGCGATGACAGCGATCCCAGCCCGGCCAACTGGGCCAGGATGATCGACCCATCGTTCGCCTACACGCCCACTATTCCCAGGGGCGAGGAGCAGGTGAAAGTCCCCGCCTGGCTCAACGATCCGATCTGGTACCACAATCGCGGCAACACCGACTGGGTCGGCGAAAGCGCGCTCTATGGCGATTTCGTCGGGCTGGATGACCTTGCGACCGAAAACCCCCGGGTGCTTGCCGGGTTCATCGAGATCTATGGCAGCTGGATCGACCGTTTCGGGATCGACGGCTTCCGGATCGACACCGCCAAGCATGTGAACCCCGAATTCTGGCAGGCCTTTGTGCCGGCCATGCTCGCCAAGGCCAAGGCCAGGGGCATTCCCAACTTCCACATCTTCGGCGAAGTGGCGACCGGCGAATACGATCCCGCGCTGCTGGCTGGGTGGACCCGCAAGGCCGCTCTGCCTTCAAACCTCGACTTCGCCTTTGCCGTCGCGGCGGTGCAGGTCGCCAGCGGGGCCAAGGGCACCGACATGCTGGCGCGCTGGGTCGATGACGATGTGCTCTACGAAGGCGGAGTGCAGGGCGCGCTGATTCAACCGACGTTCCTGGGCAACCACGATGCCGGCCGTTTCGCCATGTTCCTGAAGCAATTGAACCCCAAGGCCGATGCCGAGGAGTTTTTGGCCCGCGCAGTGCTGGGCCATGCCATGCTGCTGACGCTGCGCGGGGTGCCGGTGATCTATTACGGTGAGGAACAGGGCATGGTCGGGCGCGGCGGGGATCAGCTGGCCCGGCAGTCGATGTTCGCCAGCAAGGTCGCGGTCTACAACGACCAACCCTTGCTGGGCACCACTGCCACCACCGTGCAGGACAATTACAATAGGCAGCACCCGCTCTACCGCCTGATCGCCGAGCTGGCCCAGGTGCGGCGCTCGACCCCGGCGCTGATGTCGGGCCGCACCCTGGTGCGCCGCTCGTCGGACAAGCCGGGGCTGTTCGTGGTCTCGCGCTTCGACCCCAAGTCGGGCCGCGAAGTGGTGCTGGCCTTCAACAGCGCCAATGCGGCGCAGACCGCGCGGGTGCCGGTGTCATCGCGCAGTCTTGAATTCACCCCATTGGCTGGCCAGTGTTCGCCCAAAGCGGACGCACCGGGCAGCCTGACTGTAACACTTGCCCCGCTCGGCTTTGCCGTCTGCGCGGCCAAAGACTGAAGCCATAGTATCCCCATGAACCGTCTTTCGCGTATCGAAGCTAACCCGCGCAGTGCCAGCGCCGCCCCCTGGTGGCGCGGGGCGGCGATCTATCAGGTCTATCCGCGCTCCTATTGCGATTCGAATGGCGACGGGGTGGGCGACCTGCCGGGAGTGACCGCTCGGCTCGATCACATCGCGGCTTTGGGCGTGGACGCATTGTGGGTCTCGCCGTTCTTCACCTCGCCCATGCACGACTATGGCTATGACGTGGCCGACTATTGCGATGTCGATCCGATCTTCGGGACGCTGACCGATTTCGATGCGCTGGTGGCGCGCGCCCATGCACTCGGCCTCAAGGTGCTGATCGATCAGGTCTATGCCCATACCTCGGACGAGCATGCCTGGTTCCGCGAAAGCCGGATGGACCGCGCCAATGCCAAGGCCGACTGGTTCGTCTGGGCCGATGCCAAGGCCGATGGCTCGCCGCCGTCGAACTGGCAATCGGTGTTCGGCGGCCCGGCCTGGACCTGGGACGCACGGCGCGGGCAGTACTACCTGCACAATTTCCTGAGCAGCCAGCCTCAGCTCAACTGCCACTTGCCAGCCGTGCAGGACGCGCTGCTGGACGCGGCGCGGTTCTGGCTGGAACGCGGGGTCGATGGCTTCCGGCTTGATGCACTCAACTTCGCGATGCACGATCCGGCGCTGACCGATAACCCGCCTGCGCCCCAGGACGGCCGGGCGCGGACCCGCCCGTTCGATTTCCAGCTGCATCTGCACAACCAGTCGCAGCCCGGGATCCCGGCGTTCCTCGAGCGGATCCGCGCGCTGTGTGACAGCTTCGGTGCGGTCTTCACCATGGCCGAAGTCGGCGGGCGCGATGCTCTGGCTGAAATGCATGCCTTCACGGCTGGCGATGCGCGGCTCAACAGCGCCTACGGTTTTGACTTCCTC
>JAGXTB010000218.1 GCA_018334165.1 Sphingomonadales bacterium | reverse complement strand
CCATCGGCGGCCAGCCGTTCCCCCGCGGCGAGGCGCATCACCATGCCGGGGACGAGGTCGGTCGAAGGAAGCCACTCCAGCCCGCCATCTTTCGCCACGACCATCGCCCCCGGCGCGGCCTGGCGCAGCAGGGCATCGACCCCGGCCCGCGCGCGGTCGCGCATCATCGCGTCGAGCACGCGGCCCGCCAGCAGGAACAAGAGCAGCATCAAGGTGCCGTCGAACCAGGCGTCCTCGCCGTGGTTCATCGTTTCGTAGAGCGACAGCGCGGTCGCCAAGGTCACCCCGATCGAAATCGGCACGTCCATATTGGTGGTGCGCTTTTTCACCGCCCCCCAGGCCGAGCGGAAGAACGGCATACCGGCATAGGCGATCGCGGGAACCCCGATCGCGGCCGAGAGCCAGTGGAACAGCTCCTTGGTCGCCCCGTCCGCGCCCGACCAGATGCTGACCGAGAGCAGCATCACGTTCATGCAGGCAAAGCCCGCCACGGCCAGCGGGGGCAACAGCGGTTTGACTGCCGAGGGCGGCGGGGCCAGCTCTTCCCCGCGCGGCTGGCTGGGAAAACCGACGCCTTGCAATGCCTCGACCAAGGCGGGGATCCCCAGCGCCGGATCGTGATCGACCCGCACTTGCCGCGCGGTCAGGTTGACCCGCGCGGTGCTTACGCCCTCTAATGCCGACAGAGCGCGCTCAACCTTGGCCATGCAGCCGGCGCAATGCATCCCCGGCACGACCAGCACGGTCGCGGTCTGGGCTGCCTCAGTCGGCTGGTGCGCGGCGATGCTCACCGGAAGTCCTGCTCTTCGCGCCAGCGCTGTTCACCGGCCTGAGCCTCGATCCTGAGCGTCCAGCGACCGCCTGCCAGCGCTTCGTTCGAACGGAAGCTGCCGTCGGCCTGACGCTGGAAGGTCAGCGCCTGATCGGGCAGGCGGCCCAGCGGATGGCGGGCCTGAGCGATCAGCGTCAGGCCCGACGCGGGCGCGCCGGTCATGGTCACTACAACGCGTCCATCATCGCCGCGTGCCGTCTTCACCGTCCAGCCCAGCGCCTTCTGCCGGGCGGCCGCATCCAGCCACTTGTTGTAGTTCTGGCTGGCGACATAGGAGTTATCGACCACGACCCCGCCGAAGGTACGGATTGCGGCGCGGGCCATGATCAGGTTGACGCCCACCACCACCGCGAAAAAGGCGACGATGATCACCGTGATATGTTTGCCGGTGAAGGGGCCTGTGGTGAAGGCGCGCATCATTGGCTTCCTCCCATTGTGTTCGCTTCCGGCGCATCGAAGCGCGTTTCTGAAACGTCCCCGCCGCCTTCCTTGTCGGTTGCGGTCAGCACGAAGCGGATCTGCTGCTCGCGGGCATTGGCCGGAGCGATGACATAGACCCGGACCGGCTCGACCTGATCGGGCGCCGCGGTCACGTCGAGCACCGGGGCAGCCTTTTCTTGCGAGATGTCATCGGTCCACATCAGCCCGCCAGGCAGCCCTTCCAGCGCAATCCGCATCGGGCGCGGGCGGCCTTCCATGTTGAGCAGCTTGACCGTGTAATCGTTGCGCACCGCGCCATCGGGTTCGATCGTAAAGGGCGGATTGCGGTCCTTCTGGACCGAAATGTCGATCCGCTCACGCGCGCCCAGCGCGAACAGCAGGGCAAAGCCGATCGCGCTCCAGACGCCGACGTAAACCAACGTGCGGGTGTGAAACAGCGCCTTGCTGATCGGACGCGGCTGGCCACCTTCGCTTTCGATCTTGCAGTCTTCCAGCGTCGCATAGTCAATCAGGCCGCGCGGGCGGCCGATCTGGGCCATCACGCTATCGCAGGCATCGATGCACAGCGCGCAAGTGATACAGGCCACGTCCGGCCCATTGCGGATATCATAGCCGGTCGGGCAGACATTGACGCACTGGTTGCAATCGATGCAGTCCCCCACCCCGCCGGGGTTCTTTTCCTGCTTCTTGACAGAGCCGCGCGGTTCGCCGCGCCAGTCCTTGTAGGTAACGATCAGGCTCTTTTCATCGAGCATCGCGGTCTGGATCCGCGGCCAGGGGCACATGTAGATGCAGACCTGTTCGCGCATGAAACCGCCGAACACGAAAGTGGTGGCGGTCAGCACCGCGACTGTCGCATAGGCCACCGGGGCGGCCTGCCCGGTCCAGAAATCGACCGTCAGAGTGGGCGCATCGGCGAAGTACATGATCCAGGCGCCGCCGGTCCAGAAGCTGATGACCAGATAGATCGTCCACTTCATCGCACGGCGCGCCACCTTAGCGGAGCCCCACGGCGCGTCCTGCAAGCGTTGCTGCGCGTTCCGGTCACCATCGACCAGCCGGTCAACATGCTGGAACAGGTCGGTCCAGACCGTCTGCGGGCAGGAATAACCGCACCAGGCGCGGCCCACCGCGCTGGTGATCACGAACAGACCGATCCCGGCCATGATCAAGAGGCCCGCGACGAAATAGAATTCCTGCGGCCAGATCTCGATCCCGAACATGTAGAACCGGCGGTGGGCCAGATCGACCAGCACCGCCTGGTTCGGGGCATAGGGACCGCGATCCCAGCGCAGCCAGGGGGTGATGTAATAGACCCCCAGGGTCAGCGCCAAGACCAGCCATTTGAAGCGGCGGAAGCGGCCGTCCACCGCTTTGGGGAAGACGGCCTTGCGCTTCTCGTAAAGGACCGGAGCCGCGCTGGCAGTATCAGGGCTTCGCATTTCCATTACCATTCGCAGGAGCGGCAGCGGCAGCAGCGGGTGCCGCCGCGAACTGTTCGCCGCCCCCCAGCGAGTGGACATAGACTGCCAGCATCTTGATCGTCACCGGATCGAGCTTGCCCGCCCAGGCCGGCATCACCCCGGCACGGGCCCGGGCGATGCTGGCCGCGACCTGATCCTTGGTGCCGCCATAGAGCCAGACCTGGTCGGCCAGGTTGGGCGCACCAAATGCGCGCAGACCCTTGCCGTCAGCCCCGTGGCAGGCGGCGCAGTTGGCGGCAAAGACCGCCGCACCGCGCTGGGCCGCCGCATCGCTGGGAGCCTTGCCCGACAGCGACAGGACATAGGCCGAAGTATCGGCGATCTGCCCGTCCTGCAGGATCCCGTCCTTGCCAAAGCTGGGCATCAGGCTGGTCCGCGTGGCATCGGCCCCCGGCGAGCGGATCCCGTGGGTGATTGAAAACTCGATATCCGTGACGCTGCCGCCCCACAGCCAGTCGCGGTCGGCCAGGTTGGGATAGCCCACCATGCCTTTGCCGCCCGAACCGTGGCACAGCGCGCAGTTCTGCTTGAACGCCGCCATGCCGCCGGCCCTGGCCTTGGCCAGCAGGTCCTTATCAGCCGCGATCTGTTCGATCGGGGTTGCAGCGATCTTGTCGAGCACCGGTTTGCGGGCCGCCTGAGCCGCGGCCATTTCCGCAGTCAGCTGCCCGCGGCTCGACCAGCCCCACAGCCCTTCGGTGCCCTTGCCCAGCATCGGGATCGCCGGATAGACCACCATATAGGCCAGCGAGAACACCACCGTGATCCAGAAGGTCACCACCCACCAGCGCGGCAGGGGGTTGTTCAGCTCTTCGATGCCGTCCCATTCGTGACCGACAGTTTCCACGCCGGTCGGTTCGTCAATGTGCCTATTCGCCATTGTCGTCGCCTTTAAAGATCATGTTCGCTGCCGCTTCGTTGTCTTCCCTGGCACCCGGCCGGAACGGCCAGAGCCCCAGAACCAGGAAAGTCACAACCATTGCGGCCAGCCCCCAGCTGTCGGCGAAATGCCGCAGCGCCTCGTATGTCGAATGCCCGCTCACCGGCCTTTCACCTTGGACAGTTCCTCTTGCGCCGCAGCGGAAGTGGTATCGACCATGGTGCCCAGCACCTGCAAGTAAGCGACCAGCGCATCCATCTCGGTCAAGCGATCGGGATTGCCGTCAAAGTCGCGGACTTGCGCCTTGGGATAGCGCTTCTGCAGGTCGGAGGCGTCGGCCATCGGATCGGCCTGGGTCTTGAGATCCTCTGCGGCCTTTTCGATGTCGGTCTTGGTATAGGGCACGCCGACCCGGCTCAGCGCCGTCAGATCGGCTGAAGGGTCGCTGCCCTTCAGATCGCGGTCAGCCAGGAAGGCATATTGCGGCATGACCGATTCGGGCACCACGCTCTGCGGGTTCTTGAGGTGCTGAACGTGCCATTCGTCGGAGTACTTCAGGCCGACGCGCGCCAGGTCCGGCCCGGTGCGCTTCGAGCCCCACTGGAACGGATGATCGTACATCGATTCCGCAGCCAGACTGTAGTGGCCATAGCGTTCGACCTCGTCGCGGAAGGGCCGGATCATCTGGCTGTGGCAGGCATAGCAGCCCTCGCGCACATAGATGTCGCGCCCGGCCTGTTCGAGCGGGGTATAGGGGCGCACCCCGGCCACCTTCTCGATCGTGTTGTCGATCCAGAACAAGGGAGCAATTTCCACGACCCCGCCCACGATTACCGCGCCGAAGGCCAGAACCCCCAGCAAGGCGACGTTCTTTTCGATTGTCTTGTGGCCGGCGTAAGGCTCTTTGATGGATTCAGAAGACATGTGAATTCCCCCCTTATTCGGCCGGCGCCGCGACGAGCGGACGGTCGGCATTCGGGTCATAGGCAGCCTGGCGCAGCGGCTCTTCCTGACGCAGGTTGCCGATGATCGTCTGCCACACGTTGAAGGCCATGATCAGCGCCCCGGAGAGGTAGAGCACCCCGCCGAAAGCCCGCAGCACATACATCGGGAACTTGGCCGCCACGGTTTCGGCAAAGCTGTTCACCAGGTAGCCGTCGGCACCGTATTCGCGCCACATCAGGCCTTCCATGATCCCCGTGACCCACATCGCCGAGGCGTAGAAAACGATCCCCAAGGTCGCGAGCCAGAAGTGCCAGTTGATCATCCGCTGCGAATACATCCGGGTCCGGTTCCACAGCCGCGGGGTCAGGTAATAGAGCGCGGCGAAAGTGATCATCCCGTTCCAGCCCAGCGCGCCCGAGTGCACGTGGCCGATCGTCCAGTCGGTATAGTGCGACAGCGAGTTGACCGACTTGATCGACATCATCGGCCCTTCGAAGGTCGACATGCCGTAGAAAGCCAGGCTCAGCACCATCATCCGGATGATCGGATCGGTGCGGACTTTGTCCCAGGCACCGTTGAGCGTCATCAGCCCGTTGATCATCCCGCCCCAGCTGGGCATCCACAGCATGACCGAAAAGACCATGCCCAGCGTCTGCGCCCAGTCAGGCAGCGCGGTGTAGTGCAAGTGGTGCGGACCCGCCCAGATGTAGAGGAAGATCAGCGACCAGAAGTGCAGGATCGACAGCCGATAGCTGTAGACCGGGCGTTCGGCCTGCTTGGGGACGAAGTAGTACATCATCGCCAGGAAGCCGGCGGTCAGGAAAAAGCCCACCGCGTTGTGGCCGTACCACCACTGCACCAGGGCGCCCTGGACCCCGGCCCAGACCGGGTAGCTCTTCGATCCGAACAGGCTGACCGGAACGTTGGCATTGTTGACCAGATGCAGCAGCGCCACCGTGATGATGAAGCTCAGGAAGAACCAGTTGGCCACATAGATGTGCGGCTCCTTGCGCTTTATCAGCGTCATCACGAAGACCGCCAGATAAGCCACCCAGACCAGGGTCAGCCACAGATCGATGTACCATTCAGGCTCGGCATATTCCTTGCCCTGGGTCACGCCCAGGACATAGCCGGTCGCAGCCAGCACGATGAACAGCTGGTATCCCCAGAACACGAACCGCGCGAGGCCGGGCAGCGCCAGGCGGGCGCGGCAGGTTCGCTGGACGATGTAGAAGCTGGTGGTGATCAGCGCGGTCCCCCCGAAGGCGAAAATCACCGCCGAGGTATGCAGCGGCCGCAAGCGCCCGAAGGTGGTATACTCAAACCCCAGGTTCAGCGCCGGGAAGGCCAGCTGCAGCGCGATGTAAAGCCCCACCAGAAAGCCCACACAGCCCCAGAAGGTGGTCAGGATCACCCCGGTGCGAACCAGATCGTCGTCATAGCGCGACTGATCGGGCGGCAGCGCCCCGCCAATGGCGGCGAGCACTTTGTAATTGCTCTTGGTCAGGCTGATTACCAGCCCGGCCAGCGCGGCGAGGCCAAAGACCACCATGTGAATCGCAAATCCGGTATCGACCGCATTTACGAACATGAAAATGGCAACAAGAAACGCGGCGAACCACAGTCCGGCGCGGGATACCAAGGATTCCATGAGTTCGTTCCCCCCTCATGCATGGGCACAATTGAGCAGCAGTTCTGACTGTCACTTTGGCCTTTCGGCCGCTCATTGCAACGCGGCATTGACTCGGATCAATTTGCGTTGCCGTCAACAAAAATTCCCGGAAATCAGCCAAAATTTGCGCGGGATCAATGTTTGCACTTGCAGCATGGGGGCAAAGACAGCGCGACGCCGCAACAACCCTGGGCCGCAATGGGCGGCCGCTGCGGCGCAAGATGAGGGAATGATGAAAAAGCTGACGCTCGCGGCCGCGCTCACTGCCGCTACCATGCTCGCCGCGCCCGCCTGGGCCGGTTCGGACGAAGGCAAGATCCAGGTCAAGGTGCTCGCCACCGGCGTGTTGCCCGACGGCAAGATCGACACCATCAACAGCGTGATCCCGTCGGTCGCAGCGGCGCTGGGTGCAAATCCCGACACCAAGGCCAATGACGTTGTGGTTCCGACCGTCGCGATCGAATACTACTTCAGCAAGAACGTCTCGCTGGAAACGATCTGCTGCGTCACCAAGCACAAAGTCACCGGCACGGGATCGATCGCCGGTGCGCCGCTGGTCAAGGACGCGCTGTTCATTCCGGCGACTTTCACGCTCAAATACCATATGCCGCTGGGGGCAGTGAAGCCTTACGTCGGCGCAGGGCCGTCGGTGTTCATCATGCTCGATTCCAAGCCCGACACCACCGCAACCGCGCTGGGTGTGACCAATACCAAGCTGTCGAGCAATGTCGGCGTGGCGGTCCAGGCCGGGGTCGATGTGGCGCTCGGCCAGGGCATGGGGATCAGCCTCGATGCCAAGAAGTACTGGATGAACACCACCGCCAAGTTCTACGCCGGCTCCACGCTGGCGCTGGAAACCAAGCACAAGCTCGATCCGTGGGTGGTCTCGGGCGGGATCTATTTCCGCTTCTAAGGACGAGAAGGTTTCCGCTGTCCCCCCAAACTTCAGCGGGAACGGGAAGGGTCGGCAGATCAGCTTTCGCAGGCGGTCGCCGGCCCTTTCTTGTGGGTCTCAAAGCCCCTCCCCGACGGGGAGGGGTTGGGGTGGGG
>JAGXTB010000217.1 GCA_018334165.1 Sphingomonadales bacterium | reverse complement strand
AGCCGCTCAGCCGCAGGCGGTGATCCACTGCGCCGCGCCGGGGGTGGCCTATGGCTCGATGGCGCTCGCTGAGATGCTGGCGGCGGCGGCAGGTGGGACCGAGGCCTTGCTCGATGCCTGCGCCGCGCTGGCCAAGCCGCCGCGCGTGGCACTGGTGGGTTCTGGCTTCGAATATGCGCCTAGCAACCAGCCGGTTGGCGAAGACTGGCCGATTCTCCCCTCGGGCAGCCAGTACGGCGCGGCCAAGGCGGCGGCGGCCTGCATGGCCGGGGCCTTTGCCGAGCATCTGGCAATGACGCTGCTGCGTCCGTTCCATATCTATGGCGCGGGCGAGGCGGCACGGCGGCTGGGGCCGTTCCTGATCGCGCGGGCGCGCGCGGGACAGCCGGTCGAGCTCACGCCTTGCGAGCAGCAACGCGATTTCCTCCACGTTGACGATTGCGCGGCGATGGTCTGGGCCGCGCTGGCAGCAAGGGACGAAACGCCGGGTCTGGACGTGTTCAACCTTGGTTCGGGTCAGCCCATTGCGCTCAGGACCTTCGTCGATCTGGTCAGCGCCGAACTGGCACGGCATGGCGTGACGGCGCAATGCCAGATCGGTGCCTTGCCTTATCGCGCCAATGAACCAATGGTCAGCCTGCCTGACCTGGCGCGCTGGCAGGCGCAAGGCCTGCGTGAGCCGCGGGTCTCGTTGGAAGCGGGCGTGGCCGATCTGGTGAAGGCGGAGCTGGAACAATGAGCCTGATCGAACAAGTCCGCTTCATCCCCCGCCGCCTGCTGGCCGATGAGCGCGGATGGTTCCTCAAAGTGCTTGATGGCGGGGAAGAGCATCTGCCCGGCCGTGTCGGCGAGGTTTACCTGACTATGGCCGTCCCGGGCCAGGCGCGCGGCAATCACTATCACCCCAAATGCGCCGAATGGTTTTCGATCGTCGAGGGTCGCGCCGTGCTGATGGTGGCCGATCCGGCTAGCGGCGAACGTGCCGAGTGGCAGCTCGATGCTGATGAGCCGCAGACCGTCTATATGCCGGCCGGCCTCGCGCATGTCTTCGTCAATCCGGAAGGATCGGCGGGCAATTTCCTGTTGGTCGCTTATGCCGCCGATCGCTATGATCCGGCCGATACTGTGCCGTTCCCCGTCGTCCCGTGAGTGCACCGCTGATCTCGGTCGCGCTGCCGGTGCGCAATGGGGCGAACTACCTTGCCGAGGCGCTCGATTCGATCCTGGCGCAGAGCCATGCCGCGTTCGAACTGCACGTCTCTGACAATGCTTCTGACGACGCGACGCCGCAGATCCTGGCCGACTACGCCGCGCGCGACCCCCGCGTGAAAGTGTCGCGCAGCGCCGAGCTGATCCCGCAGGCCGCCAACGTCAACCGCGCGGTGCGACTGACCTCCAGCCCGTGGGTCAAGCTGTTCTGCCACGACGACGTGATGGAGGCGGACTGCCTGGCCCGGCTGGCGGAGGCGATTGCCGAACTGGAAGGCAGCAATGTGGCGCTGATCGGCAATGGCGAGCGGTACATGTTCGACAACGGCTATGTCACCGATCCGCCTGGCAACGAGGGCCTGCTGCGCCTGACGGGCCGCGAGACGATTGCCCGCAAGCTGTGGGATGTCGCCCGCGCCGTGCCCTTCCCGGCGCTGACCACCGCAACCCTGCGCCGCGATGCCTGGGAAGGTGTGGGCGGGTTCGATCCGCGCTATCTCTATTTCGACCTGTTCGCCTGGCTCGAGCTGCTGTGCCGCTATGACTATGCCGTGGTCACCAAAGGGCTGACCCGCAACCGGATCCACGGCCGGCAAGTGGCGGTCCAGGCCCGCGCCTCCTTGCGCGAGCTGGAGGATTTCCGCGGCTATCTGCCGGGCTTCATTGCCCGCCACGGGGCCGACCTGGGGATGACCGCCAAGGCCCGGCTACGGCTGCGGCTGGTGCCTGCGGCCCTGGGCGCGCGGGCAGTAGCGGGTGAGCTGGTGGCTGGACGCCGTGGGCGGGCGCTGGCGACAGTCGGCAAGGTGCCGCTGGCCTACTGGCCGGTGCTGCCGCTGCTGGTGCTGCGCGCCTGGCGGCAGGAGCGCGCCAAGCTGGCCCATTTCGCCCCGCACGTCCCGCGCGAGATGCTCTACCCCGGCTGAGCGGGGAAACAGGCGGCGATGGTGGCAGCGGTGTGCTGCTCGTCCACTTGCTGCAAGGCTTTGATGAGCGCGCCGAGCCGCGCCGGATGGCTCGATGTGAACAGCAAGTGGGCCTGTGGCACGCGGGCTGCGGCTAGCGCATAGATCGCCGCGATCTGCGCGGTCAGCGGATCGGCTTCGATCAGTCCCGCAGCGCGGTCCAGGCCTTGGGCGAACAGGAGATCTGTCGCCGCGAGCGCCAGCCCGGTCTTGGCGATGGAATGCAACCGCAGCGGCCTGCCGTGGGGGGGCGACGCAGTCCCGGTCAGCCAGCCGGGATCGGGCGCGCACTGGGCCACGCTCTCCGGCACAAAGCGCTGATCCAGCTGCTCGTCCCAGCGCGCATAGCTGGCGTATCCACAGCTCTTGCCTTGCGCCAACCCAGCCAGATCGCCCAGCACCGCCGGAGTGACCTCTTGCGCCGCAATGTCGTGGAGCAGCAGTGCGTCGATCCGGCCAAGCCTTTCCAGCGATAGGTCATGCGATCGGGCCATCGCGCGGGCAGAGAAGTCATTGCCGACCGGCGCCTCGATCCGGGCCGGGGGCAAGCTGGCCTCCGGTTCGCCCGGCGATGAGATCAACCGCTTGATCCGGCGGGCCCATGTCCGCAGCATGGGATGGCTGGGCCGGTGCGATCCCAGCTTGGTTGTCACGGCAACCTGAGGGTGCCCGGCGAGCGCCTTGCCGACCACTTGCTCGGCGGTTCCGAGGCCATAGGAGGGCGCCGTATCGACCGCGCCGATTCCGGCATCGAAGGCGCTTTTCACCTGCGCCACTGCCGCAGCTTCGCTGGCCCCGCCAGCAATCCGGGCGGTCCCCAGCACCAGGCGCGAGACAATCATTGGCGCTGAAGCCCTTGCAAATGCTCGGCCAGCCGGACCGACAGCGCCAGGGCGGTCAGTGTCGGATTGGCGAAGCTGCCTGAGGGAAAGGCGGCGGCGCCCAGCACATAGAGGTTCTCGGTCCCGAACACCTTGAGATCGGCATCGATCACGCCGTCGGCAGCACTTTGCGCCATCCGCGCCCCGCCCATCTGGTGATAGGCATCGTGGGCATCCTCAAGGAAGGCGGCGTCTTCGGCCAGGATGCGCGGATCGATCTCCAGCTCGCCCAGGTGCTCGTGCGCCAGGTAATCGCGCACCGCTTCGCAGAACAGCCGGATCCCGCGCATTTCCGCCGCTCCGTCGAGCGCCCAGTTGAGCACCAGCCGCTCGGGTTCGACAGTATCGAGCGTGATCCGGCTTGCCGGGCAGACCGCCTGTTCAATCTCGATCCCCAGGAATGCACTGTTGCCCAGCAAGGTAGGCCCGCGCCGCTTGACCAGATAGCGCCAGGCCAATGGCCCCAGCATTGCCAGGGTCCGGAACAAGCCGGGGCTGTCTGCGCCGCCGCGGCTGCGCCGGGCGAGACCCAACAGATCGCGCAGCAACTCGCGCGGGCCTAGCGGCGGGAGGATCATGGCGGCCACATTGGGCACCCCGGCCTCGCGCTGCAACTTGCTGGAAAGCCTGAGTTTGACCGTGAACTTGTGCCCCTTGTGGAACACTGCATCGCTGAGATTGCCCAGCCGCCGGTGGTCGATTCCGCGAATGGTCCCGCCTATCGCGTGGAGATGGTCGATAAACCACTGCCCCAGATGCGCCTTTCCCGCGATCCGGGATTCGGCCCGGCCGGCCAGCCGCAGCAATGTGGCGGTGAGTTCGAAAGTGCCGTTGGCGAGGACGATCTGGCCTGGTTCCAGGCGCCGGGTGGAACCATCGCTCCCCTCGACGAGCACTGCCGAGAACTGTCCGCCCTGCGCGGTCTCGAAGTCTGTTGCGGGGTGCCCGGTGAGCACCGCAAGTCCCGGCAAGTCCCTCAGCTCGCCCGCGAACAGCCGGGCAAAGTCGGGCTGCGGCAGCCAGGTGGCGATCGCCAGCTCGAGCCCGGGTTCAAGCGCCGGATCCACCCCGCTCGCCGCCCGGTGGACCGCTGCCCCATCTTGCAGGTCCGGCGGAATGCGCAGCAGGTCGAGCGCCTTGGCGCTGGCCCGGGCCAGCTCCTCGGGCGCAATCGGCCAGCGCGGTTTGCCTGCATAGGTCCCTGCCGCAAGGTCGTTGGCGCCAAAGGCCATCAGCTGTCCGCCCCACAGCCGGGTGGTTCCGCCCAGCGCTTTCATCCGTCCGCCGAGCAAGCCGATGTGGTCACGGCCAGTCGATCCGGCCAGATTGGCCTTGCGGTAATCGAGCGGTGGGCTGGTCGGGCCGCCCTCGATCAAGGTGACTTGCAAACCGGCCCGCGCCAGCTGAACCGCCAGCGCGATCCCGACCGCGCCCGCGCCGATGATCGCAACGTCGGGCCTGTGCGCCTGCTCGGGAAGGCGGTCAAAACTATCGACAATCACAGCCCCAGCTCCGCCAGCAAGGCCGCAATGCCGGCGCGGTAATTGGCGAAGGAATAGCGCTGCGCCTCAGCCTGGGCGGCCACGCGCCAGCTATCCACCCTGGCGCGGTCCTCAATCGCGGACATCAACGCCTCATGGAGCCCATCGGTGGAGGGCGCATCGAGCACCAGCCCGGTCTTGTCGGTCGCGCCGTTGCCCGCCGCGCGGGTCTGGATCACCCCCATCCCGCTGGCCAGCGCCTCGATCAGCGAGAGCGCCGAGCCTTCGAAGTAGCTCGGAAAGACCAGCACATCGTGGGCGGCCATGATCGCCGGAATCTCTGCACGCGGCACCGTGGGGATCCACTTCACCCGCTCGGCATGCGGCGCAAAGGCAGTGCCCTGCACCCGCATCTGGCCAACCAGGGTCAGGCTGGCGGCGCTCGGTGGAATTCGCGTGAAAGCCTCGAGCAAGTGGTGCACCCCCTTGCGCGGGCTGATCTGGCCGATCATCAGGAAGCGCAGCGGCCTGGTTCGGTCAAGCGGCTGCGGTGCGGGCTGGTCCGCGAAGAGTGCCTCGTCAAAGCAATAGGGCAGGGTTCGGACCTTGCCCGCCACGCCCGGCCCGCCCCATTCGCGCACAGTCTGGGCGCAATAGTCGCTGCCGCACAGGATCGTGTCGGCTAGTTCGTATTCGCGCTGGTCGCGCTCGATCTGCTCCGCCGGGATCTGCCGGTCGGCCGGAATGAGCCAGCCCGGATGGCTTTGGGCGACCTGGTCCATCAGCCGGTTGTAAAGCCGGAAATCGCCAATTGTCCGGTCCAGGATCAGCGGCCGTCCCTTCGCTTTCCCGGCCGCAAAGGCGCTTTGCGAACTGCCATTGTAGCCCCACAGCGCGAAAGGCCCGCCCGAAGCAATCTCGCGGCCGATCTGGCGGGCAAAGGTGCGGTTGCCCCAGGCATCGAGCCGCCGCGCCGCGCCGCGCATCCCCAGCCGGGATACGATCCGTTCAAGCCACTCAGCAAGGCCCGCCGTGCGCACCTGCTGCGGGTCGAGGCCTTGATGGCGGAACCGCGAAAATTCGTGCCCCAACCTCCGCCCCAGCGGCCCTGGCAACCGTTCGAGCAGGTAGGGCAGGCTATCGGGCTTGTAGAAGATCGAGGTCGCGTACCATTCCAGCCGCTCCAGCTGCTGCAGGGCATAGGCAGTCTGCCAGCTGTGCTGCGTGCCTGGATGGAAAACTGCGACTTGCATTGCTTTGCTGCGGGCTTGCTAATGCCTGTTGGCCTGCCGCTCCACCGCAAATTCCGGACCGGAGCCACAAAAGCCGCTACAGAGCCAAATTGAACAAACTATTTTCCTACAGATAACCATATCGGTTATTTGGCTGGTTCCTGATTCGCGAGGAACCCCTGCAATGCCCACACCGATCCAGAACCCTGCCGGCTATGCCGTGACCCGCGCGGTCGCCTTTGCCGATGTCGATGGCACCCTGGCGCCCGTCGATGCCAACACCCCGCTGCCTGTCACGCTTGGCCGCACACCGACCACGCCGCTGGCCGGAACCGCCGCCGCAACTGCGGTTGTCGGACCCTACCAGCCCGCGCTGGGCCGCCCGGTCATGCTGGTCTTGACTGGTACCTGGACCGGCACGGTCCGGGTCATGCGCTCGGTCGATGACGGCACCACCCGCCAGGCCCTGACCGTGGCCGGCAATGCCTGGGGCCAGTTCAGTGCCAATGCCTGCGAAGCCGTGTGGGAAGAAAGCGAAAGCGCCGCCGCCCTCTACCTCGATATCACGCTCGCCTCGGGCAGCGTCACTTACAGGATGGCGCAATGAGCACCGATATCATCGCCCGCGGCATGGCCGCAGCCCAGGCGCGTTCGCCGGGCACCCAGGCCCTGGTCCGCGCGGTGCGTGCCAATGGCCTTTTCCCGCAGCCAGCCTACCGCACGCCCGCAAACGATCTGGCGACGATAACGGTCCCCGTCGGCGGAGCCGCATCGACGATCAATGGCGTAGCGGCTTCGTCGGCCAACGTCTCAGTGACCAATACGGCCAGGATCACCTGGCTGTGCGGGACCGCCGACAAGGACGTCAACCAGACCTACTTTGCGCGCGGTGCCTGGTACGGTGCCAACCGCAGCCATGCTTACACCGCCTACGAATTCGTCCATACCGGCACCCAGTTCGAAGTGACGATGCTGTGCTCCACGTTGCAGGGAGGAACCAATTTTCGCGTGCTGGCGAACGGCCGGGTCGCCGGAACCGCCGCCGTGCCAGGTGAAGGCAACTGGCGTCAGATCAAGGTGACTTTTCCCGGATCAGCGACGCGCCGGATCCGGATCGAGGTCTGCGGCGGCCGCCACATGGGGCTCAATGTTGCCAATGCCAACGAAGTGTCCGGATCCGGTCGCAGCTATCCCCTGGCCACCCTGATCGGTGACAGCTTTCCCGAAGGCACCGGAGCGACCCAATGGGACGGTGAAGGCATTGCCACACTGCGAGCGCTGGGCCTCAATCCGGCCAATGCCTCGGTCGGCGGCACCGGCCTGCTCAATCCAGGTTCTGGCGGCCGGGTCAACTGGCAGAACGCCAACCGGCTGGCCGATCTGGCGCTCAACGGCTGGACCGACCAGATCACCGGAACGGTGCCGGTTCCCGCGCTTGGCGTGATCATGATGAGCATCAACGACGGCGGCCTGGCTTCGACCTTTTGGCCCGGCTCAAGCTCGCTCCAGGAGGGTGTCAACAAGGCGCTGTGGGTGCTGATCGACCATTGGACCGCGCAGTGTCCGGGCCGGCCGCTGGTGGTCTTCGGGCCGACCGGCACCTCATCCAACAGCCCCCCACTTGACCTGTTTCGCCTGCGCGATGCCGGACAGGAAGCCTGCTGGGGCGCAGCTTCGGCGAATGTCTGGTTCATCGACCGGCTGGGACCGGGGCCGGTGCTGCGCAGCGGGATCTTTTCGACCGCCACCGACCAAGCCTCGCTCTATACGCTTGGCACTTCGGTGACGCCAACCGACCCGACCCATCCCAACCCGGCCGGACACGCGTTAGATGCGCTGTGGATGGCGCAGCAACTGCGCCGTCTGATCCTGACCGAGCTGGCCTGATCCACAGCCTTCCCCCCTTCCCGGAGTTCTATCCGCATGCCCGATTTCCTGTTTTCCGAAATTCCCCAACAGAACCTGCGCTCAGGCACGGACATCGTCCAGACCAGCGGCCGCGACGCGCTGGGCGCGGTGCCCTGGCGCTATGTCTGCGACGCACTTGCCACCGCCGCGCTGATGACCGCCCATCCGCGCTTCGTGGCCAAATCAAGCAACAACCGCTATTGGCGGGCCGTGCCCGAAAACGGGCAGATCCCGGTTGAAGTGGGCGGGGCCAAGGGTGACGGCACCACCGACGATGGCCCTGCGATCCGCGCCGCCCACGCCTATGTCGCCGCGATTGCAGCCAAGGGCGTCGGTTTCCTTTCGGCGCGCTATCGCTGTGAGCACATTCAGCCAGGCGAGGCTCCGGTCTGGGGCAGCCCGCCGATCCAGATCGTTACCCCCGATGGCGCCTGCCAGGATCATGATGGCGCGACTTTTGTCCGTCAGGCCGCCGGGCGCGGGATTTTCTATCACCCGCAAAACCAGACGCCGATCATTGAATTGGCTTTGGGTGCCGATGTGGTGGCCGGTTCGCGCGAGGTCACTTTGGCCAGCGGCGGCGGCACGCAGCTGGCCCCCGGTGACACGGTGATGTGGCAGCTGGGAGAGCTGCCTTACGACACGCCTGAAACGCTCAACTGGGCCTTGGCCACGGTCTTGGCGGTCAATGGCAATGTCGTGACGCTCGACAAACCGATGCCCGAAAGCCTCGCCCTGAGCAGTGTCACCGGATCGTGCAAACGGCTGCGCAAGCTGAGGCCGCTGCGCGATTGGAGCCTCAGCAACCTGACTCTGGAGGGTCCGGCCGAAGAAGGCATCGCGCTCTACAGTGCCGAGCGGGTCCGGATCAGCAATGTCGGCGGGCGTAACCTGGGGGCAGGTACCGTCACGGCCCAATACTGCGACGGCCTGACGATCGAGGATTGCTGGCAGGAGGGCAGCATGCTGACCCAGGCCAGCTATGGTGCGGCTTTCGCCTTTGCCGAAACGCGCAATACGCTGGTCTTGCGGCCCCGGGCGCGCGGCACAATGGCGCTGATCGCGGCCGAGGCAGGGGCCCATGTGACGGTGATCGGCGGCCTGTTCGAAAACACAGTTGTTAACGCACAGGGTCAGTCGCCGGGCAACCAGGTTGTGGTGGTCAATGCACTGGGCCGCTCCAGCCTGACGCTGCACGACCTGACGATCACTGGCTTTGGCGGATACCGGCTGATGGAAGTGAGCAACAGCGCGGCCGGTTATGACGGGCTGGCCCAGTTCAGCGGCACGCTGCGGCTCAATCACCCGACCGCCCCCTTTTCTATTCCGCTCAATGCCATCACCGGGCTGCTCGACATGACGATTGGCGGGGTCCACGAAGTCTACAATTTCGAGCGGCTGCGCCACTGGCGCAAGCGCTTCGTACTGCGCGACGGGGAGTACCGCGTGGTCTATGGCCCGGCCGGGCTGCTGGCCCGCGTCCGCGCCTATACCTCGCCAGGTGTGACCCTGGGTCCCAGTGGGCAGCTCCCCAATTTCTACCTGGGACGCCAAGGAAACAACGGCAACAATCTGGCCGCTGGCGGGCCGTTCAATCTTCAAGCCGGCAAGGACGTCAGCATCAAGACCTTTGCGGGTGATGTCGGCGGCGCGCAATGGACCTTGCGCAACCAGCCTTTGCAGATCCTGTGCGCGACCGCCGCCAATGGCGGGCTCAACACCGCGAACGAATTCGTCGAGTTCGAAGCCTGGTTCGCCGAGCAGAGCGAACTCGACGTGACGCTGAGCGAGGATTCAGTGCGCAGCGCCGGGGTTGAGACCGATCCGCTGGAGGCGGTGTTCCCGGCCTATGACCTGCCCGCGATTGCCGCCGGGGCCACGGCCAGCATCGTCCTGCCGATCCCCGACATGGTGCCCGGCGACTTCATCGATTCGGTTCGCTTCATCGGCGGGTTCGCGGGGCTCGAGCTGCGCGGCGCCGAACCGCAGACCGGCAGCATCAAGCTGCTGATCGCCAACCCGAGTGCCGCCGCGATCGACCGCGCGCCGACCGAGCTGGGAATTTCGTTCCACCACGAGGTGGCTGGCAAGTAAGTCCCCAGAATTTGGGCAACAATCCCGCTTCCCGCCGCGCCCGCATGCCGCTATGCCGTCAAGAATCGGCATCGGGCCGGTGAGGGAGCTAATCGGGCCAATGGCTTCACGCGGGACTCGGCGAGTTGCGCTGCTTTTCGCGCAGTTCTCCGCCTATCATATCGACCGCTGCCAGGCCGTCGCCCGCCGTCTGGAGGGCCGCGCCGAAGTGCTGGCGGTTGAAGTGGCAACCAGTTCGACGACCTATGCCTGGGAAGCTTCGGGCGAAGTTGCCGGTGCCCGAAAGGTCACGCTGTTCCCGGGCTCGAACTATGACACCCTGTCCTGGCCGCGGCGGCTGTGGCGGCAGCTTGCTGCACTGTGGCGCTGCGATACGGTGATGATCGGGATCGGTTACAACCAGGTCGATATCATCCTGTTGTCCTGGCTGCTTACCTTGTTGGGCGTGCGGGTTGTCCTGCTCAGCGAATCGAAGTTCGACGACAAGCCGCGCACGGTCTGGAAAGAACTCGCCAAGGCCCTGATCCTTTCCCCCTACAGCGCGGCGATTGTCGGCGGGCACCGCCACGTGGCCTATTTCCGCTTTCTGGGTTTCGGAAAGCGCCGGGTGATCCCCGGTTACGATACTGTCGGGCTGGAACGGATCCGCGCAATGGGCGGCGGCGTGCTGGCGCCGCAAGGCCCGGCCCACGGCGCCCGCGACTTCGTTTTTGTCGGGCGCTTCGTTGACAAGAAGAACCTGACCGAGCTGGTCGAAGGCTATGCGATCTATGCCAAAGCTGCCGGACCCAAAGCGCGGCGGCTGGTCCTGATCGGATCGGGCCGGGAAGAGGCCGCGATCAAGGCTTCGGCCGATACGCACGGCGTGACCGGACAGATCGATTTTCCAGGCTTTCTGGGCGCAAGCGAAGTGGCCGCGCGGCTGTCTGGCGCATTGGCGCTGGTCCTGCCCAGTGTTGAGGAACAATGGGGCCTGGTGGTCAACGAGGCGCTGGCTTTCGGGCTGCCGGTGATCGTTTCCCCGGCGGTGGGATCGGGCGACGCGCTGGTCCGCAACCTGCAGAACGGCTTCGTGATCGAGCTGGGCGCGCCCGAGGGGATCGCCGCAGCGATGCACATGCTGGCCGCAGACGCGCAAGTCTGGCGGCGGATGGTCGAAGCCTCGCACCAGCGGGCCTGGCTGGGCGATACCGCACGGCTGGCCGATGCGGCCGAGGCGCTGTGCTTTCCCGGATCGGCCGCAGCCGAGCAAATGATTGCCCGGTTCCAGGCCAGTCTGGCTTGCCCTGCGCCCAAAGCATAGGCAAAGACGCCGCAACAACCATTTGAAGCGGTGCCGCCATGAATTCTCCCCTGCGTCCAACCCGTTATTCGACCAGGAAGCGCGTTCTGGTGACCGGCGGGGCCGGCTTCATCGGATCGCACCTGTGCGCACGGCTGCTTGAGGCGGGCGATCAGGTACTGTGTGTCGATAACTTCTTCACCGGCACCCGCGGCAATGTTGCGGCGCTGATGACGCATCCCGAATTCGAGCTGCTGCGCCACGACGTGACATTCCCGCTGTTCGTCGAAGTGGACGAGATCTACAATCTCGCCTGCCCGGCCTCGCCGGTGCACTACCAGTTCGACCCGGTCCAGACGACCAAGACCAGCGTGGTCGGCGCGGTCAACATGCTGGGGCTGGCCAAACGGCTCAAGGTGCCGATCCTCCAGGCCTCGACCAGCGAAGTCTATGGCGATCCGGCGGTCCACCCGCAGACCGAAGACTATTGGGGCAACGTCAACCCGATCGGCCCGCGCAGCTGCTATGACGAGGGCAAGCGCTGTGCCGAAACGCTGTTCTTTGACTATCACCGGCAAAGCCAGGTCGGAATCAAGGTCGCGCGGATCTTCAACACCTATGGTCCGCACATGCACCCCAACGACGGGCGGGTGGTGTCCAACTTCATCGTCCAGGCGCTGCAAGGCCAGGACATCACGATCTATGGCGACGGGCAGCAGACCCGCTCGTTCTGCTATGTCGATGACCTGGTGCGCGGGCTGATGGCGCTGATGGCATCACCGGCGGACGTCACCGGACCGATCAACCTGGGCAATCCGGGCGAGTTCACCATGCTCGAGCTGGCCCAGGCGGTGATCGAGCTGACCGGCAGCGCGTCCAAGCTGGTCTTCATGCCGCTGCCGCAAGACGATCCGCGCCAGCGCCAGCCCGACATCACCCGCGCGCGCGAACAGCTCGGCTGGGATGTCAGCGTGCCGCTGCGCGACGGGCTGGTGAAGACGATCGACTACTTCCGCGGGCTTCTGGCCGCAGCCTAGGCCGCTTCGCCGAAATCGACATCGCTGATATGGCCGGGGCGCTGGGCGCTTTCGGGCGGGGGGCAGCGGTAGTCCCCAAATATCCCGGTCAGATAGACGTCGCACTCAGCCGGGACCGGCAGATGCGCATCGCCGAACGGCACATCCACCGGCGGAACCAGCGCAGACCGGGCGATCCTGGTGCTGCGCCAGAACCGGATGCCATACATGTGGAACGAAACGCAGCTCTCACTCTTGGCTGCCATCGGCAAGCGATAGGCCCACTCGCTGATCGCAATCAGCACCTTCAGGGGCACCAGCGGTCGAACCGTCAGCGCTGCAAGGCGCAGGCCGCGGAACAGCGGCCTGGTGGCGTTCAACGCGGCCTCGCGGCTGAACGAGAGGATAAACAGGTTGCAGACCAACAGGACCGCATATTGCAGCCAGCGCCACGGCGCGGCGCGGGGCAAGGGGTCGAACGGGAAGATGTCGATGAAGATGCCCTGATGAAACCCCGGCCCGAGCGCAGTCTTCTCGACAACCCGAGTGCCGTCGATCCGCAGCTTGGCGAAGGCAAAGGGATAGCCCGGCGCGGTGTACCAGTTCTGCAGCGTGACGCCTTCAAGCGGCTCGCGCGCCAGCGCCGCGGCCAGCTTGTCATAGTCATCGCGCAGCAGACCAATGTCGATGTCATCGTCCCAGGCGATCATGCCCTTGTCGCGCCAGGCCCCCAGTGCCGATCCCGCGACCAGAAACGGCTGGAGCTCGCGCGCATGGCAGTAATCGACCAGCCGCACAGCCAAATTCTGCTGCGCGGCCTGCAGGCGCCGCAGCTTCTCGCTGGGCCGACCGTCGCGGTAGGCTACCACGGCCGCGCAAGGATCCGCGCGACATGCGCATCATCGCTGCGGAACTTGGCCATGCCCCGGCCTTCCACCTGCCAGGCCACCCGCAAGCCACTGTCGGCCAATCGCGCGGCATAGGCGGCAGGATCAACATAACGGCGGTAATGCGCGCCGGTTTCGCGGGTGCCGTCCGAATCGTGGATCGTGCGAAATTCAACCGCGAGTGCACCGCCGCGCCGGGTCAGCAAGCGGCCGACCCGCCTCAGGATCTCGGCTTCGGCGGCTTGGTCAATCGCGTGGAAGAAGAACCGCGAATAGACCAGCAGCGGCCCTTCAAACGCGTCGGCCAGCGCCTCGATTGCGCCGCTTTCAGCGCATCCGGACTGGAACAAGGCCTTGGCGGGCGCGCTGCGCGGCATGGCGTCCAGCCGCGCGGTGCAGGCGGCGATGGCCTGTTCGGACCGGTCGAGCCCGCCAATCGCGTGACCAAGCTGGGCAAAGAACACGCTGTCGCGCCCGTTGCCGCAACCGATGTCGAGAATTGCAGCCACTGGCTCCACCGCTCCGCTGGCCAGTTCGCCGGCCACGAACAGCGCGAACTGCGACGGCAGTTCGGGCACCCCGCCCGAGCGGTAGTACCCGTTCCAGTACGAGCTCTGGTCGAGCGAATTCTGCCCAATTGTTTCCTGATCGTCCACGAACCCGCCTGCAACCCGATTTCGCCGCGCCACACCCAAACGAGTGTGACAATGACGTGACCCCTCCATTGGACCCTGCGCGCGCGGCGAGCAAGAGACGGGGAGTGGCAAGATACAATTTATTGCAAATTGTCTGGCCGTCCGGCGCCTTGTGCAGCCTTGCCTTGCCCCCGGCCGCCTGCCAGAAGGGCGCCTGTCCCAACCGGGTCAGGAAAGGTCGTCCAAGTGTACCTGGTCGCGCTGGTCGCATCGCTGATGATTTTCTGCGGGGTTATCGCAGCCTATCTGCGCAGCGGCTATCTCAGCTTGTTCCACCCGTTCACGATCTACGCCCTGTTCCACGGCCTGGTTTTTGTGATCCGGCCGTTTTTCTCATACTGGCTGGAATACGAGGCGATCTACCGCGTCTATCAGTTCACTCCGTCACTGTCAGACAAGATCACCGTTATCCTCGCCGCCAATCTCGGCTTTCTGAGCTTTGCATTCTTCTGCTTCCGGCATGGCGCCGTCGCCATGCAGTTTCGCCGGGATCCCATGCTGATCGACGAGCGCAACCGGTTGGCTCGATTCTTCCCCTGGGTGCTGATCATTTGCGGTCCGATAGCGGTCTGGTCGCTTGTTTCGCTTTACCAGGCCGCTTCCAGTTTCGACATCATGCGCGACATGGGGCGTGATGCGGACAGCGGAGTGCTCTACAACACCAGCGGTACCGGCTATTTTGCCGAGGCGCAGTTGATGCTGATTCCGCTGACCGCCCTTTGCGCCTGGTTGTTCCGGTTTCGGCTGGTTGCGCTTTTGCCTTTACTCACGTTCGTTGTCTTTCGCGCTGCGACCGGGGGCCGGGGACCGTTTATCGCTGCGGTCTTTGCTGCAGGGCTGCTCTATCTCTATGAGCAGCGGCAGCGGTTCCCTACGCTGCGCGTCGGGATCGGCTTGGCTGCGGGGCTGGCGATGTTTGCCACGATCGGCGCCGACCGCGGCCAAGGCGTGCGTGCCTTTTTCGGCGAACAGACTGATATTCGCATGCAGAGCGATTACAACTTGCGCTTCCTTGAGGGCATGGATTTCGCCAATCTCGAATTCTTTGAATACATTGTCTACGTCGTGCCGCAGCGCAGCCAAACCTATGGTTATTTCAACGATGTGCTCCAGGTCTTTACCGAACCAGTCCCGCGCGTTCTATGGAAGAACAAACCGTTCGGCCCTCCGTTCGAGCGTTTCTCGATGTTCGACTATGGTTTTCCGGTTGGCTACACCCGGTCGCTGCCGGGCAATGGCTGGTATGCCTTGGGCTGGCTTGGGGTTTTGATCACCTGCGGCGTCTGGGGCTATGTGCTTGGTTTGATTTACCGCCGTTTCGTTGAAGGGCCGCAAAGCACCTACCAGGTGGCCGCCTATATGGTCTTCTTGCCGATCTTGATCGTGGCCTATCGCGATGGCACGATTGTGACGATCTTTCGATTGGGGATATTCTCAGCCGCACCGATCCTGCTGTGGATCTTGCTGGCGCGTTTTTTCAATGTGCCGCTGGCAAAAGATATCCGGGCGATGCTGGCGCGCAAGCAGCGACGCGCGGCGATGCTCGGCGCAAGAACTGCCAGCACAGCGTCAGCTGTGGAGCATCACCCAGGAGAAGCCGACCCCTATCGGCACTTGCCCCCGGCGGTCCGGCGGCGGCGCATGGCCTTGCGCCGCTAAAGCCCCGCCAGCCACTCCAGCAACACCCGCTGCGAAGCGTCCTGATAGGCCAGTTCGTGGCCAAAGCCGGGGACCATCACCAGCCGCGCGCGGGGCTGGGCCTTGGCCAGGGCATGGGCGTGTTCGGGGACGGTCAAGGTATCATCCGTGCCGTGGAGCAAGAGTGCGGGCGCGGTGATTTTGCCAAGCTTGGCTTCGTTGTCGAACTGGTCCCGGACCAGGTAGCGGGTCGGGGCCCAGCTGACTTTCTCGGCAACCAGGTCTGGCAGGCTGGTAAAGCCCGAGACGATCGCAAGACCGGCCACCGGCGCTTCGCTGGCGAGCTGGGTCGCGGTGCCCGAACCGATCGAATTGCCAATCAGTACGACCTGCTCCGAGCCGATCCCTTGCGCTTTCAGCCAGGCCAGCGCGGCGCGGCCATCGGCGTAGAAGCCTTGCTCGCCAGGCGTGCCGGGATTGGAACCATAGCCGCGATACTCGGCCAGCAGCACGCCATAGCCCGCGGCCATGACCAGCCGGTTGGCCGCGGCTGCCCCGCCCCAGCCATCGCCGTTGCCGTGGAAGAACACCACGGTCTTGCGGCCCGGCGCGGGCGGGCTGAACACGGCCGCGAGCCGCAGGCCATCGGCGGTGGCAAGTTCGATCTGGCGATAGCCGGGGGGCACGGGCGCGGCCTGTTTGGGCGCGGGATAGATCAGATTGTCCTGCGCGGCATAGAGCCCGCCAAGGGCAATGGAATAAGCGAACAGGCCGCCAGCCAGGATCCCGAAGGCCCAGCGGCGCAGGGTCAAGCCCGCGCCTCTTCC
The DNA here is from genome assembly GCA_018334165.1 of Sphingomonadales bacterium. Classification (GTDB taxonomy): domain Bacteria; phylum Pseudomonadota; class Alphaproteobacteria; order Sphingomonadales; family Sphingomonadaceae; genus Novosphingobium. Next base: position 4,726 of record JAGXTB010000217.1, on the reverse strand, counting down.
ACGCCCGCGCTGTTGTGGCGCAGTGCTTTCAGCACGCAATCGACGATATGCGGGGCGTTGAGCCCAGCCTCGTCATACTGCTTGTCGGGGCTGTCATGGTCCTGGAACTGATCGGGCAGCCGCAGCGTGCGGATCTTGAGGCCTGCATCGAGCAGACCTTCGTCGCTGGCCATGGTCAGCACGTGCGCGCCCAACCCGCCGATGCTGCCTTCTTCAACCGTGACCACCACTTCGTGGTTGGCCATCAGCTGGCGGATCAGGTCATGGTCGAGCGGCTTGGCAAAACGCAAGTCGGCCACCGTGGTCGAAAGCCCGCGGGCTTCAAGCTGGTCGGCCGCTTTCAGTGCTTCGGCCAGCCGTGTGCCGAGCGAAAGCAGCGCGACCTTGGTGCCCTGGCGGACAATCCGCCCCTTGCCGATTTCCAGCGCTTGCGGAACCTCGGGAAGCGCCACCCCGGTGCCATTGCCGCGCGGATAGCGGAAGGCGATCGGGCCGCTGTCATGGAGCGCGGCGGTGTAGGTCATGTGGACCAGCTCGGCCTCATCGGCCGCGGCCATGACGACCAGGTTGGGCAGCGTTGCAAGATAGGTGATGTCGAACGAACCAGCGTGGGTTGCGCCATCCGCGCCAACCAGGCCCGCGCGGTCGATCGCGAAGCGCACCGGCAGGTTCTGGATCGCCACGTCATGGACCACCTGGTCAAACGCGCGCTGCAGGAAGGTTGAGTAGATCGCGCAGAACGGGCGCATGCCTTGCGCGGCAAGGCCCGCGGCAAAGGTCACAGCGTGCTGTTCGGCGATGCCAACGTCGAAGCTGCGGTCAGGGTGGGCCTTGGCGAACTTGTCCACCCCGGTGCCGCTGGGCATCGCCGCAGTGATCGCGCAAATGGTCGGGTCAGTATCTGCCAGCTTGGCCAGCGTTTCGCCGAAGACGTTCTGATAGGCCGGGGCCTTGGCCAGGGCCTTGACCTGCTCGCCGGTGATCACGTCGAACTTCTGGACCCCGTGGTACTTGTCGGCGCTGGCCTCGGCGGGCGCATAGCCCTTGCCCTTTTGCGTCACCACATGGACCAGGCACGGCCCTTCGGCGGCATCGCGGACATTTTCCAGGATCGGGATCAACTGGTCGAGGTTGTGCCCGTCGATCGGGCCGACGTAGTACAGCCCCAGCTCTTCGAACAGCGTGCCGCCCATCCACCAGCCGCGCGCGAACTCGTCGGTCTTCTTGGCGGCGCGGTGAAGCGGTTCGGGCAGTTTGCGCGACAGCCGCTTGGCGATATCGCGCACTCTTAAGAACGGGCGCGAGGAGACCAGCCGCGCGAGGTAGGCCGAAAGGCCCCCCACCGGGGGCGCGATCGACATGTCGTTGTCGTTGAGGATGACAATCAGCCGGTTGCCGGCCTGCTTGGCGTTGTTCATCGCCTCATAGGCCATGCCGGCGCTCATCGCCCCGTCGCCGATCACCGCAATGCCCTTGCCCGGCCGGCCCGAAAGCTTGTTGGCAATCGCAAAACCCAGCGCGGCCGAGATCGAGGTGGAACTATGCGCGGTGCCGAACGGATCGTACTCGCTCTCGCTGCGCTTGGTGAAGCCTGACAGGCCCCCGCCGTGGCGGATCGAGCGAATCCGGTCGCGCCGTCCGGTCAGGATCTTGTGCGGATAGGCCTGGTGGCCAACGTCCCAGACCAGCCGGTCGAGCGGGGTGTCGAACACATAGTGCAGCGCCACGGTCAGCTCGACCACGCCCAGCCCCGAGCCAAGGTGCCCGCCGGTCTGCCCGACCGCGCTGATCATTTCTGCGCGCAGCTCATCGGCCAACTGGCGTAGCTGGCCGGGCGCAAGACTGCGCAAATCGGCAGGATAGTTGACTGTGTCGAGCAGCGGAGTTGCAGGATTGGCACTCATGGGGGAGCGCCTTACACGCTTGCACCTATGGTGTCGATTGAGACTATCGTGCAGAAGGGGATGAGAAACCAGGGAGAATGTTCCATGTCGCTGCCCGCCAATGCCCCGCCGGTCGCTTTCGTGCTGACCGCCGACCGCAGCCGCTCCAAGCCGTTCTATGCCGGGATCCTGGGGCTGAAGGCACTGGGCGAGGACGACCATGCGGTCACGTTCGATCTGGGCAACCGCACCCCGATGCGGCTGACCACCATGCCCGGGCACAAGGGCAGCGGGCACACCGTGCTAGGCTGGCACGTCGCCGATATTCGCGCCGTGGTGCAGGACCTCAAGGCCAAGGGCGTGCAGTTCCAGGTCTATGAGGGCTTCGGGCAGGACGCCGACGGGGTCTGGTCGTCACCCGATGGCGGGGCCAAAGTGGCGTGGTTTCCCGATCCGGATGGGAATTTGCTCAGCCTGACGCAGTTTGGTTAGTCCTCCCCCTTGGGGGAGGGGGACCATGCGAAGCATGGTGGAGGGGTACGCGCGAGTGGTCACGACTTTGCCGGCACCGTCGGGATCACTCTCGCGTACCCCTCCACCACCTTCGGTGGCCCCCCTCCCCGTTCCGGGGAGGATCAACTACACTCTGAGCAAACCCCGCGCAGTTCCACCACCGGCCTGATATCGGCGAACCCTGCATCCTTCGCGGCCTGAACCAAGGCCCCAGTCAGCTTGTCGTCGTCGATATGCACCGCCCGCCCGCAGATGTCGCAGATCAGGAAGATGCAGTCGTGGCGGCAGCCGGGGTGCGGGTTGGCGACATAGGCGTTGGCGCTTTCGACCCGGCGCGCGAGGTTGTTGGCGACGAACAGGTCAAGGATCCGGTAAACCGAATTGGCCGCAACCCGCTTGCCGCGCGCTTTCGAGACATCCTCGGCAATGTCATAGGCCGAAGCGGGCTTTTCCTGCCCGGCGAGCGCTTCGAACACTTCGGCGCGCATGCCGGTCCATTGCTCGCCGGCTTCGACCAGCGCCTGGGATGCAGCTTCAACCAGCGAGAGGCCGGTCGGTTCGTGATGGTGGTGATGATGGGCAGCCATGGCCCCGATATAGGGCGGACTGGCCCCGCCCGCAAATATTGCCGCAAATTTTAGCGTGCGGCGTCCGCAGCCGGGGCAACCATAGTCTGGTCAGGCAGCACCGGGGCGGCAGTGGCGGCCGGGATCACCTGATCGGCCAGGCTGGTCTGGAACGGCGAGCCCATCACCGCGAACAGCGCGGCGCAGCCCAGCGCAAAGCCGATGGCGAAAGAGCGGGTGAGGTCGGACTTGAACAGGGCCATCGGAGAATCACTTGAGCTGGAGTTTTGATCTTGACGGCCCTCCTGCACAATCCAAAGTTACCGTCCAGTGAATGCCCCGTGCAGCCTCGCTTCATCGCGACGAGGCGACGGGGCGATGCGGTGAGTTGAGAGGGCAGCTCGCAAGCCTGGGGCACGACCTCCAAAAGTCACCCCAAACCCCGTTCGCCCCGAGCGAAGTCGAGGGGTCGCGTCATAAAGCGACCCCTCGACTTCGCTCAGGGCGAACGGAGATGGGACGGGTCAGTGCCTGAAGTGCCGCATGCCGGTGAAGACCATCGCCAATCCCGCCGCATCGGCCGCCGCAATCACGTCGGCATCGCGAATCGAACCGCCCGGCTGGATCACCGCCGTGGCCCCGGCTTCGGCGGCGGCGAGCAGGCCGTCGGCGAAGGGGAAGAAGGCGTCGGAGGCAACTGCGCTGCCGACGGTGCGGCTGGAAGCCCAGCCGAATTTCTCTGCCGCTTCGGCCGCCTTCATCGCGGCGATCCGCGAAGAATCGCGGCGGTTCATCTGGCCCGCGCCGATCCCGGCGGTGATCCCGTCCTTGGCATAGACAATCGCGTTCGATTTGACGTGGCGAGCGACGGTCCAGGCGAACAGGCAGTCCTTCAGCTCCTGCTCGCTGGGCGCGCGCTTGGTAACGACTTTGAGGTCTTCCAGCGTGATCGCGCCGTTGTCGCGGCTCTGGGCCAGCAGCCCGCCGGTGATCGGCTTGACCTGAATCCCGCCGCGGCGCGGATCGGGGAGGTCGCCGGTCAGGAGCAGACGCAGGTTCTTCTTCTTGGCAAAAACCGCGCGGGCATCGGCATCGGCGTCCGGGGCGACCACCACTTCGGTGAAGATTTCGCAGATCGCCTCGGCGGTCGGGCCGTCCAGAGGCACATTGACCGCGACGATCCCGCCAAAGGCCGAAACGTCATCGCACTGCAGCGCGCCCTGCCAGGCCGAAAGCAGGCTGGTGCCTTGCGCCACGCCGCAGGGGTTGGCGTGCTTGACGATCACCACCGCCGGGTCCCGCCCGCGGAATTCGGCGACCAGTTCCAGCGCGGCATCGGCGTCATTGTAATTGTTGTAGCTGAGCTCTTTGCCCTGAAGCTGCTCGGCCTGGGCGATCCCTTTGGCGTGCGGACCAACCGGCACATAGAGCGCGGCGCGCTGGTGCGGGTTCTCGCCATAGCGCAGTTCCTCCACCCGCTTGCCGTTGATCGCCAGCATTTCGGGGAAGAACTGCTGCTGGTCGGCAAAGGCGAACCACTGGCTGATCATCGCATCATAGGCAGCGGTCGCCGAATAGGCGCGCGCGGCCATCAGCTTGCGGAAGTCATAGCTGGTTGCGCCGTCCTTTGCCTCCAGCTCGGCCAGAAACGCGGCGTAGTCCGCCGGGTCGGTCAGGATCGTGACATAGGCGTGGTTCTTCGCCGCCGAGCGGACCATGCTGGGCCCGCCGATGTCGATATTCTCGATGATCTCGTCGCGGCTT
>JAGXTB010000216.1 GCA_018334165.1 Sphingomonadales bacterium | reverse complement strand
AATAAGCCGCGGCAGCGGCTTGCGCGCTATCGCGCGCAATTTGATACACCCCCTTCCACCGCTTCGCGGTTCCCCTCCCCCGAGGGGGAGGTTCAATTGGTCAGGGTTTCGCCTCAGCCAGCAACGCCTTGGTATCCTCACCCGTCCAGGTCCGCTCGCCCAGCACGCGCCAGACTTCGCGGCCTTCCGCATCGTAATAGACGGTCGTCGGCAGGGTCCCGGCTTCAAACTGGAACGCGAGGCTGTTGTCCGGATTGAGCCAGGGCTCAAGATTTTTGCCGCCCTTCTGTGCCAGGAACGGGGCCACTTTCTCAAGCTTGTCCATGTCCTGGTTGACCGTCAGCACCTTGATCCGGGGATTGTCCGCCGCCAGCTGGTTCAGCTGCGGCAGCTCGGCCACGCAAGGTGCGCACCAGGTAGCCCAGAGGTTGATCAGCACCGGCTTGCCCTTGAGGCTGGCGAGGTTCAGCACCTTGCCGGCCGGGTCCTTGAACTGGAAGTCGGGCATCTGGCTGCCCTTGCGGCTGCGGTCGATCGCGCCGGCCTTGAGCGGAGCCGCGCTTGAGGCTTGCGGTTGCGCCGAACCGCCGCTTTCCCTATCGCACCCGGCGAGTAGCACTGCGCAGCCAAGGGCGACGGACTTGAGCGATCGGGACAACAGCACAGACAAGAGCTCCAATACGATGTGGGGCGGACGGTTCGCGGGCGGGCCGTCGGCGATCATGCGCGAGATAAATGCCTCGATCCCGTTCGACAAGGCGCTGTGGCGGCAAGATATCGCCGCGTCAAAGGCGCATGTCGCGATGCTGGCCGCACAGGGCATCGTTTCGGCCAAGGATGCGACAGCGATTGCGAGCGGGCTGGATGCCATCGCGGGCGAGTACGCAGCGAACGGCGTCCCCGAAAACTGGGACCTTGAAGACATTCACATGGTCACCGAAAGCCGGTTGGCCGAACTGATCGGCCCGGCCGCCGGGCGGCTCCATACCGCGCGTTCGCGAAACGATCAGGTTGCGACCGATTTCAAGCTGTGGGTCCGCGATGCGATCGATCAGGCCGATGCGGGCTTGCGGGCACTGCAAGTCGCGCTGGTAACCCGCGCGGGCGAACATGCCGCCAGCATCATGCCGGGCTTCACCCATCTGCAGACCGCGCAGCCGGTTACGCTGGGTCACCACCTGATGGCCTATTACGAAATGGCCGCGCGCGATCGCAGCCGTTTCGCCGATTGCCGTGCGCGGTTGAGCCAGTGCCCGCTGGGTTCGGCGGCGCTGGCCGGAACCGGCTTTCCGATCGACCGTGAAGCAACCGCCAAGGCACTCGGCTTCGATGCGCCCACCCGCAACAGCCTCGATGGTGTCTCCGACCGCGACTTCGCGATCGAATATCTGACCTGCGCGGTGCAGTGCTCGCTCCACCTCTCACGCCTCGCCGAAGAGTTCATCATCTGGGCCAGCCAGCCGTTTGGTTTTGTCACGCTGCCCGATAGCCTGTCGACCGGCAGCTCGATCATGCCGCAGAAGAAGAACCCCGATGCGGCGGAGCTGGTGCGGGGCCATTCAGGACGCATTGTGGGTGCCTTGACCAGCCTCTTGGTGACCATGAAGGGCCTGCCGTTGGCCTATTCAAAGGACATGCAGGACGATAAGGTGCCGGTGTTCGAGGCGGCCAGCCTGCTCACCCTGTGCCTCGCCGCGATGTCCGGGATGGTCGAAGGCGCGACCTTCCGCACGACCCGCATGCGCGCCGCTGCCGAGCTCGGCTATGCCACCGCGACCGACCTGGCCGACTGGCTGGTGCGGCAGGCAAACATCCCCTTTCGCGAGGCGCACCACATCACCGGCGCCGCGGTGAAGCTGGCGGAAAGCCGCGGGATCGCACTCGATGCGCTGCCTTTGGCCGATCTCCAGGCGATCGACGCACGGATCACCGATGCGGTCTTCGCCGCGCTGTCGGTCGATGCCTCGGTCGCCTCGCGCGCCAGCTATGGCGGAACCGCGCCGCAGCAGGTAAAGGCGCGGGTGGCCGAAGCGCGCGTGGCGCTGGGGCTGGAGTGATTCGCATGCGCCGCTGGCTGGTTCCCGCCCTGATCGTCACCCTCTCCGGTTGCGGAGCCACCGCGCCGCTCAAGCCGGCCGCGGGCAAGGAATTGCCGGTCGCGCCCTATGGCGTCGAGCAGAAACCTGCCGCCGAAGCCCTGCTCAAAGCTACTCCCCAGGCTGCCCCGGAACGCAGCGTCGAACTGCGAAAACGTTCGGAAGAACGCACGCAAGACCCCTTCGACCTGCCCCCTTCCGACGACGAGTAAAGCCTGATCCCATGGACTATTTTGCACTAAAGAACGGCGTGATGCACGCCGAAGACCTGCCGCTGAGCGTGATCGCCGAGGCGGTGGGCACCCCCGTCTACGTCTATTCGCGCGCCACGCTGGAACGCCACGCACGGGTGTTCAAGGATGCCTTGGCGCACTTGCCGCGCACGCACATCGCCTTCGCGATCAAGGCCAATCCCAACCTCGCCGTGCTCAAGGTGATGAGCCGCGAAGGGCTGGGCGCCGATGTGGTTTCGGGCGGAGAGCTGGCCCGTGCACTGGCCGCCGGCATGCCCGGCCATGACATCGTCTTCTCGGGCGTCGGCAAGACCGGCACCGAGATGATCCAGGGGCTGGAGGCCGGGATCGGCCAGTTCAATATCGAGAGCGAGGAAGAAGGCGTCGAGCTTGCCGCCATCGCCGCCGCTCGCGGGCAGGTTGCGGCCTGCGCGCTTCGCGTCAATCCCGATGTCGATGCCCGCACCCACGAAAAGATCTCAACCGGCAAGGCCGAGAACAAGTTCGGCGTCCCGATCGACCGCGCCGCCGGGATCTATGCCCGGCTCAATGCGCTGCCCGGCATGGACCTGCGCGGGGTGGCGGTGCACATCGGCAGCCAGCTGCAAGAGCTCGAGCCGCTTGAGGACGCCTTCGTCAAGCTGGGCGAGTTGATTGGCGAGCTGCGCAGCGGCGGCCAGGTGGTCAGCCATGCCGATCTGGGCGGCGGGCTGGGCGTGCCTTACAAGGCGGGCGAAGTGTTTCCGACCCCGGCTGAATATGGGGCGATGGTCGGCCGCGTCTGCCAGGATTGGGACGTGACCCTTCAGTTTGAACCGGGCCGGGTGATCTGCGGCAATGCCGGGGTGCTGCTGACCCGGGTGATCCGGGTCAAGCGCAGCTCCAACGGTGCGCCGTTTGTGGTGGTCGATGCAGCAATGAACGATCTGGCGCGGCCCGCGATGTACGGGGCCTGGCACGATTTCGACGCGGTAGAGCCCAATGGCAGCCGGATGGTCGCCAATGTGGTCGGGCCGATCTGCGAGACCGGCGATACCTTTGCAATGGGCCGCGATGTGGATGCGCTGGAAGCCGGCGACCTCGCGGTGTTCCGCACTGCCGGAGCCTATGGCGCGACCATGGCCAGTTCCTACAACAGCCGCGGCTTTGTTTGCGAAGTGATGGTCGATGGCGACAAGTTTGCTGTGGTCGCCGACCGGATCCTGCCCGCTGCGATCACCGCCGCCGAACGCGTGCCCGACTGGCTGGAATGATGCATAGCCTGGCGCTCTTCCACCGCGTCGCTGGCCAGCCGGTGATCGTGCTGGGCGAAGGCGATGCGGCTGATGCCAAGCGGCGGATTGTCGAGCGGGCGGGCGGCTTGGTCACCAATGACGAGATGGCCACCGCGCGGTTGGCCTTTGTCGCGCTCGATCTGCCAGAAGAGATCGCTGCCCGGCTCAAGGCGCGCGGGGTGCTGGTCAACGTGGTCGACCGGCCTGAGCTGTGCGATTTCACCGTGCCCAGTCTGCTCGAACGCGGACCAGTGCTGGTCGCGGTGGGCACTGGCGGGGTTTCAGCGGGGCTGGCCAAGGCCTTGCGGCTGCGGCTGGAAGCCTTGCTGCCGCAAAGCCTGGGCGCGCTGGCCGAGGCACTGGGCGCCGCGCGGACGGCCATGCGCAGCCGCTGGAGCGATGGGGGCGAACGTCGCCGCGCGCTCGATGCTGCCCTGGCCGAAGGTGGGCAGCTCGATCCGCTCGATGCCGACAGCGCAGGGCGGGTCGATGACTGGCTGGCCGGCGGCGCGGCTGGCTCCACCGGTCAAGCGGAGTTCACCCTCGACTCCGCCGATCCCGACGACCTGACCCTGCGTCAGGCGCGCTGGCTGGGCAGCGCCGACGCAGTCTGCCATGAAGCGGGGGTGCCCGAGGCGGTGCTGATCCGCGCCCGCGCCGATGCGGTGCGCTATCCGCTTGAACCCGGCCAGATCCCGCCGCAATTGGCCGGGCGCGTGGTGGTCATTCGGCGGGGCTGAGCAGCACTTTCATCTGCGCCAAAGCGATCGGTTTGCTGCGGTCGTCCTGCCAGCATTCGGCATTGACCAGCGCCACGCGGCGGCCCGCACGGGTGACGGTGCCCATCGCATAGGTGCGCTGCTCGGTCCCGCCGCGCATGAATTCGACCTGGACGTTGACCGGCTTGAGCTTCATCGCTTCGCCCCGGCGCTCCAGCTCGGCCCGCAGCGCGGCGATCGCGGCCATTTCCATCAACCCGCTTATCGCCCCGCCGTGCAGGAAACCGGGTCGGCCCTGGATCCGTTCGGAGAAATCGACCGACAACACGGGCAGCCCGTCCTCGTCATGGTCAAGCTCGATCCCCAGCGCCTGGGCGTAAGGCGGCAGCGCGTTCACAGGTAGGTTCCGTGGGTGGCCATGAAGGTGCCGATGACATGGGCCACCGGATCGTCCGGATCGCCGTCGTGTGCGATCCCGCGAATGAAAGCGATCGTGCGGGTTAGCTTGTAGCATTCGCCGTGGCCGATCACCGTGCGCCCCGGCACGGCGGCGCGCATGTAATCGACCCGCAGGTCCAGCGTGGCGTGGGCGACAAAGCGGGTCGAAAGGGTCCAGACCGACATCGATGTGGCGTTGTCCATCAGGCTGATGATCGGACCCGATGCCAGCACCCCGGTTTCGGCCACACCAACCAGTTCCTCGCGCCAGGGCAAGGCCAGTTCGACCCAGTCCGGCCCGTGCGCATGATAGGTCAGTCCCAGCCAGCCGCCGTGCCCGTGCCGGGTCATCAATTTCGCCGCGCGGGCCGGATCGAAAACGAAGCCAGGCGGCAAGTCATTCAGGCTTTTGGGTTCTTCCATCGCGGCTTCTCTGCGTTCGGACCGGGCCGATTACAATCTTTTAATTTCAGCTGGGAGGCCAGGAAGAGGAGGCTTGCGGCGCGGGCACAGTGGTTCCGCATCAAAGGACAAAGGGGATGGTCATGAACCTGCCGAAAATTGAAATTGCCGCATTGCCCGATCTCGATACGCTGACGGGAATCTTCGGAAGCCTGGCCCACCCGGGCAATCTGCGGGTCGACGATACGTGGATCGACATCATGGTCTATATCTACGAGGTCATCATTACGACCGGCGGTGGCGGCTGAGCCAAGGGGTTCTGGTACGGTGCTGATCCGCGAGGAACTGCAGGCGCTGCGGAGCAATGATGCTCCGCAGCGCCAGGCCCAGGCAGAATTGTGCAGCGCAGTCGATGCTTGGCGGGCAAGCCCCCGCCACCAGGCGATCGAGGCCGAGCTGGCGAGTTTTGCGGGCGGCACTGCGCTGGCCAAGCTGCCCGCTTTGTCTGGCCTGTTTTCGCCAGACAGCCCAGCGGCACGCAATCTGGTTGATCGACTGATCGCCACGCTTGCCGGGCAGCTGGAGGATCGTCCGTTGGGGCAAGTGCCCTTGCGCAGTTCCACCGATGGAACGCTTTCCACTCTGGTCCTGGCCAGTGCCGGCAAGGCCGCGCTGGTCGTGCAGGCTGTCGATGGACAGGCCCTGGCCAGGCGCAGCGCGGGGGTGACGATCAGCTTTGCGCCCGGCGAGACCTGGGAGCATGTCCTGAGCGGCAGCGCCGAGGCAGAGCTGGTGCGGATTGCAGGCCAGCTGCCCGGCGGCGCGGCGCTGGAAAGGACCCCATGCGTGCTGTCCCCGGGCCAGATCAACTTTCGCGACAGTACCTGCGAAAGCCTGCAACTGCGCACTGTTCCGACCAGTCTGGTCACGCTCAAGCTCCAGCGGCGACTGGCCGAAGGGGCGACCTCGCGCGAGTACCGGCTCGACGATGGAAGCCTGGTACATCAGGCCGCGGCCAGCGCGCACGAGAGCCGGCTGGAACTGGCCGCGACTTTGCTGGGGCGAATGGGCCGCGAGGATTCCGCCCCGCTGCTGGTGGCCATGGCCGAGGAACGGGGCGGCCGCTCGCTGCGCTGGCAGGCGCTGCGCGAATGCCTGGCGCTCGACACCGCGCAGGGCTTTGCGGCGCTGTGCCGGATCGCGGCGCGCAGCGACGATCCGCTGGCCGAGCCAGCCGGAGCCCTGCGTGCACACTTGCTGGAAACCTACCCACAGCTCAGGGAGCTTGCCGAATGCCGCGAGTAATCGATCTTGCCGACGACCGGATTGCCGACCTCGCCGAAGCCTGCGAGGCAATCGAGGCAGCCGGGTTCGATCCGGGCGATGAAGACAGCTTGCACCATGCCGCGCTGTGGCTGCGCCGGCTGGGCAACAACCGTGCATTTCTGGGCGATCTGCTGATCGAACAACTGGCTCAGCGTCACCGCGATGACCTGGGCGGCAGTGCTTACAGCCCGCAAGTCGTAGTGCTTTCCCAGCCCTATCGCGACTTCTATCTGCGCGCCAACATCTGGCCCTCGGCCGACGAGCACATGGTCCGCGCCAGCGGCACTTCGGCCTTTGCGATCGGGCTGCCGCACGATCACAACTTCAACTTCCTGACCCTGGGCTATTTCGGCCCCGGCTACTGGAGCGACTACTACCTCTACAATTATGAGGAGGTCGTCGGCTGGACCGGAGAGCCGGTGCCGTCCTTGCGCTTTGTCGAGCGCTCGCGGCTCGAACAGGGCAAGCTGATGCTCTACCGCGCGCATCTGGATGTCCACACCCAGCTGCCCGCAGATAGCCTGTCGGTTTCGCTCAACGTGATGCACAGCCACGGTGCGCAAGGCTGGCTGGACCAGTACCGCTTCGATACCGAGCAAGGGACCGTGGCCGGCCTCTTGGGGCCGCCGCCCAGCGAAGCATTCCTGCGCGTCGCCGTGGGGCTGGGCGGGGCCGAGGCGATCGACCTGGCCGAACGTTTTGCCCAGCACCATCCCAGCGACCGGATGCGGCTGGCGGCGTGGGATGCGCTGGCGGGGCTGAAAGCAGATCAGGCCGCCCGCGATGCGCTGTGGGCGCGGGCCGAGGGATCGGGCAGTCGGCTGGTCGAAGTCGAAGCGCGGATGCGGCGAAGGGAGCTGGCGGGCTAGTCTGCCAGAAGGGCGTAGAGCAGTCCCAATAGGGCGATCAGTGCCAGCAGGAACAGGCAGCCCTTCCAGCGCTTGCGCCTGCGATCGGTATCGACCATGTCGCCGACGAAATCGGCAACTTCCAGTGCCGCTTCGGCGACATCGACTACCTCGCCGACCACTAGCCCATGCCCCCGGCCAGCGCATCGATCGCGGCTTGCAGGATCACCGCCGCAGCGGCGGCGTCGATCCGGTCGGCGCGTTTGGCGCGGCTCATGTCCTGGGCGATCAGCGCGCCTTCGGCGCTGGCGGTGGACCAGCGTTCGTCCCACAGCAGCACCGGCAGGCCCAGCGCGGCCGACAGGTTGCGGGCATAGGCCCGGCTGGACTGCGCGCGCGGGCCCTCGCTGCCATCCATGTTGAGCGGCAGGCCGATCACCACGCCTTTGACGCTGCGTTCGCGTACCAGCGCGGCCAGCAAGTCGCGGTCGGCACCAAACTTGCCGCGCTTCAGTGTCTTGCCGGGCGAGGCAAAGCGCCAGCCGGCATCGCAGAACGCCGTACCGATCGTCTGGGTGCCAAGGTCAAGCGCCAGCAGCGCGCCGCCCTGGGGCAGGCCGCCGCGAAACTCCGCGGCTTGGGTGGTGATCAGCGCGCCTTCTGCCATGCCGCCAGCCGCCGCGCGAAATCCTCGCGCAGGTTGGTCCAGTAGAGCGCGTAGTCATAGACATGGTAATTGCCGCCGGGCAGCACGAAGGGGCCCATATCGGGACCTTCGCCAATCCGCAGCATGCCATCGGGGGCGCAGGTTGCACCGACCAGCTGGGGAGTCAGCTTGGCCTTTTCCATTTTGGCATCGGGCACGATGCCGCCGCGATTGGCCCCGGCCGGGGCCATGCCGCCGATCCCGCCGGTCAGCGGGTTCGAGCAGAGGTACTGCGGCGGGCCGGTCCCGGGAGCCTTGCCCGCAAAGCGCTCATAGGCGCCGCGCATCATTGCGGTATCGGCCTGGTCGGTGAAGGACAGGAAGCTGATCACGCAGCCCGCTTGCTCTGGCGCGGCGCAGGCCGGCAGGCCCATTTCGGGCAAGTCGCGCGCCACATCGACCAGCCAGCCGATCGGGTAGGCCGCGACGATCCGCTGGGCCAGCGGCTTTCCGGCGACTTTCTCTTTCAGCAGGCGCTTGATGATGAAGCTGCCCTGGCTGTGCCCGGCCAGCACGATCCCGCGGCCCTTGGGCTGGGCGGCAACAAAGGCGTCGAAGGCCTGGGCAATGTCCTGATAGGCCAGATCATGCGCCGCGCGCGCTTCGGGCGCGTCAGAGACGAAGGCCCCGAAAGTCGCCTGGCGATAGCGCGGCGCCCAGACTTCGGCGGCGCGGCTGAACACGCTGGCATTGGCCTTGGTCACGATTGCGCCGATCCGCCGTGCGTCGGGATCGTCGAGCGGGGCGTTCCAGTGGGCTTTCTTGAGGTAGCTGGTGGGGTGGACGAAGAACACCGCGACGTCGAGCGGCTCGCCCTCTTCGGTGAAGCCCTCGGGCCGCCAGTCGATCAACGAGCGACCGGGATTGCCCGGGCGGACCAGCCACAGTGCCGGATCGGCATAGGCGGTCAAGGCCAGCGCGGGCTGCGGTTCGAACTTGCCCGATGGGGTGAAAGTGGCGCGGGTCAACTGTTCGGGATAGAACCCCAGCGCGACCCGCCCGGCCGCGAACAGCGCGATCATGATTGCCATGAAGTAGAGGAATTTGCGGACCATCTTCCGGCCTCTCCCTTACTTGCCCTGTTTTAGGTGAACCGGACGCAGGCTCTGCCACGACCGGCCCTCGCGCAAGGCATTCCACCAGCTGGCCGGGTTGCGGGTCTGGCTGCCATCGAGCGAGAAGGTGACGAATTCGGCCCGCCCGCCAACGTCGGACAGCGGCACGGCTCCGCCCAGGCCCTGACCGGCCAGCGAGACCCGGCTGTCGGCCGAATGGTCGCGGTTGTCGCCCATCAGGAAGATATGGCCGGCCGGAACCGTGATCTCGGCCATGTTGTTGTAGGGGCTGGCGGGCTGATCACGGATGATCAGATAGGTCGCGCCATTGGGCATGACCTCGCGGTAGGTCGGCAGCTCGATCACTTCGCGGCCTGAAGGCAGGCGCTTTTTGAACGTCGCGAACGTATCATAGCACCAGGCGGGAGAGCCATATTCGTCGCACATCAGCTTCAGGTCGACAGGCAGCTGGATGTTGGGTTCAACCGTCTGCGGAACCTTCTTGCCGTTGAGCACGATCTCGCCGCCCACCACAGCGATCCGGTCACCAGGCAGGGCGACCACGCGCTTGATCAGATCGTCGGTGCGGTCGCGGGGCACTGCAATCACGATATCACCGTACTTCGGCGTGCCGGGCAGCGCGCGCCAGTCATCGCGGGGCAGGATGTGAAAGCTGGCCGAGGCCCAGTTCCAGCCGAACGGGAACTTGGACACCACCAGCCGGTCGCCGACCAGCAGGTTGGGCATCATCGAGATCGAGGGGATATAGAACGGCTTTGCAATGAAGCTGTGGAAGGTCAGCACCGCCAGCAGCATCCAGAACAGCCCGCGAATCTCGCCGATCCAGTCGATCGGCTCATAAGGTTCGGCCGCGGGCGGCGCGGTGTCAGGCGCAGGTGAAACGTCGGTAGGGGCAGTCGTATCGGTCACAATGGGCGGGCCTCTATCACCACGAAGGCCTGGGCCCAAGGATGGTCGTCGGTAAGGGTCAGGTGGATCACGGCGAGGTGTCCGGCGGGGGTGATTTCAGTCAGGCGGGCAGCGGCCCCGCCAGCGAGTTGCAAAGTCGGCGCGCCCGAGCGCATGTTCACAACGCCGATGTCCTTCATGAACACCCCGCGCTTGAACCCGGTGCCGACTGCCTTTGAGAAGGCCTCCTTGGCGGCGAAGCGTTTGGCCAGCGTTCCGGCTTTGGTGAAGGGGCGGCTGTTGCCCTTGGCGCGTTCGATCTCGGTGAACACCCGGTTCTCGAACTTCTCGCCCCAGCGCTCGAGCGAGGCCTGGATGCGGTCGATATTGCAGAGGTCAGAGCCGATGGCGACAATCACCGCGCCGCATCCATCAGTTCGCGCATTTTCAGCACTGCCGGTTCCAGTCCGCAAAAGATCGCCTCGCCGATCAGATAGTGACCGATGTTGAGTTCTGCCAGTTGCGGGATCGCAGCGACGGGTTGGACGTTTTCGTAAGTCAGGCCGTGCCCGGCGTGCGGCTCGATTCCGTTCTTGGCGGCGAGTGCGGCCATGTCGGCCAGGCGCTTGAGCTCGGCAGCGCGGGCCTCGCCATGCGCATGGGCATATTCGCCGGTGTGCAGTTCGACCACCGGGGCTTTCAGCATCAGCGCGGCTTCGATCTGGCGTTCATCGGGGGCGATGAACAGGCTGACGCGGATCCCGGCATCGGCCAGCCGCTGGACCAGCGGATAGAGCCGGTTGTGCTGCCCGGCGGCATCGAGCCCGCCTTCGGTGGTGCGCTCCTCGCGCCGTTCGGGGACGATACAGGCGGCATGCGGCTTGTGGCGCAGCGCGATTGCCAGCATTTCCTCGGTCGCGGCCATTTCGAGGTTGAGCGGCAGGTCGGTCGCGGCCTGGATCCGGGCGAGGTCTTCGTCGCGGATATGGCGGCGGTCTTCGCGCAAGTGCGCGGTAATCCCGTCGCCGCCGCAGCGCGCAACAATCTCTGCCGCGCGGACCGGATCGGGATGATCCCCGCCGCGCGCATTGCGAATCGTTGCAACGTGATCGATATTCACGCCCAGGCGCAGACGGCTGATCACGGCTTGGCCCTGCTCCCGGGTTTCACGGCTTCGGTCGCGGCGAGTTCCGGCGGCAATTCGTCAGCGGCATAGGTGGGGAAGTTGATCGCGATCAGCGGGTAGAAGGGAACCCCCAGATCGACCGAACCGGCGCTGCGATCGACCAGTGCTGCGGCTGCGACCACTTCGCCGCCCTCGGCCTCGATGCAGCGAATCGCCTCGCGGCTCGACAGGCCGGTGGTGACCACGTCTTCGACCATCAACACCTTGTCGCCCGGTTCGAGCGAAAAGCCGCGGCGCAGTTCGAAAGTGCCGGTCGGGCGTTCGACGAACAGCGCCTCGATTCCCAGCGCGCGGCCCATTTCGTGGCCGATGATCACCCCGCCCATCGCCGGGGAAACCACCTTGGTGATTTCCTTGCGCAGCTCACGCGGGATGCGCTGGGCCAGCGCAGAAGCCAGCCTTGAGGCCCGCATCGGGTCCATCAGCACCCTTGCGCATTGCAGGTAGTGGGCACTGTGCCGCCCCGAGGAGAGCAGAAAATGCCCTTCAAGCAAGGCCTGGCTGGCCCGGAACTCGGCAAGCACCTCTTCATCCTGCATGGTATCGACACGCCTTTCGTCTAAATCGTGGACAAGCGCGCAGGGCCCGCAAGGGCGCCGCACAAATTTTCCCTAGAGGCGCTTGAGGTGCCCGTAAAGCGCGCGTATAGGCCCGGCTGAAATTGACAACTCCCAAGGGGGCGGGGGGAGCACGAATGGGCTTCCATCGGCCTGTATAGCGAAAGCAAGAGGAACGATGACAATCGGTCAAAGCGTCCGCGAGGCGGCCAACGCGTTCTACACCGCGATCAAGGCGATCGGCCTGGCCCTGGCACTGTTGGCAGTGCCCAGCATGGCATCGGCGGCTCCGGCTGCAGCACCTGCTGCCAG
>JAGXTB010000215.1 GCA_018334165.1 Sphingomonadales bacterium | reverse complement strand
CAGCGCGAGCAGGCTGGCGGCCAGGGCTTCGGTCCCGCCCGAGGTGACCACCACGCTTTCGTCTGCCAGTTCGAGGCCCTGGGTGCGGGAATAGTAATCCCGCACTGCGCCCCGCAGTTCGGGCAGGCCGCGCATCGGCGGATACTGGTTGGAGCGGGTGCCCAGGGCGCGCTGGGCGGCGCCGATCAATTCGCCCGGCTCTTCCATTTCGGGAAAGCCCTGCCCCAGGTTGATCGCGCCCAGTTGGCGTGCCAGGCCCGACATGTACTCGAAAATCGTGGTCCTGGGCGGCTGGTCGGTCATTCTCTAGAAATGCCAGCCCATCTGCCGGCCGATAAAGATCAGCAGCGCCGCGCCCAGCACCGAGGAGAAGCACCCTGCGCGGTTGAAGCCTTCGCCAAAACTGAAGCCGTTGCCGACGAACCCCGCCAGCAGCGATCCGCCGATCCCCAGCAGGATCGTCATGCCCCAGCCCATATCGACCGCGCCGGGATAGAAGAACCGCGCCAGCGCGCCGATGAACAGGCCGGAAAAGACGGCACCGATCAGGTTGAACATGTCAGGGATACTCCGCGTTGGTGTTTTGTCATTCTAATACACCATGCTGCGATTTCAAGTCCGATAGCCGGGTGCACTGCATGTCCGGAACTGGCCTCGAAAAGCAACAAGATTGCGCCGCTCGATTCTATCTGTGTCAACGCGCCGGAGCGGTTTGGCGTGGAGAAAAATATTTTCATTTTTAATTTTGACTCTTGCGCGCCGCACCAGTGACGCTTTTCCCGCGCGTCGCTGCAACGCGGCATGAGTCCGGGGCGAGTCCGGAGCCCCTCGCGACGGTGAACAACACATTTACCCTCTTGCGCCCGTTGGGCCTTTTGGCACTATGGATAGTGGTCCGGCAACCGGGGGGACCCACTAGACCTAGATTCAGTCACTTGGGCGCGATTCGCGCATCGGGGGCGAGTCTGGCCTGGGAAGGGACCTTGAAGGGCCAGGACTGGGGATGAAATCGGGATAACTTTTTCTCGTTTCGTTCTCCTGGTCTGGTAGGATCGGCGGTCGCTCGCTGATTCGAACGAATGTGGAACATTGACAGTCGCCTAGGCGGCATCGGGATTTTGGGGGCGAAGGCGTGGAATTCAGGAACGGAGACGAGCCAGGCATGGCCGAAGTGGAAGCAGCGCTCGCGTCGGGCGACGTGAAGACCAAGGTTCGCAAGAGCAAGGAGGCGGAACCCGCCGTGGCAATGACCGAGAAAAGCGATCAGGGTAGTGACGCACTGGTGGCAAAGCTGGGTGCCGAAGCGCTGGCCGGTGCGATCACTGCCGCCGCAGCTGGGGCGGGCATGGGGCAAAAAGACGCAGACGATTCCAAGGCGATCCACGACCGCCGCTTCGCGATCGAGGTCGATCACGCGCGCGATGCGTTGCTGACCGATTTCGGCAAGGACACGCTCGACGATCGCTACCTGCTCCCGGGCGAACGCTATCAGGACCT
This sequence comes from Sphingomonadales bacterium, assembly GCA_018334165.1. Lineage (GTDB taxonomy): Bacteria > Pseudomonadota > Alphaproteobacteria > Sphingomonadales > Sphingomonadaceae > Novosphingobium. The sequence continues at coordinate 36,555 of JAGXTB010000215.1, read as the reverse complement.
CTTCGCGCGCGTCGCCGCGGCCTATGCCGATGACGAGGCCCATGCCCAGCGGCTCTATGATTACATCAGCCGCCTGTGGTTCATGCCGGCGACGCCAGTGCTGTCGAACGGCGGCACCAACCGCGGCCTGCCAATCAGCTGCTACCTCAATTCGGTTTCGGACAGTCTGGAAGGCATCGTCGGGACCTGGAACGAGAACGTCTGGCTGGCCAGCCGCGGCGGCGGGATCGGGACCTATTGGGGCAATGTTCGCGGGATCGGCGAGCCGGTTGGCCTCAACGGTAAGACCTCTGGCATCATTCCGTTCGTGCGGGTGATGGACAGCCTGACGCTCGCCATTTCGCAAGGCTCGCTGCGGCGCGGTTCGGCCGCCTGCTATCTCGACGTCTCGCACCCCGAGATCGAGGAGTTCCTCGAGATCCGCAAGCCTTCGGGCGATTTCAACCGCAAGGCGCTCAACCTGCACCACGGCGTGCTGCTGACCGACGAATTCATGGAAGCCGTGCGCGACGGCGCCGAATTCCACCTGCGTTCGCCCAAGGACCAGTCGATCCGCGCCACGGTCGATGCGCGGAGCCTGTTCCAGAAGCTGGTCGAAACCCGGCTCGCCACGGGCGAACCCTACATCGTCTTCTCTGACACCGTGAACCGGATGATGCCCAAGCATCACCGCGATCTGGGGCTGAAGGTCTCGACCTCGAACTTGTGCTCGGAAATCACGCTCCCCACCGGCAAGGACCACCTTGGCAACGATCGCACCGCGGTCTGCTGCCTGTCCAGTCTCAACCTGGAAACCTGGGACGAATGGCAGGGCGAAGACCTGTTCGTCGAAGACGTGCTGCGCTTCCTCGACAACGTGCTGCAGGACTATATCGACCGCGCGCCGGACGAAATGGCCAGGGCCAAGTATTCGGCCATGCGCGAACGCTCGGTCGGCATGGGCGTGATGGGTTTCCACTCGTTCCTGCAGAAGAAGGGTATCGGTTTCGAAACCGCGATGGCCAAGGCCTGGAACCTGAAGATGTTCCGCCACATCGCCGCCAAGGCCGATGAGGCCAGCCTGATGCTCGCGCAAGAACGCGGCGCCTGCCCCGATGCGGCCGACATGGGCGTGATGCAGCGCTTCAGCTGCAAGATGGCAATCGCGCCGACCGCGTCGATCTCGATCATCTGCGGCGGCACCAGCGCCTGCATCGAGCCGATCCCGGCCAACATCTATACCCACAAGACGCTGTCGGGCAGCTTCGTGGTCAAGAACCCCTACCTTGAGGCCTTGCTGCAAACCAAGAGCAAGGATTCGACCGCAGTGTGGAACTCGATCCTTGAGCACGGCGGCTCGGTCCAGCACCTCGACTTCCTCTCGCCAGAGGAAAAGGCGGTCTACAAGACCAGCTTCGAAATCGACCAGCGCTGGCTGCTCGAATTCGCGGCCGACCGCACGCCCTATATCGACCAGGCGCAGTCGCTGAACCTCTACATCCCCGCCGATGTCGACAAGTGGGATCTGGCCATGCTGCACTTCCAGGCCTGGGAGAAGGGGATCAAGAGCCTCTACTACCTGCGCTCGAAGTCGGTCCAGCGCGCTGGGTTCGCCGGCGGGGTCGAGGCGGACAATACCACCGAGCCCGCCACTTACGAGCTGCCCACCACCGATTACGACGAGTGCCTGAGCTGCCAGTAGGCAGTTCTCGAAATTGACCCAGGAGGTACAAGAGATGGCCATGCTCCCACCGGGATATCCAAGCCGTTCAGGGCTATTTGGATTGGGATTCCCTAGGCAAAATTTCGAAACAACGTCGCAGCGAGTTGCGCGACTTGCTTCGCTCGGCTTGACGGACCCGGCCCAGTTGAGCCTGAGCGAACGCCGCGCAGTAGCGGCGTCGGCGCTGACGCAAGCACGTGATTGGAAGCCCAGCCCCTTGCCATTTTCTACTGTTTCGAATGCCTTGGCTGAAAGTACGTCTCGAAGAGTAGCCTCTTTGGCTTCCAAAGAACTATCGCACCCTGGCTCACTCACTGTCGCCGAGTTCAAGTCTGTCGCAGGGTCTGCCTTGACCCAATCTACGGGACGCTAAGTGCCTGAGCTGCCAGTAGGATGAGCAAGCTGAAGCCCTCGCTGGAGAGCATGATGGAATCGAAAAGCGGATGTTCGCTCGCCGCGCTGGTGATCGGCGCGCTCGTCCTGGTCGGCCTGCTGATCGGCTGGCCGCAGTACCGCGTCTATCAGCAGCGGCTGGCCGGCGAAGCCGCGCTGGCCGAAGCGCAAAGCTCACGCCAGGTCGCGATCCTTGAGGCCCGCGCCAAGAAGGAAAGCGCGGTCAGCCTGGCTGAGGCCGAAGTGATCCGCGCCGAGGGTGCAGCCAAGGCCAACAAGATCCTGCAGGATTCGCTGGGCGGGCCCGAAGGCTATTTGCGCTATCTGCAGATCCAGGCGCTTGAAGAATCCAAAGCGCAGATGATCTATGTCCCCACCGAAGCCGGGCTGCCGGTGACCGAAGCCAAGCGGCTCGATCAGTGAGGCATGGCCGATGACTGACGGCTGGGTCTTCCTTGGTATCAGCGCCGCGATCTGCGCGGGCGTTTTTGCGAGCGGTTTGCGGTTTGCCCGAATGGATACGCATCCTGGGGCGGGGCGCGAGCCGCCAGGCCAGCCGATCAAGAGCCAGCCCACGACATTGGCACAGCTCAATCGCTTTGGCCGCCTGATGATGATTGGCGCTGTCATCATGCTGGTGTTCGCCGCGGCATTGACATTTGGACTGCTTGGTCCGGTTCAGGGCATCCGGACGATCGAGCTGTGACACGCGCGGCGATCGCCTTTTCCTTCTTTGGAGTCTCGTTTGATGCGCAAGTGGCACCGCTGGTTGTCGGTGATTTTCGGCGTGATCCTGCTGTGGATCGCGGTGACCGGCGTGATGAGCCAGTTCGCCGCGATCGTCGCGGACCGCGAGCCGCAGCCGGTGGCCGCAGCGCCCGCGGGCTTCGTCTGTCCCGAAAGCATGATCTGCCGCCCCAAGCCCGACCCCAACGGCGCGCGCGCCTGGGTCAGCTTCCTGCGTCACCTGCACGGCGGCGAGGAATTTGGGCCAACCGGCGTGGGGATTTCGATCGCGGCGGGGCTGGCGCTGGTGTTCTTCAGCTTCTCAGGCCTGTGGCTCTACATTTCGATGTTACGGGGCCGAAAGGCCCGCGCGCAGAAACCGGGCTGGTTCTGGAACTGAGCGCCTATCCCCACCCTATCCCCAGCCAATCGCCCCCGCCGCAATCGCGCCGCGCGGTGATCTGCGCTACCCCTTGCAACCGTTCAATTCCGGAGTCGTAAGATGCCCCTGCTCGAAGCCCGCAAAAGCTACAAGCCGTTCGAATACCCCTGGGCTTACGAGTTCTGGAAGCGCCAGCAGCAGGTCCACTGGATGCCAGAGGAAGTTCCTTTGGGCGAAGATTGCCGCGACTGGGCGCAGAAGCTGTCCGAGCATGAGAAGAACCTGCTCACGCAGATCTTCCGCTTCTTCACCCAGGCCGATATCGAGGTGCAGAACTGCTATCACGAGCAGTACGGCCGGGTGTTCAAGCCGACCGAAGTCAAGATGATGCTGGCCGCGTTCAGCAACATGGAGACGGTCCACATCGCCGCCTATTCGCACCTGCTTGACACCATCGGCATGCCCGAAAGCGAATACAGCGCCTTCCTCGAATACAGCGAAATGGCCGAAAAGTGCAGCTACATGCACACTTTCGGGGTCGATAGCGACGAGGATATCGCCCGCACGCTCGCCATGTTCGGCGGCTTCACCGAAGGCATGCAGCTGTTCGCCAGCTTCGCCATGCTGATGAACTTCCCGCGCTTCAACAAGATGAAGGGCATGGGCCAGATCGTATCCTGGTCGGTGCGCGACGAAAGCCTCCACTGCGAAGGCATCATCAAGCTGTTCCACGCCTTCTGCGCCGAGCGTCAGTGCCTGACCAAGTCGGTCAAGGAAGACATCATCGACTGCTGCCAGAAGACCGTGCGGCTGGAAGACAACTTCATCGACCTCGCGTTTGAGCTCGGCCCGGTCCCCGGCATGAGCCCCAAGGAAATCAAACGCTACATCCGCTACATCGCCGACTGGCGGCTTAGCCAGCTGGGCCTGCCCGCGATCTACATGATCGAAGACCACCCCCTCCCCTGGCTCGCCCCGCTGCTCAACGGCGTAGAACACGCCAACTTCTTCGAAACCCGCGCAACCGAGTATTCGAAAGCCGCGACCCGCGGGAACTGGAACGACGTGTGGTCGAGCTTTGACTCACGCCGCAAGGCTAAGAGCGACATTGCCGGGGCGAACGACCTGGAGGTTGAGGCCGGGAGTGAGCCGGATATGTTTGGTAGCTCCGGTGTAGCGGCGGAGTGACTCCATGACACTCTCAGCAGTCAAAGACTTTGCGACCTATTTTGAGGGGAAGAAGTTCCGAACTATTTTGGCGGATCCCCCTTGGCGATTCGCGAACCGCACAGGCAAGATGGCTCCCGAGCACAGGCGTCTCAACAGGTATGGGACAATGAATCTGGAGGACATTAAAGCACTTCCTGTCAGCCTAATCGCAGACGAACCTGCGCACCTGTATCTTTGGGTTCCAAACGCACTCCTCGCAGAGGGCATGGAAGTCATGGAAGCATGGGGATTCACCTACAAGACTAACATAATTTGGCACAAAGTCCGCAAGGACGGGGGGCCGGATGGCAGGGGTGTGGGATTCTATTTTCGCAATGTGACAGAGGTCATTCTGTTTGGTGTTCGCGGAAAGGGTGCCCGTACGCTTCAACCTGGACGTTCTCAGGTCAATTTCCTGGCAACACAAAAGCGTGAACACAGTCGCAAGCCAGACGAGCTATATAAGATCATAGAGTCCTGTAGCCCCGGACCACAAGTCGAACTGTTCGCTCGAGGCAAGCGGCCTGGCTGGGACGCTTGGGGCAACCAAGCAGAAGTCTATGAGATTGACTGGCGCACTTATTCAAATCACAGTCAGTCTAAATTGAAGAAGGTAGTGGGCTAGCAATGCTAGATGAGTGGCATCCTGGAAGTTTCACTAAGAACTTTAGCTGGGGGCCGGAAACTCGCGGTTTTGCTGAATTGCATCGAGTAATAAGAATTGGGTTCGAGGGCCAACTTCGGGATGTCACACGCAGCGAATTCCGAAAGCGCATTATCTCTATTGATAGGCCTGATTACATCCCGCTAAACTTTTTTTTATTCAATCAGATTCGAAATGGTATCGATTTTGTCTGCGTCGATGAGCTAGTTTTTCAAGCAATAAATTTTAAGCACTCTGCGCATTTTGACAGGCTCGCTCTCGTAGCGTTCCATTTAAGCAGGGTCGGGCACTGGAAGAGGGCGGCACCTTATCAATCTCGACCTGCGCTGTGGGCTTTCCATTATCTGGCAGATCGGGTCGGGAGTCAGTTAGCTTGGAACACAAGATCTATTTCTGCGAACGATATTGAAACTTTTGTTTCCAATGATTCCAGATATAGAGCGAAGACCAGTCGAAAACTCGCAACAAATCTAAGCTATCTATATAAACTAGGGCGAGTTCGAGATTTCGAATCGACAAAACCTGAACAATGGTGGCTCAACGGATTGTTCCTCGCATTGGACAGATATCTACTTTCCGTTGGCATGGCGGATCAAGTTAGTGACGGAAATTCACTTCTTGGGCTTCTTAGTAAGTCGGGCTACCCATCAATTAGCGGAGCGCGAAGTCTGCAGAAAGATCTTGCGGCGACAAACTTTTGCGCGCTCTATTCGGCGTGTGGTGGGGTTAACCGACTGAACGAAGATGCTACTCGCGAGCGCCAGGCGGTTCAGCTGCCGCAGTTGAACCACTTTGCGAACGATCCAAATCCTGTTGGCGCATTTCATCCTGAAGACGCGACTGCGCGCAAAGCGATTCCTCGCGCATGCGCCATGCTCGCGACTTATATCGCTGGATTTGTTACATTTGAAGTTGATGAACTAGACTCATTCGACGTTACAAGTTTCGTCAAAAGCAGAGTCGCAAATGCTATTCAGGAACTAAAGGATCGAGGAATTTCACCAGATATGTCCGCTGAGGACATATTAGCGATGACGAGGGGCGAATGACGTCATTTGTCGATACAAGCGTTTTGTTCGAATTGCTCGAGACTGATGCTAAAGATCATCAATGGTGCCGCGATCATATCGCAAAGGCCAAAGCGCTTGGCCCAGTTTTTGTGTCTGATGCCGCTTACAGTGAGCTATCATATGGAATGAAAAGCGTAGCGGAAGTCGATGAGGCAATCTCAGCTCTCGCTCTTGCCCGCTGCGGCTACACGGACGCTGCACTTTTTAGGGCTGCAAAGGCGTTCCGTAAGTACAAAGAAGAGAACAAGGGTCCAAAGGAAGGGGTCCTACCAGATTTTTTCATCGGGGCGCTTGCCGAAACCGAAAAGAAACCACTGATCACTCGAGACACAAAGAAGGTTTCCACTTACTTTCCAGATTTGGAGATAATCTCGCCAGGATCGTAGGATTATGGAGTCGAGCGACAGTGACAGTTGCAACAACCCCAATCCGCACCCCCTAAGAGCATCACCCAAAGACGCCAAGATGCCGCGCTTGATCGCGCCGCCGTGACTCGACCCCAGCGCCAGCAGTGAAGGCAGGCAATGACAGCCTGCGGCGCAGCCGCCTCTGCTTTTGACCTCGCCCTTGCGCGCTCCATCCGAACGGCACCCCACCCCCGTCCCGCGCGCGGTCACTTGGCGTCTTGGCGTCTTTGCGTGAACCAAAAAGAAAAGCGGGATCCCGGATCAAGTCCGGGATGACGGTCAGGAGAGGTGGTGAAGTATGGTTGGTAACTAACGCTCCCGTACCCACCACGGCATCAACGCAAAGCCCACTTGCCCCGCCAGCCCCAGCATGCCGGCAGGGGTCGTCAGCCCCGCCGCCCATTGGCCCACCGATTGCCCGGCCAGCACCCGCGCCAGCGCCAGTTCGGCCAGCATCAGCAGCGTGAAGGCAATCAGCCCCGTGGCCAGCGCCTCCCCCGGCGCGTTCACGCCAAAGCCGCGAGTAACGCGCTTCGCCGTCAGCCAGCTGACCGTCAGCACCAGCGGCAACTCGCACAGGGTCGCCGCCAGCTCGCCCAGCCGCGGGGCCAGCCACAGCGTGCGGACAATCCCCAGCACGAAGGCAAAGGCAAAGACCACGGCCCAATAGACCGCGGCGGCCAGCAGCACGGATCGAACCTTTGCCATGGCGCGCAGCATGCCCCTTGCGCCCGTGCTTGTCACGAGCGGGAAGCCACAATGCCTTGCCAAGCGCCATTGCCAGCCGGGCCGCCGTGCCTCATCGTAAGCTTAGACCCACGCAAGCCATCACAGGAGCCCAGCCCATGCCCGCCTACATCGTCTTCATCAAGGAACGCGAGCACGATGCCGGAGCGATGGCGACCTATGCGACCGCCGCTGGCCCATCGCTGGGCGGGCACAGCGCAAAGCCGCTGGCCTACTATGGCGCGATCGAAACGCTGGAAGGGCCCGAAGCGCAAGGCAGCGTGATCATCGAGTTTCCCGACATGGAGGCAGCACGCGCCTGGTACCAGTCCGACGCCTATCAGGCGGCCCGCGCGCACCGCTTTGCCGGGGCCGACTACCGGGTGTTCATCACCCAGGGGCTTTAGGCTCTATCGCCAGTTGATCCAGGTCATTCCGGGCGCTCGGCAAAGCGGCTAGCCGCAAGTGGGGGCGTTTGGGATGCAAAAGGAGCACTTGCGATGAAGCGAATTTCGATCCTGCCGCTGGCCGCCTTGCTGGCGCTGGCTGCTTGCGGAAAACAGGCCGATCAGGGCCAGGTTGCTGACGAGCCGACCGCACCGTCGAGCGAATGGGTTCAGGAAAATCCGACCGAGCCGGCAGTGCCGGTCGACCTGCCCACGACGCCGATGACCAATGCCCCGGCGGCGCAGGCCAGCCCGGCAGCGAGCAAGAGCGCGAACTAGGGTTGGTGAGAATTTGGCTCAGGCCGGAGCGAGAATGGCTGATTTTGAGAACCGGCGCGCAGCGACCTTTTGGGGTCGTGAGCACCGGAAGCGCAGAAAGCGGCCGTTCGCAGCCCGGCATGGGGCAAATGCTCGCGAACCCTAGAAGCGGAACTGGGTTCCGACATAGACCGCCTGGCTATCCTGCCGGCCATCGGTGGTCGGGCGCAGCCGGTCACGGTCGGACGTCACGCGGACCCCGGCGGTGACATCGAGGTTGCGGGTGACGCGGTAGGCGCCGCCCAGATCGACCTGCTGGTCGCTCTGCTCGAAAGTGCGGGGGCTGCGGCCGGTCTTCTCCCGCTCGTCGAGCGCGATCCGCGGCTCAAACCGCGAATTGTCTGGCGCGACGCCCGGCTTGGGCTTGTAGCTGGCGAGGTCCGGCACATCCATCTGCCGGAAGGTGGCCTGGGTCGGCGGCGTGCTTTGGGCAAAGCCGCGATAGCCGCGGGCCGAGCCCAGGCTGTAAGCGGTCGGCGCGATCGCAACCCCGCTGGCCGAGGTCGCAACGTCGGCATGGGCCGTGCGGCGCATCGCCAGCGCGGGCAAGTGGCTGCCCATCCGCACCGCGACCGTCACCACCGAATCGTTCGGACGGCTGGGGGTGGCGGCAGGGGTAAAGCGGAACAGCTTGCCCTTGGACAGTGCGCGCACCGTGATCGAGCGCGAGAGCCGGGGATCGACCTGCGAAGGCACAAAGGCCCCGTCGGCCGAATTGGCGGCAAGCACTTCAAACTTGGGCGCGAATCCGCCAGCGAAAGCCAGCACCGCGCTGGGCAGCGCCAGCACGCTGACCGCGCCGCACAGCAGCATGGCCGAGGTGCTTGCCCCGACTTTCCTGCTGATTTTGGCTGCCGTCTCGCTCATTGCCGTGCCCTGTTCCCAATCGTGAAGCGCAGATAATCGCGCAAAATGGCTGAATTTCCAAGCGCGGAATGGTCCCGGCGCGATGAATTCGCGCTGAACCGCGCCTCTGCCTGGCCTATTCAGGACGCGTTCACCGCCCGAGCCGGTACTAGCGCGGCAAAGCGGGCTTGCCGCCAGTGCCGCCTCGGCTATAGAGGCAGCGCGTCCAGCAAGCAGGCTGGCAAACACGATTACAGGAACCAGGCACGCAATGATTGGCAGCACTTCCACCCGCCCCGGCACCCTTCGTCTTGCGGCGCGCGCCGGGCTCCTTGCGCTCGCCACGGTCTCGCTGGCGGCCTGCGGCGGCGGCAACAAGCGCCCCAAGGCCGATCTGGCCGCATCGAAGATCACCACGATCGGGGTCAACAGCTACCTGTGGCGCGCCAGCCTTGAAGCACTGAGCTTCATGCCTTTGCTCCAGACCGACAGCAACGGCGGGGTTATCGTGACCGACTGGTACGCCAACCCCAACAACCCCAACGAGCGAATGAAGGTTTCGGTGGCGATCCTTGATCAGGACCTGCGCGCCGATGCGCTGCGCGTCGCCGCCAGCCGCCAGGTGATGCAGAACGGCGTCTGGGCCGAAGTTCCCGTCCAGGCCGCGACCGTGCAGAAGCTGGAAGACGTGATCCTTACCCGCGCCCGCGACCTGCGCCGTCAGGCTTCGGCGGGCAAGTAACAGCGTAAGTCCCGCCGCCGCCTTCCCGGCTTGCGCCGGGACGTCGAGCCGTTAGAGGGACTTCCATGACAAGCGAACGTTTCGATCCCAGCAACGCCGATGCGCGCTGGCAGGCCGCATGGGATGCGGCGCAGACTTTCAAGGCGGACGACGCGTCGCCCAAGCCGCGCAGCTATGTGCTGGAGATGTTTCCCTACCCGTCGGGCCGGATCCACATCGGCCACGTGCGCAACTACACGATGGGCGACGTGCTGGCGCGCTACAAGCGGATGCAGGGTTTCGAAGTGCTGCACCCGATGGGCTGGGATTCGTTCGGGATGCCGGCCGAAAACGCCGCGATGGAAAAGGGCGTCCACCCCGGCGGCTGGACCCGCGCCAATATCGCGGCGATGACCGCGCAGCTCAAACGCCTGGGCTTCTCGTTCGATTGGAGCCGCGAGCTTTCCACTTGCGAGCCGGACTATTACGGCCACGAACAGGCGCTGTTCCTCGACCTTTACGCAGCGGGACTGGTCTACCGCAAGGAGAGCGCGGTCAACTGGGACCCGGTCGACATGACCGTGCTGGCCAACGAACAGGTGATCGACGGACGCGGCTGGCGCAGCGGCGCGCTGGTTGAGAAGCGCAAGCTCAGCCAGTGGTTCCTGAAGATCACCCAGTTCGCCGACGAGCTGCTGGACGGTCTGGGCGATCTCAAGGACTGGCCCGAAAAGGTCCGGCTGATGCAGGAAAACTGGATCGGCAAGTCGCAGGGCCTGCAGTTCAAGTTCTGGAATGCAGACCGCAGCACCGAAGTCGAAGTCTTCACCACCCGGCCCGACACGATCTTCGGTGCCTGCTTCGTTGCGATCGCCGCCGACCATCCGATTGCGCAAGGGCTGGCCGCGGGTGACCCCGCCGTCGCCGCCTTCATCGAAGAGTGCCGCAAGGGCGGGACCACCGCCGCCGAGATCGAGACGCAGGAGAAGCTGGGTTACGATACCGGGATCCGGCTGAAACACCCGTTCGACGATGCCATCGAACTGCCGCTCTATATCGCCAATTTCGTGCTGATGGACTACGGCACCGGCGCGGTGTTCGGCTGCCCGGCGCATGATCAGCGCGATATCGACTTTGCCCGCAAATATGGCCTGCCGGTAACCCGCGTGGTCGCCGATGGTGACAAGGTCGATCCGGTGTTCGAAGGGAGTGAGGCTTACACTGGCCCCGGCGCGCTGGTAAACTCGCGCTTCCTCGACGGGCTCGATGTAGAAGCGGCCAAGGCCGAAGTGATCAGGCGCGCAGAAGCAGGCCAATGGGGCCACGGCACCACCGTCTGGCGGCTGCGCGACTGGGGCGTTTCGCGCCAGCGCTATTGGGGCACGCCGATCCCGTTCATCCACTGCGAGAGCTGCGGTGTGGTGCCGGTGCCCAAGGACCAGCTGCCGGTGGTGCTGCCCGAGGATGTCGATTTCCAGACCCCCGGCAACCCGCTGCTGCGCCATCCCAGCTGGAAGCATGTCGATTGCCCCAAGTGCGGCAAGGCCGCCGTGCGCGAGACCGATACGCTCGACACTTTCGTCGACAGCTCGTGGTATTTCCTGCGCTTCGCCAGCCAGCCGGATGGCCGCCCGTTCGATCCCGAAGTGATCAAGCAATGGCTGCCGGTCGAGCAGTACATCGGCGGGATCGAACATGCGATCCTGCACCTGCTCTACGCCCGCTTCTGGACCCGCGCGCTCAGCCACATCGGCATGATCGATGTGAAGGAGCCGTTCGCCAGCCTGTTCACGCAAGGCATGGTGACGCACGAGACCTATTCGCGGGTCGATCCCGGCAACGGCGCGCCGATCTATTTCAGCCCTGAAGAGATCGAGCGTAGCGGCGAAGGTGCGACGCTCAAGGCCGATGGCCAGGCCGTCGAAGTCGGCCGGGTCATCAAGATGTCGAAGTCGAAGAAGAATGTCGTCGATCCCGATGACATCATCAAGACCTTCGGCGCAGACGCAGTGCGCTGGTTCATGCTCAGCGACAGCCCGCCCGAACGCGACTTGCCTTGGTCCGAAGCCGGGATCGAAGGCTGCGCGCGGTTCGTCCAGCGGTTGTGGCGCCTGTTCGGCCAGGAAGGCGCTGGCGGCGCGGGTGCGGATGCGAACACCGACATGGCGCTGGAACGCAAGACCCACCAGACCGTCGCTGCGGTCGCTGCCGATATCGAGGCACTGGCCTTCAACAAGGCGGTCGCCCGGATTTACGAGCTGGCCAATGCGATCGACAAGGCCGAGCTGTCCGCCAGCCGCAGCGACGCGATCCGCAAATTGCGGCTGATGGTCGCGCCAATGATGCCGCACCTGGCCGAAGAATCGCTGCACCAGCGCTGGCCGAATGCTGGTCTGGTCGCCGACGAGGCCTGGCCCGCGTTCGACCCGGCAATGCTGGTCGATGACGAAGTGACCATCGCGATCCAGGTGCTGGGCAAGCTGCGCGACACCATCACCGTGGCCAAAGGCCTGCCGCGTGAAGAGATCGAAGCGCTTGCCCTCGCGAGCGACAAGGTCCAGCGTGCGCTTGATGGCAAGGCAGTCAAGAAAGTGATCGTGGTGCCCGACCGGCTGGTCAATTTGGTGGCGTGATGAAGCGGATCGCGCTCGCCCTCGCTCTCGCACTGCCGCTCAGCGCCTGCGGCCTCAAGCCAATGTATGCGGGCGGGGCCAGCGGAACCGTGGTGCAAGGCCTGTCCTCGATCGAGGTCGCCCCGATTGAGGGCAAGGCCGGCTGGCTGGTGCGCAATGCGCTGACTGACCGGCTGGGTGCAGGCGGAGCGGGTCCCAAGCGCTACCGGCTGGACGTGCGGCTTGATGACAAGCTGGAAGGCCTGGGGCTACTGACCGACGATACTGTCGCGCGCGAGCGCCGGACCTTGCGGGCGCGCTATCAGTTGGTCGATCTTGAAACCGGACAGATCGTGCTCGATGCGACCGCCGGGTCGGACGCCGGGATTGATGTCACCAGCAGCGAATATGCGACCATCGCGGCCGAACAGACCGCGCTGGAAAACCTCGCCAAGGAAGTGGCCGACCGGATCGTCACCCGCGTCGCGCTCAAGCTCAGGGGCGCGGCCCCCACCGTGCCGTGAAGGCGACCCAGAAGGACTTCAAGGCCCAGGCTCCGCGCGCTGCCAAGGAAGCGCGGGTGTTCTTCTTCTGCGGCCCCGACGAGGCCGGAGCGCACGATGCAGCGCATCACGTGCTCTCGCTGCTGCCCGATCCGGGTGAGCGGGTCGAATTCTCCGGCGCCGACATCAAGCGCGATCCGGTGCGGCTGAGCGACGAGGCGCGCTCCAGTTCGCTGTTCGGCGACAGCCGCCACATCTGGATCCGCGCCACGGGCGACGAGGCCCACGACGCGCTGGAAAACCTGGTGGCTGACGATACCCCCGGCTGGCCGGTGCTGGTGGTGGCCAGCGGCGCGACTGACAAGTCGCGCACGGCAAAGCTGCTGGCCGGGCGCGGCGATGCGCTGGTCGCGATGTTCTATCCACCGGACCTGCGCAGCGTGACCGGCGCCGTGCGCGACATGGCCGATGCCGCCGGGGTGACGCTAAGCGGGGACCTGGCCGAACGGATTGCCAAGGCCGCCGCGCTCGATACGCGCCTGGCGCAAAGCGAAGTGACCAAGCTCGCGCTCTATCTCGATGCCAGCCCGCAGGCTCCGCGCAAGGCCGATGCCGATGCGCTGGAGGCAATCGGCGCGCGGACCGAGGACGATGGGTTCATGTCGCTGGTCAACGTGGTGCTGGGCGGCGAGGTGGCCAAGCTCAGCGGCGAGCTCAAGCGGATGCACGAGCTGGGGCTCAACCCCGTCGGCCTGCTGCTGGCGTTCGAGCGCCGTGCGACCCAGCTGGCGCAGCTCGCCGCACGGATGGGTCCGCGCGGCAATGTCCGCCAGTTCATCGAGGCCGAATCGAGTGCCAAGCGGGTGTTCTGGAAGGACAGCCGCGATCTGATCCAGCAGTTGACTGCCTGGCGCGGGCGCAAACTGGCGCGGCTGGTGGACCGCCTGATCGAACTGCACCGCCAGCTGCTGGCCAACAGCCAGAACGCCGAACTGCTGCTGGCCCAGGGCCTGGCCGAGATCGCCCGCGCCGCAGCGCCCCGGACATAGGGCAAAGCCCCTCACGAAGACTTGAAGGTGGCACCATTCTCTTGCATGAGAGGGAGTGGCGCATCGCAGACGCAGGACCAACGGGTTGCCATCGATGAACGAGTTAGCTGCCATTAGCGCCGACCGATTGAGCACGCCCGTGCCTGCGCCGCTCGAACATCTGACTCCCGCTCAGCCGCTCGAGCGCCGCCGCTTGCAGGCATACCTGGCGCAGATGGTGGGTGATATCTTCGCGATCTTTGCCGGGTTTGGGTTCTCTGGCTATCTCTATCTGGGGCGCCAGGGGCTGGAGCAGGCCGGAATTCTGGCGCAGCTGCTGTTGCCGGTCTTTCTGACTGTCGCGCTTTACAACGGCGCCTATGCGCTTTCGACTTTGCGTCAGGCCCGCACCGGCATCCTGCGCGGCTTGGGCGCGCTTGCGATTTCAGCGGCGGTGGTGGTGTTCATCACCTTTTACACCAAATCCAGTGTCGAGTTCTCACGCGTGCTGTTTACCGTCGGGGGGCTATTGTCAGGCCTGGTCCTGGTCTGGACCCGCCTGCAGATGCGCAGCTTCGTGCGCTGGCGCTGCGGGGAACGACTGATCAACGAACTGCTGATCGACGATGGCGGCCCGCAGGTTGCCCTGCCAGGAGCTTACCGGGTCGATGCCAAGGCATTGCGGCTGGTTCCGGCGCTGGACAGTCCGGCGCAGCTTAACCGGATTGGCGCACTGCTGCACGCGATCGACCGGGTGGTGGTGACTTGCCCGCCCGAACGCCGGGCAGCCTGGGCATCGATCCTGAAAGGCGCGAATATTGACGGCGAAGTGCTTGATCCCGGTGTTGCCGCGCTGGGCGCACACGGTGCCAGAGTGGCTGACGGACAAGGCTTTCTGCGGGTCTCGATCGGGCCATTGGGATTGCGCGCGCGCGCGGCCAAGCGGCTGTTCGACCTGGTCCTGGCGGGCGGCGGGCTGATCCTGCTCTCGCCGCTGTTGCTGCTGGTCACGATCGCGATCCTGCTGGAAGACGGCAGTCCGGTGCTGTTTGTTCAGCGCCGGGTCGGACGCGGCAACCGCTTCTTCAACATGCTCAAATTCCGCTCGATGCGCAGTGCCGACAGCGACGGCGCGGGTGAGCTTTCAACCCGCCGCGATGACGACCGGATCACCCGCGTCGGCCGCCTGATCCGCCGCACCAGCATCGACGAGCTGCCGCAGCTGTTCAACGTGCTGCGCGGCGAAATGTCGTTGGTCGGCCCGCGCCCGCACGCGCTGGGATCGCAGGCCGGGGAGAAGCTGTTCTGGGAAATTGATGACCGCTATTGGGAACGCCACGCGCTCAAGCCCGGACTGACCGGCCTGGCCCAGATCAGGGGTCACCGCGGCGCGACCGAACACGAGGAAGATCTGGCCCGGCGGCTCGAATCCGATCTGGAGTACCTCGATGGCTGGCTGAGGCTTGTGATTAGGCGTTAGCTTCTTCGCTCATCAGCGTCGGCGCGCTTAGACTTGGTCCGCGATGCTGCGATCTTCATCGGTCAAGTGCCTCATATAAACCTGTAATCGAGTTACAGGGCATCAGGAAGGATGCAGGAATCACAGTCTCATTCTAAGGCCATTTTAACCATGTCTTTCAACTACTGGCGGAGGGCATATATGGGAAGATTGAGGGGTCGCGGTTCGTGTGAAGGTGTTCGGAACAAGTGATTGAAAACGAAGCCACTTTTGATTTATTGAATTTGCTCACTCAGAAGCAAATTGATGTGCTCGAGCTGTTAATAAAACACGCTACTTCCAAAGAGATATCGAAGGTCTTAGGTATCTCTCCGCATACTGTTTACCAGCGAATCGAAACTGCGAAGCGCCGCCTAGGGGTGACAACCCGCAGAGAGCTTATCCAGGCATATTTGAGGCACCAGCGCTTATGCGATCGATTGACATATGAAGAATTCCATATGGCAAAGCCGCTGGCTTCCGCGCAACAGTCCTCTGAGGGAGAAAACGATGATCCGGTGATGTTTGCAAATCTTGATGGAACCCGAAGCTCCTACTTGATTGATGACAAGCCGCAAAATCGAATTGTCCCTCTACAGCTTGAAGGAACATCCGGCACATTGTTTAGACTTATGCTTATTGTCGTAATTTCTGTATTAATGATTTTCGTCATTTTGGCAATTGTTACGATATTTGCACAAGTTGATACTCTAACGTCGATTCGGCTGTAGTCACAGTGCACGATTCGCATTCTAACCACAGGGGAAAATTATGACATTGACCGTTGAAAGCGCAGCCATCCGCATTTCCCGCAACATCAAATCTGCTGAAAAAGCACTGAATGAAGCACTATTGCAACAAGCGGAACTCATGAGTACCCTGGTCTCAGCGCGCAATCTGGTTTCTCCCGATCTTCTTTCTGGGCAAGACGCCTTGATGCGCCTCATGAAATCTCAGCAATCCCTCCTGACTGCAGGCAATGATTTGGCGAGAGTGCACGGGCGAATGTTGGACATCGGCAAAGAAATGGGTGGGACTGCAGAGGATTGCCCCGACGACTGGCGCCAGACTGGCCAATTGAACATCGCCGACGCAGCCTAATCAAAGATGCGAAAGAGCAAATGTAGAGATGCGAATATGAAATGAGGCTCTCCGCTACTATTGCGTTGATTGTACTTCTGCTATTCTTTGCGCACCGGCGTGGCGGAGAGCCGGAAAAGTATACATCTACTATATTTGCCGTCGCATTTGCGTTTGGTATTGCCTTACGATTGATTCGTGGACCAGCGCATTTTGCCACTCTTGATTACCCACAACTTCTCATTGAAGTTGTAGTTCTTGTGGCGATTTTGACAGTTGCTATCCGCGCAAACCGTTGGTGGCCAATATGGGTATCATCTCTGCAAATTTTGGTTGTTTCGACTCACCTTGCAAAATTAGTTGCTATCAACGGGTTGGCGGGCGTTTACTGGATGATGACAACCGCACCAACATACTTCCAATATTTTTTGTTGATTCTAGGCATACGACGTTACATTATTCGTCAGAAAGAACCTCATTTCTATCCGGACTGGCGAATCAATTAAATACTCGCCCTGAAATGATTTGGGCCCTATCGTGACTGGAGGACCGATAGAGATCGAATACCGCCTTTCGAAGCGCCTATCGGAGTTAAAAAAAGCATTGACGGATTTGACTAGTGATCTGCACGAAGTTTTTGTTTCAAAAACATCAAGCAGGCAAGAAAGCGAAAGCGCCTTCAAATTTGATGTTGGGTATGTTGAAGATCAAACTTGCGCCAATCAAAATTTCATTTTTTCTACTGAGCGACGAGAATCTCGTCCGCCAATGCCTGATTCTCGACTGATCAGGAAAGTCATTAAACTGCGACAGAGGCGACTTAGATATTTCGACGCCAATTTATTCGCTGATCCTGCTTGGGATATGTTGCTCGATCTTGCGGCTGCAAGAGAAGAGCATACGAGAGTGAGCGTTACTTCGCTCTGCATTGCCTCTGGAGTCCCACCAACAACAGCGCTCCGCTGGATCGGTCAAATGATAGAATCCGGTTTGCTCATACGTACTGAGGATTCGCTCGACAAGCGACGCGCATTTATGACTTTGACAGATCGTGCGGCCGACGCAATTTCTCGATATTTCGCTGATATATCCGATGAAGGACTGCTGATCCTATAAGTTCACGGATTTGGCGAGACGTCAATTTGCCATCTGTTTCCTTAATTTGTTGCGCTGAAAACCTGTCCTACCGGTGCTGGCACCGCGGGGGCTGGCTAATCTAAACGAAGTCATGCCAAAAGTCTTGACTACCTGCCCTGGTTGCAGCCGCGGTGCTGGCGTTGTCGTTGGCGGGCTGCGCCGGCAAGCCAAACCCGTTGCCTGCCGGACCACAGGCCTATGCCGTGTTTCCCAACACCGAGGCCTGGCCTGACGAAGACACACTGCGTCCAGGCGATCAGCTGTCGATCCGGGTGCTGGGCGAGCCCGAACTGACTTCGGATGCCTATGTGGTCGATGCCAGCGGCAGCGTGCAGGTCCCCTTGGCGGGGTCAGTCCCGGCTGCCGGGCGCACCTCTGCCCAATTGCGCGAAGAACTGGTCAAGCGTCTGGGCGAACGCTTCATCCGCGATCCACAAGTCGCGGTGATTGTCACCGAACGCCGCCGCACCACTTTTGCAGTCGAGGGCGATGTGCGCGAACCGGGCGTGTTCGAAGCCATGCCCGGCACCTCGCTGCTCACCGCAATTGCCCAGGCCAAAAGCCCGACCGATACCGCCTCGCTGGACGAAGTGATGATCTTCCGGGTCGTGGGCGGCCAGCGGATGGGCGCGCGGTTTAATGTGGATGACATCCGCAAGGGCCTGGCTGCCGATCCGCAAATCCTGCCTGGCGATACTGTCGTCGTCGGACGTTCGGGTCTGAAGTCGGCCTGGAAGCAGTTCCTTCAGGCGGCTCCCGCCTTCAACCTGTTCTACATTTTCCGCTAGGAAAGCCTCTTGCCCAGTCCAGCTCCCGCCGCCGATCCGCATTTCCATGGCCACGGCACTTTCGATGCCACCGACGAGGCCGAGCATTTCGGCTCGTCGCGTTCGGCCTTCGATTTCCGCTACATCGCCGCGGCGATCCGCGCCAATCTGTGGCTGATCGGCGCAATCATTGCTGCCGCCCTGGCATTCGCGCTGGTCGCGACCATGCTCCAGACCAAGCGCTACGCTGCCAGCTCGACAATCCAGATCAACGATAGCAGCGGCCGGATCCTGGGAGGACAGGATGAGCCGTCGAGCGATCAGGAAAACACCAGCTACGATGTCGACCGGTTCCTCAAGACCCAGACCGATATCATTCAAAGCCGAGGACTGGCGCTGCGCGTTGCGCAAGACCTCAAGCTGATCGGCAGCCCCCAATTCTATGAAGCCCAAGGCTTGCCCGCGCCCACAGCAGGCACCGCGCCCGATGCCTTGCGCGAGCAGGCGGTCAATCTGCTGGTCGGCAACCTTGCGGTGCGGCTGCCGCGCGATTCGCGGATTGTGACGGTCAGCTACGTCTCGAACAATCCTGAGCTTTCGGCCAGGATCGCCAATGCCTATGCCGAAGAGTTCATCCAGGCGAACCTCGACCGCCGGTTTGACAGCTCGTCCTATGCTCGCGGTTATCTTGAAGGCCAGCTGACCGAAGCCAAGGCCAAGCTTGAGGGATCCGAACGCGCGCTCAACACCTATGCCCGCAATGCCGGGATCATCCGCACCGGCGAAGGGCAGGTCGAAAGCCAGGGCGGCAAGAGCACGGTCGATCGCGGTTCTTCCGTTACCGGCTCCAGCCTGGCCCAGATCAATACTGCCACCAATGAAGCAACCGCGCGGCGGATCGAAGCCGAGGGGCGCTGGCGTGCGGTCTCGTCGGGCCCGCTGCTGTCTTCGCCGCTGGTGCTGCAGAATTCGACCGTGGTCACTCTGTTGACAGACCGTGCCCGGGTTGAAGCCGAACTCAGCCAGGACCGCGCCCGCCATCTTGAGGACTATCCTTCGGTCAGGGCCAAGGTTGCCCAACTTGCTGCGATCAACCAGCAGTTGAACAGCGTCGCCATCAATGTCCGCAATTCGGTCCGCAGCGATTACCAGGCCGCACTCGGCACCGAACGCGCGCTTCAGGGCCAGGTCACCCGGCTCAAGAACGAGACGATGTCCGAACAGGACCGTGCGGTGCAATACAACCTGCTCGCGCGCGAGGCCGATACCAATCGCCAGCTCTACGAAGGGCTGCTCGAACGCTACAAGACCCTTAACGCGGTCGCCGGGGTCAGCCTGTCCAACGTCTCGGTGATCGACAAGGCCGAAGTACCCAAGGCACCCAGCTCGCCCAATCTGTTCAAGAACCTGCTGGTCGGGCTGATCATGGGCGTTGGCCTGGCCGCGCTGATGGTGTTCTTCAAGGACCAGTTCGATGATGCGATCCGCGTGCCCGAAGATATCGAGGCCAAGCTGCAGCTGGCCTTGTTGGGGGTGGTTCCGCAATCGCAAGGGGGCGATCCGCAGGAAGCTCTGCTCGATCCCAAGTCCCCGATCTCCGAAGCTTACAATTCGCTGCGCGGCTCGCTGCTCTATTCGACTGCCGAGGGCCTGCCCCAGATTATGCTGATTACCAGCGCGCAAGCATCTGAAGGCAAGACCACCAGCAGCCACGCGATCGCTTCGGGCTTTGCCCGGATGGGCAAGAAAGTGCTGCTGATCGATGGGGACATGCGCCGCCCGTCGCTACACAAGCGGATGGACCTGCCAAACGAGCGCGGGCTTTCCACCCTGCTGACCTCGCACGACCCGCTGGCCAGCGCTGTGGCAAAGTCAAGCCAGGACTATCTCAGCCTGCTGGTCGCCGGGCCGATCCCGCCCAGCCCGACCGAGCTGCTGTCGACCGTGCGGATCGAGGAAATCCTGCAAGAAGCTGCCGGGCAATTTGACGTGGTGATGGTCGACAGCCCGCCGATCCTGGGGCTGGCCGATTCGCCGCTGATGGCTGCGCTGGTCGATGGGGTGATCTTCGTGGTCGAAGCCGACCGCAGCCGCCGCGGCTCGCTCAAGGCCGCGCTGCGCCGCTTGCGCGCGATGCGCCCGATCCTGCTGGGTGCGGTGCTGACCAAGTTCGATCCGCTCAAAGCCGGTAACCGCTACAGCGAATACTACGGCTACGATTACTACCAGTACGAAAGCAAGGATAAGGACTGATGCTGGCTCGCATCGGCCTGGTCCTTGCTTGCCTCGGCTATTCGGCCCTGGCGCTGGGCAGCGGGCTGGACCGGATCAGCGAGAAGTCGCCCGGTGTGGCGGAGCATGTGCCCGCCTTCTTTGCCTCTGAAGCACTGCGGGTTCGCGGAGGACAGGCCCTTGCCGCAGGCCAGGGCCAGACCGCCCTCGCGCTGGGCCAGGCGGCGATCGCCGATGCCCCGACCGATCCCCAAAGCTCTGCACTGCTGGGCGCCGGGCGACTGGCCAGCGGGGATCGCGGCGGGGCGGAAGTGGCCTTCCGCCTGGCCGGAAAACTCGGCTGGCGGGTGCCGATCACGCAAAGCTACTGGATGGACCGCGCGCTGGGTGCTGGCGACTACCGGATCGCGGCGATGCGGCTTGATGCGCTGCTGCGCCAGCAACCCTTGCTGCACCGCCAGCGCCAGTTGCTCGATCCGCTGGAGCGCAATCCGGCCGGACGCAGCGCGCTGGTCGAACGGATGGCCGCGGGCCCGGTCTGGCTGACCAGCTATGCCGGCGATGTCCACGATCTGCCCGCCGACGTGATGCTGCAGCGCGTGCCGGTGCTGAGCGAGGCCGCAAGCAAGGGCCTGGTCCTGGGCTGCCCCGCGATATCCCCCAGCGTCAACCGGCTGGCGGTGCTGGGCCTGTTCCGCGAGGGATCGGACCTGTGGCAGGCGCATTGCCCGGCCGCGGGCAGCGGCCTGGTCGGCGACGGCCGGTTTTCGATGGCCACCTTGGGCGAGAAGACCAGTGCTTTCGCCTGGGAATTGCTGGGCAGCGACGGCTTGACCTTGGGCCTTGAACTTTCGACCGCCGGACCGGGCCAACGCGTGACGGTGCAAGGCTCAGCACCCAGCACCCGGCCGGTGCTATCGCAATTGCTGGCGCTGCGGCCGGGCCGCTATACCGTGACCTGGCGCAGCGGCGATAGCCAGGACCGGCCAAGCAAGGCGCTGCAGCCCGCGCTGGTGTGTCAGGGCAAGGTACCGCAATGGCTGGTTCCGCAGCCGGATCAGGCGAAGGGGCGCTGGCGGGCTGTGGTTGCAGCGGACGGGACCTGCGCTGCGCAACTGCTGCTGTTTGGGGTTGGCCCGGATGGCAGCGATCTGTGGCTGGAAGACGTCAGGATCGAAACTGCCGGTCCTTGACGAACTTGGCCGGATTGCCGGAATAGACCCCGTCCGCCTTGGCATCTTCAAACAGCGCACCGCGCGCGCCCAGCACCGAGCGATCGTGCATCGACACCCCGGGGCCGACAAAGGCCTCGGCCGCGATCCAGCACTGTTCGCCGATGGTCACCGGGCGCAGCACCAATTGGAACAAGGGATCGCGCACATCGTGGGTTGAGGCGCAGATATGCGCGCGCTGCGACACTACGGTCCGCGCACCAATCACGATCCGGCCCTGGTTGTAGAGCCTGACGCCGGGTCCGATCAATGCATGTTCGCCCAGCTCCAGATTGGCCGGCAGCCAGACCGCAACGCTGGCATGGACCCGCGCCCCGCGCGCGACTTTCGCGCCAAACGCCCTCAAGACCAGCCGCCGCCAGCCATGGAGCGGCGGCGGAGTGAAGCGGCACAGCACCAGCCAGGCCAGCATCCACACCACCCGCGTCAGTCGGTTGCCCAGCGAAAAGCTGGCCCCGCCTTCCAGCGGCCTGGTCTCGCGGGCATCAAGCGGCGTGGTCATTGTCCTCCCCCAGGGCGATCGCGCGAAGGTAGGCCTCGCTCCAGCGTGTGGCAATTGTCTCGGCTGCAAACGGCCCCATGGCAAGACCATGCGCGGCGCGGGCCATGGCGAGCCAATCCGCCTGGTCGATCCGCAAGGCAGCTTCGAGCGCGGGCATGATGCTCTTGGCATCGTAGCCGCATTCGAGCGCTGCGCCCGCTACCAGACCCTCGGGCAGGTTGCACTCCCCGGTCAGAATCGCGGGCGTGCCGGCCGCCCAGCCTTCAAGCATGGCCATCGGCAGTCCCTCGCTATGCGAAGGCAGCACGGTGAACCGTGCCGTGTCCAGCAGCGCCTGCTTGGCCGCGCCATAGACCGGACCGACGAATTCTACCGAGGGCCCTGCCGCAGCCACTGCCGCGCGAAGCTGGGTCACATCGGCTTCCTCGCCCCAGCCAGCCAGGGTCAGCCGCGCATCGGCAGGTCGCTCAGCCCGCTGCCAGGCCTCGACCAGCGCGATGAGGTTCTTCTTGGCGTGGATCCGGCCGATGAACAGCACATGCGGCGCGCGCGGCACGCTGGGGACGGGGCTGGCATCGGGCCCGGCATTGGCGATCACCACGCTGTCGCCGCGCCCGCTCTCGCGTTCGATATCCGCCGCCTCGCGCTGGGTCAGGGCATGGAGAAAGCTCGCCCGCCGCCAGCTGGTCCGTTCGTATCCAGCGCGGGCCAGCGCCTTTTTCCAGCGCCCGCGTGCGGTGATCCAGGGGTCGAGCATGCCGTGCGGCGAGGCGACATAGCCCCGCCCGCTCGCCTGCGCCCAGCGGCTGGCGGCGAGCGAGGGGTACATCCAGATCCCGTGCAAATGCAGGCAGTCGAGCTTGGCCCTCAGCAAGGCAGGCAGCAGCGCCGGGGCATAGCCGATCTGCACCGGGCCCTTGACCGGGAAGACCTGAACCTGCGCCGCACCAAATCGCGCGGCATCCTCGGTACTGTGCTGGTCCTCCAGCGCAAAGACGAGCGCCTCGCCGCCTTGCGCTTCGATCAGCCGGGCCTGCGCAACCACGGCTTCGAACACCCCGCCGCCCAGCCGCGAGGCCCAGGCCGAAACCAGCCCGATCCGCTTGCCTGCCAGGGTCTGTCCGGGAGCATGAGTTGCCATGATCATGGCCCTACACAGCGGCAAGGCGAAGGTCCATTGGCGGCGCTCCAAAGCTTCGCTAAGCACTTCAAATCATGACCAGCCAACCCGCCCCAAGCGACGATCCCGCCCGCCGTTTCTATGAACGCAGCTTTGCCGCCCAGCTGGAACGCGATGGCGGTGTCGCCTCGACCAGCCGCTCGGCCTTCGAAGCCGGTAACCATCGCTATTCGGCAGCCTATGAATACCTGCGCGACAATCCCGGCGAGCACGTGCGGGAGAAGTAGGAACTCAGATCCAGCGGAAGATCCCGGCGGGAATTCCCACCAGCCACAAATGCAGCCAGCTGGCGCCCAGCCACAGCGCCAGACCTGCCAGCCACGGGACCAGGCCAACACTGGCCAGTGCGGTCAGCCGCGGCACGAAAGTGGTGTGGCGGTGCCATGTCTCCCAGGCCGCACCCAGCATCACATATTTCTTGCGGTCCTGCAGGAAGGAACCCGCCAGCGCGAGGAAGGCAATCGCGCCGGCCAGCACCAGCACCCGCGGGGTCGGGCTGACCAGAATGTGCGCCGCGCTCCACAAGGCAAAGCTCCACATCATCGGGTGGCGGGTGACCTTGAACACGCCGTGCGGGGTCTTGCGGGCCAGATCCTTGCCATGCGGTCCGGGCATCGCCGGATTGCCCCGGTGCGATCCGGCAAACAGCACCGAAGCGATCAGCATCAGCACAGAGGCCAGCGCCCAGGCCGCATCGCTGTTGCCGTTCCACAGCGGCACTTCGGCCATCGGCAGCCCCCGGAACGCCAGCGCCATCCAGGCAAATGTCGCCAGCGCGACTAGCGAGTAGAGCCCCAGGAAGCCGCCCTCGCCCAGCCGCTTGACCAGCCCCGCCCGGAAGGGATGCGACAACGCGAAATGGGTACCGACAAAGGCCAGCGACGCGGCCACCAGCTCTGCGAATTGCTCGTCCATCTTGCCCCTCTGTGTTGCCCCGCCTGTTACCAGTCGTAGGCCTTTGGCAGGCTGCCCTGGTTCGGCGTGTTGTAGCGATCGCGCAGGCGGGTCTGGTGATTGTCGAGCGGCTGTTCAACGCCATCGATGTACACCTTGACCACCCCTGAGGTGACCTCCAACGGATCGCCGTCCCAGATCACTAAGTCACCGGCGCGCCCAGCGCGCAGGCTGCCAAACTTGTCGCCCATCCCGATCGCTTCGGCGGGGCCCGAACTGATCGCAGCAAAGGCCTGGCCCCAGCTCAGCCCGCTCGCCCCCGGCACCCGGGTCAGGGCAACCAGGTTTCCGGCATATTGCGGGGCATAGCGCGGCTGATCGAAGAACGCGCCGAGCGAAACCTTGACCCCGGCCGCTTTCATCCGCCCGACATTCGACTGGGTCGAGCCCAGCTGCTCAAATGTATCAGGAAGATCGTTGAGCGGCGTTGCCAGCACCGGCACCCCGGCCCGAGCCAGTTCGCCCGCCACCATCCAGCCTTCACTGGCGCCCACGATCACCAGCCGCAGCGCCGGATATTCGGCCCGCAGACCCAGGACCATGCGGATGTCGGCGGCGCGCTCGACCCGGACATAGAGCGGCTGCTTGCCGGTTACCACAGCGCCCAGCGCCTGGGCATCGCGGCGCGTGAGCAGCACGTCGTCACGCCGCGCTCCTGCGGGAGCGGCGGCCAGTTCCTTGGCCTCACCCAGCGCGTTGTGCAGCATGACATAGCTGGCCACCCGGCTCCCTCCGGCGCGGCGTGCACCGGCTTCACCCAGATCGACATACTGGAATGCACGCGGCGTAGTCACGGCTTGCGGATCGGCGCCAAGATCGATCACTGCGCCTTGCCCGCCAAAGATCGATCCGGTCCCCAGCGGCGCCACCGCAGCGCGGGTGACCCCGCCCGCCCGGCTGACCTTGACATGCTGGCCATCGGGATTGATCGCGGCCGACAGATCGAGCGCGGCGCTGAACGGGCTATTGCTGGCATCGCCGTCGTTGCTGTCATCGACCGCATCGACATCGAACAGGCCAAGGTCGGTCACCGCGACGACCAGCCCGGGGGTGACCCATTTGCCACTGGCATCGATGGTCTTGACCCCGGCGGGCACTGCAATGCCCTTGCCCGCAGCAACGACCTTGCCGTCCTGAACCAGCACCGTGCCGCCTTCGATCGGATCGCTGCCATCGCCGATCACCACCTTGCCGCCGGTAATGGCGACGGTTTGCGCAAAAGCGGGTGCCGCCGCCGAAGCGAGTAGCGCGGCCAGGGCGAGCGTGATTGTGCGCGCGCTCATTTCACGTCTCCTTCGCCGGGCTGGCCAAGCTCGAAGTCGCTTACCGCGCGGCGTTTGCGATCATTGGAATCGAACAGCAGCGCGCCATCGATCCAGACCTTTTCGGGCCGTGAATAGACCGACAGCGGGTTGCCGTTCCACAGCACCAGGTCAGCCGCCTTGCCAGGCTCCAGACTGCCGGTCAGCTTGTCGACCCCGATCGCCTTGGCCGGGTTGAGCGTCAGCCAGCGGATCACTTCGGCATCGGGCACGTCGATCCCGATCCGGCGGGCATCGCCCTGCGCCTTGGCGGCTTCCTGCGGCAAGCGCTGGATCCCGTTGGCATCGTCCGAATGGATCACCACACAGGCCCCGGCCTTGTAGAGCAGCCCGGCGTTCTCCGGAATGCCGTCATAGCTTTCCATCTTGAAACCCCACCAGTCAGCCCAGATCGCGCTGCAGGTGTCGGCTTCTTTCAGCAAGTCGCCAATCTTGTAGCTCTCGACCGCGTGGTGGAAGGTCGCAACCTTGTAGCCGAACTCCTTGGCCATATCGAGCACCAGCGCCATTTCGTCGGCGCGGTAGCAGTGGTTCTGGATCAGCACTTCGCCGTCGAGCACGCCGACCAGCGTTTCCATCGCCAGATCGCGGCTCTCAAGCTTGCCCGCGTCGCGTTTGGCGCGGTATTCCTTGGCCTTGATCCAGGTTTCGCGGTTGACCGCGAAATTGCCCATCCGGGTTGAGGGTGTGCGCCCCTTGGAACCATAGACCCGCTTGGGATTTTCCCCGCAGGCCATCTTGAGGCTATAGGGCGCGGCGGGGAACTTCATCCCCTGCACGGTGCGGTCCGGTACATTCTTGAGCACGACCCCGCGCCCGCCCATCAGGTTGCCGCTGCCCGGCAGCACCATCAGCGCGGTAATTCCGCCATTGGCCATCGCCCGGCTGAAGCCCGGATCCTGCGGCCAGACCGAATGTTCGGCCCAGACGTTGGGCGTGGTCGGATCGGTCAGCTCGTTGCCGTCCGAATGGGCTTCGACGCCGGGGCTGGGATAGTTGCCCAGGTGGCTGTGGGCATCAATGATCCCGGGGGTGACGTACTTGCCCGTGCCATCGATCCGCACCGCATCGGCGGGAATATCAAGATCGGCCAGGCTGCCCGCGACTGCGGCGACCTTGCCATCCTTGACCATGACCACGCCTTTTTCGATCCGCTTGCCGGTACCGTCGAACACGGTTGCCCCGGTGATCACGGTCACCCGCCCCGGATAGGGCTTGTAGGTGGAGGGATAAGGGTCCTTGTTGAAGTCCCGCGCCGCTTTGACCGCGGGGCTTTCCTTCTTCTTGTCCTCCTTGGCCGCCCAGGCGCTGGTGCTTGTCAGCACCAGAGCCATTGCGGCAGCGGTCAGGAGGGCAAGGCGCGGGCTTTTCATTGCTGCTACTCCGCCTTGGCCTCAGGCGCATCCTCGAGCGTATCGAGGTGCATCCAGCGTTTGACGATTGGCGAAAGCAGCAGGACAACCACGCCTACTCCAATCGCGATCCAGCCGATCTGGTTGTAGATGGTGAGTACGAGTTCCTGTGTCAGCTCGCCGCTTTCTCCCCCGGTTGCCTCGCCGATCTTGCCCGCCAGGAAGCTGCCCACCGCAGTCATGTAGAACCACGCGCCCATGATCAGACTGGCCATAAAGGTCGGTGCAAGTCGGTTCATCGCCGACAGGCCGACCGGGCTGAGGCACAGCTCACCAGTGGTGTGTAGCAAGTAAAGCAGGAACACGAAGATCACCGGAGTAATCGCCCCGATCCCAGCGGCCTGCGCACCCCATGCAAACACCAAGAAGCCCGCGCCAACCTGGAATAGCGCCAACGCGAACTTGGCCGGGGCTGATGGCTCCAAACCACGCTTGCCCAGCCACTGCCACAACGCCGCGAACAGCGGAGCGAGCAAGATGATATAGATCGGATTGATCGACTGGAACACAGATGCTGGAATATTGCCCGTCTCGACAAACTTGTCAGTGTAGAGGTTAAGGCTGCCCGGTGCTTGGTCGAACAGGCCCCAAAACAGCGGATTGAGAGCGATCAGGAACAGGATCGCAAAGATTCGCTCGCGCGGTTCCTTCGGCAGTTTGAAAGCCTCATAAAGGACATAGCCTAGCAGGCCGAGCCCGCTCACGATCAGCAGGATCTGGATCGCGTCGCGGTACTGAATCAGCAACCACATCACCACCACCGCAGCGATCCCGCCGACGTAAATCAGCATTTCCTTCTGCCGGGTTAGCGCGCCCACAGCCTCGCCTGCGCCGCGCAGGGCCGACTTGCCAAGGACAAACACGGCAAGCCCCACCACCATGCCAATGCCCGACAGGCCGAAGCCATAGGCCCAGCCGATGGTCTGCCCCAGATAGCCAACCAGAATGCCGCCCGCCGCTGCGCCCAAATTGATACCCATGTAGAAAATGGTGTAGGCGGCGTCTCGCCGGGTATCGGTCCGCTTGTAGAGCTGGCCGACCAGCACCGAAATGTTGGCCTTGAGAAAGCCCGAACCTACAATGATCAGCGCAAGCGCCAGCCAGAACACGTTGATCGTCGGATCATTCTGTCCGCCAACACCCTCAAACACCATGAACAGGTGGCCTGCCGCCAACAGCACACCGCCAAATAGCACCGCCTTGCGTTGTCCCAGATAGCGGTCAGCCAACCACCCGCCGAACAGCGGGGTAATATAGACGAGCGAGCCATAGGCGCCGAGCATCAGACTGCTTTCACCTTCGGAAAATAGCCAGTGCTGCACCAGATAGAACACTAGAATGCCGCGCATCCCGTAGAAGCTGAACCGTTCCCACATTTCAGCGAAGAACAACATGAACAAGCCCTTGGGATGGCCGAACACTTCGGGCTTGCGACTACCCGCAATCGCAATTCCGACGGCGAGAAACATCGCCAAGATGATTGCCGCGATAGCCGCGACCCAATCGCCCTCGTTCCACAAGGCCATATCTTTCATGAGAAACTCCCCGAATAGTCCGAACGGCGGCCCGTCTGTGCGGCCGCTTGCATGGCGTGGGAGACTAGCCGCGATTTCGCCAGAGTGAAGCGAAATTCGCTGCGCGTGTTGCTTTGTTGCGTATTGATGACATCAGCGCATTTGGCTTGCCTGACCCGCTGTATTATGGCACTGATGCACCATGAGCGATTCCAAGCCCGTCTACCTCAAACTGCGCGACATTATTGCCGCGGCGATCATCGATGGCACTTATGGTGAGGGCACTATGCTGCCCTCGGTCCGGGCCTTTGCCGCCGATCAAGGCGCCAATCCGCTGACCGTGGCCAAGGCTTACCAGCAGTTCCAGCTCGACGGACTGGTTGAGGTACAGCGCGGGGTCGGCATGTATGTCGCGCGCGGCGCGGCAGAGAAATTGCGCAGCAGCGAGCGCGAGTTGTTCCTTTCGCGCGAATGGCCGGTCATTGCCCGGCGGATCGAACGGCTGGGGATCGCCCCTGCGGACCTGCTCGCCGAAAAATTGTAATTTTTTACCATATTCTTCGATTGCGTGTGCGGGCTGCATTTGGCAGTATCCGCTTTGTGCAGTGCTGCTTGTTCCGGGTCGGAAGCTGCGCCGCGCTTTTTACCAATCGAGGTACGGACCGCCCGCGGGCTGTCCGCTGAAAGGCGTGAAATGATCCGTTCTGAACTGCTGCAAGTGCTGGCCCAAGAGAATCCCGGGCTCCGCACGGAAGAAATCGAAAAAATCGTCGGCACTTTCTTTGATGAGATCGCCGCGCGGCTGGCCTCGGGCGGCCGGGTTGAACTGCGCGGCTTCGGCGCCTTTTCCACCCGCGAACGTGACGCCCGCAAAGGCCGCAACCCGCGCACCGGCGAAAGCGTCAGCGTGCCCGGCAAGAAGGTTCCCTACTTCAAGCCCGGCAAGGAAATGCGCGCGCGTTTGAACGGGGATTAGAATCCGGCCACAGCCGCGCTCTCACTGACTCGCAATTTCCCAAGCCTTCGCCTATCTGACCGACGGAGGTCGGTGTAGTTCTGCTCAGGCCGAGGCGAAAATGGTGCTGTTCGAGAACCAGCGCGCACCCTTCGACAAGCTCAGGGTTGTCGGAAGGTGGAACTGGAAGCGCAGAACAGTGCCATTTGCAGCCCGGCATGGGCAGAAATACGCCGGCCTCCGGGCGGACGTGGCGGAATGGTAGACGCCGGGGACTTAAAATCCCCTGAGCCTTGCTCGTGTGGGTTCGAGTCCCACCGTCCGCACCACCAGCCCAAACCACGCAGACTCCCCTAGCCACCCATTCAACCGACCTTCGCCACGAATGGCTAGCAGGGTCCCCAAGCGCAGGCACAAAAGCAGGCCCCGCGCGGAGGACCCCATGGCTGAACGGCGCAGCAAAACAGCAACGACGGGCGATCAGCGCAGCGGCAGGCGCTATACGCTGCTGCTGCGCGCGGGGAAACTGATGCTGGAGGCGGGGGAGTTCTTGTGCCTGGTCCGCGATGTTTCGGACCGCGGGCTCAAGGTCCGGTTGTTCCATCCGCTCGCAATCGATCCCACTTGCGAGCTGGAACTGGGCAATGGCGAACGCCTGGCCATCGAGCGTGCCTGGCAGCAAGGCGAACAGGCCGGCTTTCGCTTCATCCAGGCCCCGATCGACATTCACACCCTGATCGATGAAAGCGGCCCCTTCCCCAAGCGCCATTTGCGGCTGCGGCTGGATCCGCCTCTGCCGCTGCTGGTCACTGCCGATGGCCTGAGCGAGGCTGGAGTGCTGTGCGACATTTCGCAGCACGGCGGTGCGGTCGCGATCGAGCGGCGGCTGCCGATCCACGCCCAGGTGCGGATCAATGCGCCCCAGCTCCCCGAGCTTCATGCCCGGGTGCGCTGGCGGCGTGGCGGGATGCATGGTCTGGTGTTCCAGCAGGGCTTCCGGCTCGACGAACTGGCAGAGCTGGCCTGGCGCCTGCAAGAGCCGCGCGAAGTCAGCACAATTGCGCCAAAATCCGAGCGCGCGTTAACCAACGATTAGGCATTTTCCTTCACTCCTGCCGGCACATTCCAATTGGGGGCAAAATGTCTGTTGCTGGCTTCACTGGGGCGTCAAAGCGCGCCAAATCCCGCGGAAAAGTGGTCGATGTGGCGATTATCGGCGCGGGGCCTGCGGGCCTGACCGCCGGTTACCTTTTGACCAAGGCTGGCCTCACGGTCGCGGTGATCGAGAAAGATCCGACCTATGTTGGCGGGATCAGCCGCACCGTGGAACACGAAGGCTACCGCTTCGATATCGGCGGGCACCGGTTCTTTTCGAAGAGCCAACAAGTCGTCGATCTGTGGAACGAGATTCTGCCCGACGATTTCATCCAGCGCCCGCGGATGAGCCGGATCTATTACGAGGGCAAATTCTACAGCTACCCGCTGCGCGCTTTCGAGGCGCTGTGGAACCTGGGCATTATCCGTTCGACGCTGTGCATGCTGAGCTTCGCCAAAGCGCAGCTATTTCCGAACAAGGCGGTCAAAAGCTTCGAGGACTGGACCGTGAACCAGTTCGGCTGGAAGCTCTATTCGATCTTCTTCAAGACCTATACCGAGAAGGTCTGGGGCATGCCCTGCGACGAAATGAGCGCCGACTGGGCCGCGCAGCGGATCAAGGGCCTGTCGCTGTGGGGCGCAGTGGTCGATGGGCTGAAGCGCAGCCTGGGCCTCAACAAGCGGCCCAACGACGGGCAGGAAGTCAAAACCCTGCTCGAAACCTTCCGCTACCCGCGCCAGGGCCCCGGCATGATGTGGGACGCCGCGCGCGCCAAGATGCAGGCCACCGGCAAGGGCGAAGTGCTGATGGGCCACGCGCTCAAGCAGCTTGCCCCAATGTCCTTTGGCGATGGCCAGGGCGGCTGGCGCATGACCGCCACGCATGATGGCGGCGAAGTCACGATCAAGGCCAGGCACGCCATCAGCTCGGCGCCGATGCGCGAACTTGCCGCGCGGCTGCACCCGCTGCCCGCGACCACGCTCAACGCCAAGCAGCTGCGCTACCGCGACTTCCTGACCGTGGCGCTCAAGATCAAGTCCGACGACCTGTTCCCCGACAACTGGATCTATATCCACGACAGCAAGGTGAAGGTCGGCCGGATCCAGAATTTCCGCTCGTGGTCGCCCGAAATGGTACCCGATGAAAGCGTGGCCTGTGTCGGGCTCGAATACTTCTGCTTCGAAGGCGACGGGCTGTGGTCGTCGAGCGATGCGGACCTGATCGAACTCGCCACCCGCGAGCTGGCCCAGCTCGGCCTGGTTTCGGCCGAACAAGTGATCGGCGGCGCGGTTGTCCGTCAGGAAAAGGCCTATCCGGTCTATGACGAAGACTACGCTTCCCACGTCGCCGCGATGCGCATGGAGCTGGAAGAGCGCCATCCCACGCTGCACCTGGTCGGCCGCAACGGCATGCACCGTTACAACAACCAGGACCACGCGATGATGACCGCGATGCTCACGGTGGAGAACATCATTGCCGGGTCGCGGGTCTATGACACCTGGTGCGTCAACGAGGACGCCGAGTATCACGAAGCCGGTGACGAGGGCAAACAAGTGAAACTGCCCGAGACCCGCCGCGAAGTGAGCGAAGATCAGGCCGCCGCGCTTGCCTCGGTGCGCGAAGTGCCCGAACGCATCGCTCCCGCCAAGCGCCGCGACGCGGCCTGAGGAACGAGGCGATGCTGGCCTATCTCCAGCAACTGCGCCGGGTGGTGCTGCTGCGCTACCTCGGGGCCAGCGTGATCGCGCTGGGCTGCGATATGGCGAGCTTCCTGGCGCTGCTCGAACTGAATGCGATGCCCGGCCTTGCCGCCGCGCTGGGGTACTGTGTCGGGATCGTGGTCCACTGGCTGGTTTCCAGCCGCAAGGTCTTTACCGATAGCGTCGCCGCTGGCGGCGCGGCCCGCACCCGCCAGAAGGCGCTGTTCGTGGTTTCCGCGCTGATCGGGCTGGGCGTTACCACCGCGATCGTCGCGGGCGGCACAATGCTGGGGCTTGATCCGCGCCTTGCCAAGCTGGTCGCGGTCGGTGCCAGCTTCACTGTCACCTGGCTGCTGCGCGATGTTGTCGTGTTCCGCCGGGACGCTGCTGCATGACCCAGACACCAAGGTTTTTCTGGCAGCGGATTGTGCTCGCCTGGCTGGGCGTGGCTGCGATGCTGGTTGTGCGCAACTGGGCGCAAATCACCAGCTTTCAGCTGGCCGATCCCGACGATGTGCTGCGGCTGGTCCAGGTTCGCGACCTGCTGGCTGGGCAACATTGGTTCGACCTGCACCAATACCGGATCGATGCACCGGCCGGGGTTGCGACCCATTGGTCGCGGCTGGTCGATGCGCCGCTGGCCTTGGTGATCCTGCTGCTGAAGCCGTTCATCGGGCAAGCCATGGCCGAGCTGGCCGCAGCGGTGATCGTGCCGCTGCTGACCCTGCTGTGTGCCATGCTGCTGACCGCGCGGATTGCTCTCAAGCTGTTTGGGACACGCGCCGCCTATGCCACCTGCCTGGTCTGGATCATGGCCCTGGCGGCGCTGACCCAGCTCCAGCCGATGCGGATCGACCACCACGGTTGGCAGATCGTCGCCGAACTGGCCGCGATCAATGGCCTGCTCTCGTCCAGCGCTAAACGCGGCGGGCGAGTGATCGGCATTGCGCTTGCGCTCGGGCTGTCGATCAGTCTGGAGCTGCTGCCCTTCGCGGCGCTGTTTGCCGCCGTTCTCAGCCTCAAATGGCTGCGCGATCCCGCGCAGCGCGGCTGGCTGGTGCAGATGCTCGCCAGCCTGGCGCTGACGTCTATCGCCACGTTTGCCCTGACGCGTGGGCCTGTGTTCGACACGCATTGCGACACGGTGACCCCGACTTACCTGATCGGCTTTACCTTGGCGGCGCTGCTGGTCGGCATGATCGCCCGAATTGAGAAAGCCTCACCGCTGGTCATCGCTGCACTGCTGGGCGGCGCTGCCGCGCTGACCGGGGCTGCTTACCTTGCACTGACCCCCACCTGCATGGCCGGTCCCTTCGCCGCGCTCGATCCCTTGGTCCGCCAGGTCTGGTACAACAATGTGCTCGAAGGCCTGCCGGTGACCCGCCAGGACTGGCCCAACATGGTGCAGATGGTGGTGCCGCCTTTGGCCGCGCTGGTGGTCGCCGGGCTGTGCTTTCTGGGCGCTAGCAATGGCCGCCGCGAACGTCTGAGGGACTTCGCGCTGGTGTTGGCCGGATCGCTGGTGATTGCGCTGCTGGTCGCGCGCTTCAGCGCGGTGGCGGCAGCCGTCGCGACGGTGCCGCTGGGCTATGCGATTTCCGAATGGCTGCGCCGCGCGAGCGAGATGAAGCTGGCCGCGCGGCTGCTGGTCTTGCCGCTGATCATGCTGGTGCTGGTCCCGGGCTTTGCCGCGGGCAAACTGAAAAGCCACTTCGCCCCACCCGCGGCCGACCCACATGGCGAGGCTCCGGTGCTGGGCCGCGGGTGCAGCCTGCCTGAATCGCTGCCCGCGCTGCAGGCCTTGCCGCCAGCGAAGATTTTCGCTCCGTTCGAGATCGGCCCTGCGCTGCTGCGCCATACCCGTCACAGCGTGATCGCCACCAACCACCACCGCGCCGCCGTGCAGATGGGCGATGTGATCCGCGCCTACACCAGCGATCCGGCCAAGGCCGAAGAGTATGTCCGCCAGCACAAAGCCGCTTATCTGATCGCCTGCGGTGACCTGGTCGAAGCGCGCAACTATGCCGCGATGGAGCCCAAGGGGCTGATGGCCCGTCTGCTCGCCGGACAGGCCCCGGCCTGGCTGGAACCCGTGCCGCTTCCTGCCAGTGCCGGCACGCTCAAAGTCTGGAAAGTCCGCCCCTAACCGGGCTTGAACAGCAGCGCGTCGCCGTTGATGCAGTACCGTTTGCCGGTCGGCCGGGGGCCATCGTTGAACACGTGGCCCTGATGGCCGCCGCAGCGACTGCAATGCACTTCAGTGCGGGCATAGCCGACGTCCCAGTCGGTCGAAGTGCCAATCGCGCGCGGCAAAGCCTGCCAGAAGCTGGGCCAGCCGGTATGGCTGTCGTACTTGGTGCTGCTGGAAAACAGTGGCTGGGCGCAGCCGGCGCAGACAAAGGTGCCCTTGCGGTGCTCCTTGAGCAGCGGCGAGGAGCCCGGCGTTTCGGTGCCCTTCTTGCGCAGGATATAGTACTGTTCGCGGTTCAGCCGCTTTTTCCATTCGGCATCGCTGTACTGGATAGCAAAGCTCTTGGCCTCAGCGGGGCCGCTTCCGCAAGCCGCCAGCGCAGTGCCAGCCGCTCCGGCTCCAAGCCAGCCGAGCAGCGAACGGCGCGGTAGCTGGGTCATTGGCACATCCTGTTGCAGGGGTTCGTGATCCCCCGGTTCGGTCAAACCAGAGCGCTGGTTACACCGCCGCGATCAGAATTTCTCGATGGTGGTTTCCAGCTTGCGGAACCCGTGGACGAAATTGGCCTTCACCCGGTCAACCGCGCCCGTCACATGCACCCGCATCCGCCGCTTGTGCATTTCTTCCATCAGCACCTTGAGCTGCAATTCGGCCAGCCGCGCGCCGACGCAGCGGTGGATGCCGTAACCGAAGGCAACGTGCCGCCGGGCATTCTCGCGGGTCAGGATCAGCTTTTCGGGTTCGGCGAAGACTTCTTCGTCGTGGTTGGCCGAGATGTACCACAAGGCCAGCTTGTCACCCTTCTTGACCTGATTGCCGAACAGGTCGGCATCTTCGGTCGCGGTGCGGCGCATATGCGCCAGCGGGGTCGCATAGCGGATGCATTCCTGCACCCCGTTGGGGATCACCGAGGGATCGCGTTCGAACAGCGCACGCTGATCGGGGAACTTGTCGAGCGCGTGGACGATGCTCGACATGGTGTTGCGGGTGGTGTCGTTGCCGCCGACGATCAGCAGGATCAGATTGCCCATGAATGTCTGCGGGCTCATGTCCTTCATCGCGTCCGAATGGATCATCATCGAGATCAGGTCTCGGCTGGGCGGCTTGCCCATCCGGTCGATCCACAGCGTCTTGAAATAGTGCGCCATCTCCTGGAAGATTTCCCAGCGGGTGTCGTGCAGTTCGCGCGCAAAAGTCAGTTCGCCCCCGCCGGCCCAGTCGGACCAGAAAGTCAGCAGGCGGCGGTCTTCCCAGGGAAAGCCGAACAGGATTGCAAGCATGCCGGTGGTCAGCTCGATCGAGACCTTGTCGACCCAGTCAAACTGCTCACCGATTGGCAAGCTATCGAGCACGGCGGCGGTGCGCATCCGCACTTCGGTGGCCATCTTTTCGATTTCGCCGGGCGTGAAGGCCGGGGCCACGGTGCGGCGCTGGCCAGTGTGTTCGGGCCGATCCATCGCGATGAACATCGGCAGGCGGCGTTCGGCCAGGCGCTCAGGGTCGATATCGGCCGGCGGATCGGCAATCGTGATCCCGCCTTTGTCCCACGATGAAGAATAGAGTTCGGGCAGCGATTCGACGTGCTGGATCGTCTTGACCGTGGTGACGTTCCAATAGTCACCATAGGGCGATCCGGTGATCTTGTTGACCGGGGCCTTGGCGCGCATCTCGGCAAAAATCGGCTGCCAGCGGTCTTCGGCATAGATGTCGCTGCGGGCAACGTCCCATTCCTGGGTATGCTTGGGAAGCTCGGGCGCGTGATCCTTGAGCCAGTTCTCGAACGCCTCGGTCACTGTGGGCGAGGTACGGTACTTGAACTGTTCGGGGCTTGCTGCCTGGGTAGCCATCGTGAATCTCTCCCGCTTCGGCATCCGCTGAATGGATACGTTGCTTGGAGAGACTTATCCCGCTCAACTTACCGAAATGTCAATAGCACCTCGGTGAACTGCATGGACTGCGCGCTCAGGCGGGGGCCGGGCTCTTGCGCTGCCACCAGCGCTTTTTATCACGCCCGCCCGAGCCGCTTTGCA
>JAGXTB010000214.1 GCA_018334165.1 Sphingomonadales bacterium | reverse complement strand
CGCGGCGTGCGGCAGGGGCTGGTTGCCCCTGCAAGCGACGCAACGCTGTCCAGCGGGTTTCCTGCCTCGACCCCTTCGGGCCGGGCCGATTTTGCTCCGTGGACAGCGTTGCTCGTCGATCACGATGCTACGGCATCGCTCTCTCCTCACGCCTCGCCACGAACCAAAATCGGCTCCGTCAAGGAGTATCAACCTACGCGGGACAGGCTCAAAACTTCCAGCCAATCGCCGCGCTGATCCGGTTGCTGATATTGCCGCCAGCCAAGGTGGTCAGGTCATAGCCGAGGCGCAGCATCAGGTTGCGCATATTGCCTTCAAGTCCCAGCCCGCCGGTGAAGGTCGAGTCGTTGACCCCCTGGCCGGTGATTGCATAGGGCGTCCCTTGCGTGCCCTGAAGGTCGGCATAGCCCAGCAGCTGGGTGTAGTCGCCGCTGATCCGGGTCCGGTATTCACCCTTGGCAGTCAGCTTCCAGCCGCTGTCCTTGCCCAGCGGGATCCGGGCCTTGGCCCCAATCGTGCCGCTGAAGCTGTTCTCGTCAGCAGCCGCAAAGGCGAGCGCCCAGAACGACGAACCGGTTTCGGTATAGGGGCTGAGGTGGACCCAGATCCCGTCGGCGCGCAGGTAGGGAGCGAACTCGATGCTGCCCAGCTTGCCTTCGTAGGTTGCGATCAGGGCGGCATAGGTTTGGCTCGTGCGGCGCTTGCCGTCGAGGAAGACCGCACCGGTGCTGGAGAAGCGGCTGGTATTGATCGTGCCGTAACCCTGACCGACCAGGCCGTCGATGAACAGCTTGGGGGCCACGCGCCAGCTGCCATAGAAGGTCAGCGAGCCGTTGGTGGCATCGTTCTCCGATCCGTTGGTGCCGATCCGGGCATTGTCCCAGCCAAAGCCGAAGGCTGCGCCCAGCTTGAGGTTGGAGCTGAACTTGCCGTCCATGCCAACCGTGATCCCGGTTGAGGTGAAGCGCTGCTCAACTCCGCCGTTGGGCTGTTCCTTGCCGAAGTTGATGTCACCGCTGGCCCAGATGCGGAACAGGCGGCGTTCAAGGCTGTCGCCCGCGGCGCGGTGGGTGCCGACATTGCCGCCACCATTGCCGCCACCATTGCCACCGCCCATTGCGACCGGAGCCATGCCCATCGGCGCGCCCGGCAGCCAGGCTGCGTTCGGGTTCAGTGCTGCCAGCAGGGCCTCGCCGCCCGAGGTCGGCTGGGCATTGCTGTAGCTGTAGCCATAGCCGATCGTGCCGCCCTGCAGGTTCTGGCTGCCGCCGGGGATGCCGTTCTGCCACTGGGGACGCGTCTGGCTGAAGCGCAGGTTCATGCTGTCCTGATCCTCGGCGTCGGAGTGCAGCTGGTTGAGCCGGCCTTCGACATTGACCATCTGCGTGCGGACAAAACGTTCGGCGGTGCGGAACTGCGAATCGACCGAACTGCGGACGTCCGGATCCTGCGCCGGGTTGGGCCGGGCGTTGACCGTGACGCTGATCGTCGGTGACGTGCTCGGCAGGTTGCTGGCATCGCCCAGGTAGGTGGCGGTCAGCGAGTGTGGCCCTGCGGCCAGGCTCGAAGTGGTGAAGCTGGCCGTGCCGCCGCTCAGCACCGCAGTACCCAGCACGGTGGCACCGTCGTCAAACCGGACAGTACCAGTCGGCGAAACGCCGCTGACCGTGGCGGTCAGGGTTACTGGCATCCCGAAGAACACCGACGATGCTGAGCTGCTCAGCCCAACCGTGGTCGCAGCCTGGGTGATCTGGAAGCTCTGGCTGACTTGCGGCGCGGGTTGGTAGTTGGCGTTGCCGGCCTGGTTGGCCTGCACCGTGCAGGTACCAACCGCGAGCAGGCTAACGGTCGTGCCGCTGACCGAGCAGAACGTCGGGGTGGTGGTCGAGAAGGCCACAGTCAGGCCCGAGCTTGCGGTTGCGGTCAGCCCGAAGCTGCCGCTGCCCAGCGCCCGGTTGGGCAAGGCAGCGAAAGTGATGGTGTTGACGCCAGGGGTCACCTGGAAGGTATTGGTCACCGACGTGGCGGGGGCGTAGTTGCCGTTACCGGCCTGCGACGCGGTGATCGAGCATGTGCCCGCCGCAACGAAGCTGATCGTGCCGCCCGAAACCGTGCAGACGCTGCCCGAGTTCGAGGCATAGCTGACCGCCAGACCCGAGCTTGCCGTTGCTGCCAGTGTCGGCGGGGCCGAAGTGAGCGGAGTATCGGCCAGCGCCGGGAAGGTGATGGTGTTGACCCCGGGGGTCACTTCGAAAGTGTTGGTAACCGGAGAGGCAGCGGCATAGTTGGCATTGCCAGCCTGTGATGCGGTGATCGAGCAAGTGCCCGCCGCGACAAAGCTGATCGCTCCGCCCGAGACTGTGCAGACTGCGCCCGAATTCGAAGCATAGCTGACCGCCAGGCCCGAGCTCGCCGTTGCCGAAAGCGCGGGCGGGCTGGAGGTGAAGGGCGTATCGGCGAGCGGCGGGAAGGTGATCGTGTTGGCACCTGCGGTC
Organism: Sphingomonadales bacterium; assembly: GCA_018334165.1. Lineage (GTDB taxonomy): Bacteria > Pseudomonadota > Alphaproteobacteria > Sphingomonadales > Sphingomonadaceae > Novosphingobium. The sequence goes on along the minus strand of JAGXTB010000214.1, from coordinate 41,722 downwards.
ACTTCGAAGGTATTTGTGACCGAGGTAGCCGGGGCATAGATGGCATTGCCAGCCTGCGACGCCGTGATTGAGCAAGTGCCCACCGCGACGAAGCTGATCGCGCCGCCCGAAACGGTGCAGACGCTGCCCGAGTTCGACGCATAGCTGACTGCGAGGCCCGAGCTGGCCGTGGCCGACAGCACCGGCGGTGCCGATGTGAACGGCGTATTGCTCAGCACGGGGAAGGTGATGACGTTCGGGGCCTGGGTGACCTCGAAGGTCCGGGTCACCGAGGTCGCCGGAACATAGTTGGCGTTACCGGCCTGCGATGCGGTGATCGAGCAGGTGCCGCCAGAGACAAAGCTGATCGTGCTGCCCGCCACGGTGCAGACGCTGCCCGAGTTCGAAGCATAGCTGATCGCGAGGCCCGAGCTGGCCGTGGCACCCAGCGCCGGGGGAGCCGAAGCGAAGGGCGTGTCGGGCAGCGCCGGGAAAGTGATCACATTGGCGCCCTGGCCAACCGCGAAGGCCTGCTGCACCTGGGGTGCGGCATTGTAGGTGCTGTTGCCGGCCTGATTGGCGTTGATGGTGCAGGTGCCGACCCCGATGAACGAGACGGTGCTGCCCGCAACCGAGCACACGCTGCTGGAGCTGGCATCGGCCGCAAAGGTGACGCCCAGACCCGAAGTAGCCGTGGCCGCAACCGTGTAGGTCGATCCGCCTACGACCGCCGTGGTTGGGGCGGCGCTGGTGAAGCTGATCGTCTGGTTCTGCTTGACCCAGACCAGCGTGACCGTGTCCGAAGTGACCGAACCTGCTAGGTTTGTGAAGGTAACCTTCATCAGGACGGTCTTGGCTGTGGGCGAGACCAGCGTGAATGACAGGGAGGTTGAAATCGGGACGAAGTTTACGCCGTTATCCTCCGAATAGAACCATTGCACAGAGGGCGTCGGTGTGCCGGTAGCTGCCGCCGACATCGTGATCCCCTGCCCCGGCGCGACGGTTCCGCCGACCGGTTGGGTGGTGATCACGGGCGCGACGTTTGCTGAGGCATAAGTGAACTGGTTGCCCGCTCCGGTCGCGCTGGTTCCACCCGATGTGGTCACGCGGACATTGACGTTGCCGGTTCCGGCTGGCGAAGTGGCCGTGATCGAAGTAGCGCTGTTGATAGTGAAGCTGGCGGCCGGTGTGGCACCGAAACTGACTGCCGTCGCACCGGAAAAATTGGTGCCGGTGACGGTCACGCTTGTGCCCCCGGCTTCAGGACCGGTGGAGGGCGAAAGCGAAGTGACGGTCGGCACTGGCGGTGCAACGTAAGTGGACGTCAGTACGCCGCCGTAGGTCATGATCGTGGGGGTGCTGAACGAAATCAGCCGTACAACCGGCTGTTCCTGGATCTGCAGATTCGAAACGTCGGTCGCTGTAGTCGTCTTGGTTCCGGTGCAAGTGAAGGTGACGCCGGTGTTCACGGTATCCGCGATCGCGCAGTTATAGAGCGCCCCGACCTGACTGGTCACCGTGGCGCTGCTCGCCACCCTCGATCCCGAATTGACGGTCACCGAGTACGTGATCGTCTGGCCCATGCCGCTGTATGTCGATGGCGAGACGGTTGCCCCGGTGATCGTCTGCGCCGCGGCTGGTGCGGCCATCAGGACCATGGCCAGCAGGGCCAGCAAGGCCCCCGACACAATCCGAATCGCTGTAGTACCGGTATTCCGCAAACCGCCCAGAATGGCGCTAACCGACGCAGACATAAGTGATTTCCCCTGAAACCGTGCAGGTTGCGGGCACGGCAATACCTTGACTGGTTGCGCGTTCGGCCAAATCTGTCAAACGATCAAAATCCGATGATCCGAGCGAACGGGCTATCTTCGGTGCCCCAGCCTGCTTGACCAACCCGCGCTGCATCCCTAGGTGCTCGCCTCGTGGTCGGGGCCCTTAGCTCAGTCGGTAGAGCAACTGACTTTTAATCAGTAGGTCGCTGGTTCGAACCCAGCAGGGCTCACCACGTTTCCCCGCGCAGTCAGGCTGACTAAGCCTCCAACGCTTCGGCGATATGAGCTTGAGCCGATCTCGCCTCGGCAATCAGCAGGTTCAGCGCCAGTGCGGTATCCATCAGCAGCCCCGCGCTGATCAGCCGCTCGCCGTTGGTAAAGCGGCGGATGGCGCGTTCGTCGATGCCCAGGCGCCGGGAAGTTGCGGGAATGCCGCCGAACACCTGGACGCAGTGGGCAAAGTGATCTTGCGCTTGCTGCGCTGTGAGTGATCCGGTCATTGTGCTTTCCACTGGGGCGCTAGTCAGCGCTGCTTCTTGGCTTGCGGCGCGGTGAAATCGGGGTCCTTCTTGGCGACCCAATCGACGAATTTGCGGATCGCGGGATTGGCCAGCAGGCCGTCCACGTCCGTGCCATAGCGTTGCAGTTCGGAATTGGTGAAGTTCGCGATCAGGGTTTGCTGGCAAATCGAATGCATCGGCACCACGTCGCGCCCGCCCCGGCTTTTGGGGACGGGATGGTGCCAGATCAGGGTCTTGCCGGTCGGTCGGCCGCACAGCCAGCAGGGCGGAGGCGGCGCCTCTTCTGCTTCCTCGCGCTGCAGGTCTTCATAGGGGTCGTATCTGGAATGTTTGCGGGCCATCGCTCCACCTAGAGCGTTACCACAGCGGAATCTAGGCCAGGCTGTAGGGCACCACACCCCGGTTATCCGGATCAACGCTGATCGCGCGGTCGCTGGGAGGGAAGGCGCGCTGATCGCAGTCGCCGCGCGGGCACAGGCGGCACGAGACGCCGATCCGGGTCGCGGCGGCTTCGCTGGTCAGGTCCAGCCCATCGGCATAGACGAATTCGCTGGAGTGCTCCGCCTCGCAGCCCAGGGCCACGGCATAGCGGCGGGGCGCGCGGGTGTAGCTGCCGCTGGGTTTGACCAGGCCCTTGGCCATCGAGACATAGCGCACGCCGTCGGGCGTTTCGGCCAGCTGGACCAGGATCCGGTCGGGGATCGCCACCGCCTCGTGGACGATCCACAAGGGGCAGGCCCCGCCGAACCGGGCGAACTGCAGGCGGGTCGCCGAATGCCGCTTGGTGATGTTGCCTGCCATGTCGACCCGGCAGAAGAAGAACGGCACCCCCTTGGCTCCATCGCGCTGCAGCGTGGAAAGCCGGTGGCAGGTCTGCTCGAAACTGGTGCCGAAGGCCTGGCTCAGCCGGTCGATATCGTGGCGCACCTTGCGGGCCTCGGCGCGGAACCGGGCATAGGGCATCAACAGCGCCCCGGCGGCATAGTTGCACAGCCCCACGAACAGCAGCTGACGACTGGCCGCGCTGCCCAATGCCGCCGTTTCGACCACGCCTGCGATCTCGTCCTTCAGCGCCAGCGCGGCGAGCTGGTGGGCAAGCTGGAAGCGGCGGCTTTCGGCGGGCTGGCCGGGATCGATCGTCAGGTGACCCATCTCGGGGTCATAGCTTCGCATGCCCGAAACGCCCGAATAGATCAGCGAGATCGACAGCGCCTGCTTCAGGTAATCCTCGATCGCCCCGGTTTCGGGCGAGACCGAACCCAGCCGCGCCGCTAGCGCCTCGGCCGCGCGATCGATGCTGTCGACATAGTTGCCGGCGAGGTGAAACCAGTCGCGCACTTCTTCCCACGGCAGGCGCGAGCCGCCGGTGTTTTCGGCCGACAGCGCCTCATCGACCATCTGCAACCGTTGGCCCGAACGGCGATAGGCTTCGTGCAGCGCAATGAACCGCTCGGCCAGCGCGGGTTGCTGCTCGGCAAAGCGGGCGAGCTGCGCGGCGTCGAGCGGCTGGGCGAACAAGGGATCGGCATTGGCCTCGCGCAGCGCCGCCAGCCGCGTCTCCGCCTCGCCCGCCCCGATCTCGCGCCAGTCGAGCGGAAAGGCGCGGGCCAGGCGCTCGACCAGCACCGGCGTGAGCGGGCGATCATCATGCTCAAGCTGCGAAAGGTACGAAGTGGAGATGCCCAGCAGCTCCCCCATGGCAGCCTGGTTCAACCCTCGCTCGGCGCGCAGCGCTTTCAATCTGTTCCCGGCAAAAATGCGGCGTTTGACCATTGCGCAGCCCCTTTGCGATCTTTGCGGCCCTCTGCGCCCTTTGCGAGAACCCGAACCAAAGAAAGGTTCTCGCAAAGAGCGCAAAGAGAAAATGAGATCGCAAAGAAGTTAGGCCGCTTCGTGGAATTTTGCAAACATGAACTTCGCAACTTTGCAATTTCACATTGGACATTGCCCCATTCCCGCCGCATCCAGCACGCTTCGATCATTTCGATGGGGTGAGAATGTCCGCAAATATCGCCGAAATGGAACGCCGCCGCGCCGCTGCCCGTCTGGGCGGGGGGCAAAAGCGGATCGATGCCCAGCACGCCAAGGGCAAACTGACCGCGCGTGAGCGGCTGTCGATCCTGCTCGATGAAGGCAGCTTCGAGGAGACCGGGTCCTACGTCGAGCACAATTGCGTCGACTTCGGCATGCCCGGCCAGACCATCCCCGGCGACGGGGTAGTGACCGGCAGCGGCACGATCAACGGCCGGCTGGTCTATGTCTATGCCCAGGACTTCACCGTATTCGGCGGCGCGGTGAGCGAACGCCACGCGATGAAGATCTGCAAGATCATGGACGCGGCGATGAAAGTCGGCGCGCCGGTGATTGGCCTCAATGACAGCGGCGGCGCGCGGATCCAGGAAGGGGTCGCCAGCCTTGGCGGCTATACCGAGATTTTCCAGCGCAACGTGCTGGCATCTGGAGTGGTTCCGCAGCTCAGTCTGATCATGGGCCCTTGCGCGGGCGGGGCGGTCTATTCGCCGGCGATGACCGACTTCATCTTCATGGTGAAGGACAGCTCCTACATGTTCGTCACCGGCCCCGACGTGGTCAAGACCGTGACCAACGAGATCGTCACGCAAGAGGAACTGGGCGGGGCGGTGACGCATTCGACCAAGACCTCGGTCGCCGACCTCGCGCTGGAAAACGATATCGAGGCGCTGCTGACCGCGCGCGACCTGATCGACTACCTGCCCTCCAGCAACCAGACCGGCGTGCCCGAACGCCCGACCAGCGATCCCTATGACCGGATCGAGGACAGCCTCGACACGCTGATCCCGGCCAATGCCAACCAGCCCTATGACATGCACGAAGTGGTGCGAAAGGTGCTGGACGAGGGCGAGTTCTTCGAAATCCAGCCCGGCCATGCCGCCAATATAATCGTCGGCTTCGGCCGGGTTGAGGGCCGCACCGTGGGGGTGGTCGCCAACCAGCCGATGGTGCTGGCCGGCGTGCTCGATATCAACGCCAGCAAGAAAGCCGCGCGGTTCGTGCGGTTCTGCGATTGCTTCGAAATCCCGATCCTGACTTTCGTCGACGTCCCCGGCTTCCTGCCCGGCACGGCGCAGGAATACGGCGGGATCATCAAGCACGGCGCCAAGCTGCTGTTCGCCTATGCCGAAGCCACCGTGCCCAAGATCACCGTGATCACCCGCAAGGCCTATGGCGGAGCCTACTGCGTGATGAGCTCAAAACACTTGCGCGGCGATTTGAACTACAGCTGGCCGACCGGCGAAATCGCCGTGATGGGCGCCAAGGGCGCGGTCGAGATCATCTTCCGCTCGGACATCGGCGATCCCGACAAGATTGCCGAGCGGACCAAGGAATATGAAGACGCCTTTGCCAACCCGTTCGTGGCGGCGAGCAAGGGGTTCATCGATGAGGTGATCCATCCGCGCAATACCCGGCGGCGGATTGCGCTGGGGCTGCGCAAGCTGCGGAACAAGGTTCTGGAGAATCCGTGGAAGAAGCATGATAATATTCCGCTTTAGGCGGACTAAGGAGAGCCAAATCTCATGCAAATACAGGAATTCGCTAAGAAAGAAGGGCTGTTTAAGAAGAGCTTTGCTGCGATCGTCTCAATTGCGCCCGAGGGAGAAGAGCATTACCTCTCCGAAATATCACAGGCCGGGGGCACCCTGGTGGAGTGGAAAAAGCGGCGCGGGGCCAGCGCGAAGAACATCATTATCACGATTGTTTGTGACGATACCTTCGCTGATGACGCACGGCACATCCTCTCCTCCATCTTCGAGAACACGCCGCAAATGGCAGCGTTGGCCAACGGTACGGATATTTCCGTCAGCATCATGAACGATCAGGAAACTGTCTTCGCCGAATTCAAAGTCTGAACCGAGGGAAGTACCATGAAACTGGGCTGGCTCAACCACATCGGCGTGGCAACGCAACCAAAGCCCCTCCCCGGTGGGGAGGGGTTGGGGTGGGGGTGTGGGTTCGGCGCTGCGTTTCGCACGCGACGTCGAACCCCCACCCCGCTGCGACTAGGCGGCAAGCTGCCAAGTCTCACTGCCCCTCCCCTGAAGGGTAGGGTGATCGGAGGAACACCATGAAACTCGGCCGTTTGAACCACATCGGCGTCGCCACGCCCTCGATCGCGGACTCCGCTGTGTTCTACCGCGATGTCATGGGCGCGACGAAGATCCACGAACCGTTCGACTTGCCCGATCAGGGGGTGAAGGTCTGCTTCGTCGATACGCCGGGCGCGGATGGCGCGCTGAACGGCACCCAGATCGAGCTGATCGAGCCGCTGCCTGGCAACACCAGCATCGCCAGCTTCCTTGAGAAGAACCCGGCGGGCGGGCAGCACCACATGTGCTACGAAGTGCCTGACATTCACAAGGCCAAGGCCGAGTTTGAAGCCATGGGCAAGCGCGTGCTGGGCGAGCCCCGGATCGGAGCGCATGGCACGCTGATCTTCTTTGTGCATCCCCGCGACATGCAGGGGGTGCTGACTGAGATTATGGAGACTCGCGCTGACCATTAAACCACCCCGTTCGTCCCGAGCGCAGTCGAGGGATCGCGTCTTTTCCCTAGCTCCGTTCGTGTCGAGCGAAGTCGAGACACCGCGCGTGGCATCTCGACTTCGCTCGATGCGAACGGGCCTTGGATTGTGCTGCGATCCCTCGACTGCGCTCGGGACGAACGGAATTGAGAGGAAATTCTGAATGACCTACGAAACCATCCTGGCCGAACGCGTCGGCAATGTGCTCAAGCTTACGCTCAACCGGCCCGAGCGGCTCAATGCCGCCTCGATCCAGCTGGCCGAGGAACTGGGCGCGGCCTTCTATGACCTGGGCGACGCGCGCGCGGTGGTGATCACCGGGGCAGGCAAGGGCTTCTGCTCGGGCGCGGATCTGGCCGCACGGGGCGAACGCAGCCCGCTCGAACAGAAGGGCGGCAGCCACCGTGCGCTGCAGAATTTCTATAACCCGCTGGTGACACAGATCCTGCGTTGCCCGGTGCCGGTGGTGACCGCGGTCAACGGTGCGGCGGCGGGCGTGGGCTGCTCGATTGCGCTGGCCGGTGATTTTGTGCTGGCGGGCAAGAGCGCCTATTTCCTCCAGGCCTTCGTCAACATCGGGCTGGTTCCCGATGGCGGATCGACCTGGCTGCTGGCCCGCGCGATCGGCCGGGCGCGTGCGACCCGGATGATGATGCTGGGCGAAAAGATCGGGGCCGAACAGGCCGAGGACTGGGGCCTGATCTACAAAGCGATGGCCGACGAAGCGCTGATGGACGAGGCGATGGCGCTCGCCACTCGGCTCTCCGAAGGGCCGACGCTGGCCTATGCGACCATGAAGGCCAACATTGCCACCGCGCTCGACGGCACCTTGCCGCAGGTCCTGCTCGCCGAAGCCGAAGGCCAGCGGATCGCCGGGGCCAGCGCCGATGCGATGGAAGGCGGCATGGCTTTCCTCCAAAAGCGCAAGCCCGAGTTCAAGGGTAGGTAAGCCACACCCGTTCGTGTCGAGCGTAGTCGAGACACAGCTCGCGGCATCTCGACTTCGCTCGATGCGAACGGAACATGGGAAATGAGAAACAGATGATCTTCTACAACAGCCCCAACCCCGCGCCCAACCCGCGCCGGGTCCGGATCTTCGCGGCGGAGAAAGGGATCGCGCTGGAAATGCGCGATCTCTCGATCCCGGCGCGTGAGCACAAATCGGATGAGTTCATTGCGCTCAACCCGCGCGGGCAAACCCCGGCCTTGCAACTGGATGACGGCACGGTGATTGCCGAAAGCGTGGCGATCTGCCGCTATCTGGAAGGCCTGCACCCTGAGCCGCCGCTGTTCGGTACCGGCGCGAAGGAACAGGCGCTGGTCGAGATGTGGAACCGCCGGGTGGAGATGGTGCTGATGCCGCCGGTCGGCGCGGTCTGGGTCCATACCCACAAGTTCACCGAACGGCTGCCCGGCCGGATCGCCGAATGGGGCGAGGCAAACCGTCCGCGCATCGTCGATGCGATGCGGTTCTTCGATGAGTCTCTGGCGGGGCGCGAATTTCTCGCCGCCGATCACTTCACCATCAGCGACATTCTGCTGCTTGCCACGATCGACTTCTCGACCTTCATCGGCATGCCGGTGCCCGATGATCTCACCCACCTGAACCAATGGCACGCGCGCGTGTCGGCCCGGCCCAGCGCCGCCGCCTGAGAGATGACATGACCAAACCGACCGTACCCGACTGGCAGGCCGCAGCGGCCAAAGAGGTCAAAGGCAAGGACCTGACCTGGAATACTCCCGAAGGGTTCCCGATCAAGCCGCTCTACACGGCGGAAGACGCTGGTGATCCCGGCCTGCCCGGCTTCGCTCCGTTCACCCGCGGCGTGCGCGCCTCGATGTATGCCGGGCGCCCGTGGACGATCCGCCAGTACGCCGGGTTCTCCACCGCCGAGGAATCAAACGCCTTCTACCGCCGCAACCTCGCTGCGGGGCAAAAGGGCCTGTCGGTAGCCTTCGATCTCGCCACGCACCGGGGCTATGACAGCGATCACCCGCGCGTGGTCGGCGATGTCGGCAAGGCCGGGGTTGCGATCGATTCTGTCGAGGACATGAAGATCCTGTTCGACGGCATTCCGCTGGGTCAAATGTCGGTTTCGATGACCATGAACGGTGCGGTGATCCCGATCCTGGCGTTTTTCATTGTCGCGGGCGAGGAGCAGGGGGTCGATCAGGCCCAGCTCGACGGGACCATCCAGAACGACATCCTGAAAGAGTTCATGGTCCGCAACACCTATATCTACCCGCCCGAGCCGAGCATGCGGATCGTCTCGGATATCATCGCCTACACCTCGGCACATATGCCCAAGTTCAACTCGATCTCGATCTCGGGCTATCACATGCACGAGGCCGGGGCGACCGCGGTGCAGGAACTGGCCTTCACGATTGCGGACGGCAAGGAATATGCGACCCGCGCCATGGCGGCGGGGCTCGATATCGATGCTTTCGCGGGCCGTCTCAGCTTCTTCTTCGGCATCGGCATGAACTTCTTCATGGAAGTCGCCAAACTGCGCGCCGCGCGCACTCTGTGGCACCGGGTGATGGATGGGCTGGGGGCGAAGGACGAGCGGAGCAAGATGCTGCGCACCCACTGCCAGACCAGCGGCGTCTCGCTGCAAGAGCAGGACCCCTACAACAACGTGATCCGCACCACGATCGAAGCGATGGCCGCGACGCTGGGCGGCACGCAGAGCCTCCACACCAACGCGCTCGACGAGGCGATTGCCTTGCCGACCGATTTCTCGGCCCGTATCGCTCGCAACACTCAGATCGTGCTGGCCGAGGAAAGCGGGATCACCAAGGTGGTCGATCCGCTCGGCGGCTCCTACTACGTTGAGGCACTGACCTCGACACTGGTGGATGAAGCCTGGAAGCTGATCGAAGAGGTCGATGGCCTGGGCGGGATGACCAAGGCGGTCGCTTCTGGAATGCCCAAGAGCCGCATCGAGCAGGCCGCCGCCGCCAAGCAGGCGCGGATCGACAAGGGCGAGGACGTGATCGTTGGCGTCAACAAGTACAAGCTCGCCAAGGAAGAGCATCTCGACACGCTGGAAGTGGACAACCACGCGGTGCGCGATGCGCAGATCGCGCGGCTCAAAGCGACGCGGGCAGCGCGCGATGAATCTGCCTGTCAGGCCGCGCTCAAAGAGCTGACCCACGCCGCGAAGTCCGGCGGCAATCTCCTCGAATATGCCGTCCGCGCCGCGCGCCAGCGCGCCACGCTGGGCGAGATTTCCGATGCGATGGAGGCCGCATTCGGGCGCTATGGCACCCAGCCGGTCCCGGTCACGGGGATTTACGGCAAGGCCTATGCCGCCGACGCGCGCTATGCCCAGGTGGTGCAGGGCGTCGAAGCCGTCACCCGCCGCCTCGGCCGCCCCCCGCGGCTGCTGGTCGCCAAGATGGGCCAGGACGGCCACGACCGCGGTGCCAATGTGATCGCCAGCGCTTTCACCGACATGGGCTTCGACGTGACCAGCGGGCCGCTGTTCCAGACGCCTGAGGAAGCCTGCGCACTGGCCTTGGAGAAAGACGTTGACGCCATCGGCGCCAGCTCGCTCGCCGCCGGGCACAAGACGCTGGTCCCCGAACTGGTCCGCCTGCTCAAGGATGCCGGCCGCCCCGACATCAAGGTCGTTGCCGGCGGGGTGATCCCGCCGCAGGACTATGACTTCCTGCGCGAAGCAGGCGTGCAGGGGATCTATGGTCCCGGCACCAACGTGGTTGAATGCGCGGCGGATATGTTGCGGCTGCTGGGGCACAATATGCCGCCGGTGGAGGGGTGAATGGTTAGTAAGGCCGACATTCTCGAACGAATCTCCGAGTTTGAGCGCATCGGTGAGAAAGCGTTCTTGAAGAAGTATGCTGCAGGTCGCGGGTCGGTAACCACGTGGATCGTCCATGGGGGAGCCGAGTATCCTATCAAAGCGATCTGGGCTTCGGCGCACCAGCCTCCTATCCGCCCCCGATCATTCAAAACCAATGATTGTGAGCCTCAGATTCGATCTATGGGGTTCACATTAAGGAAGTTGGAGAAAACTATCGAACCATCTTCGACGTCGTTTTCTGGATTTTGCAGCTCGATAGGCTTCCCACTCAAAAATATGAGATGGTCGTGGTCTGCGCTAGGCAATGACGGGCGTTCAACCTTATTCACGATCTGGGATAACGAAATCCGATTTGACGGCCAAACATATGAATTCTGGGATGACACCGAGGTTGTGCCATCTTCCGATCATGGTCGCCGCGAAATCCTTCGTCTTTTAGATGCCACAATCGAACACAATTTGATTGCGTATGGCGTCAAATGCACACCAATCTACCCGCTGACCGTTCCACGAAAGCGGCGTTCTTTTGACAGGCAGACCCTGCTTGCACTTCGCGTGAGGCGTGAAGGCAAGAAGATTCTTGGAACGATTGTCGGTACAATCACCACTGAAGCACTGCAGACAGGTTTCACGAGTGTCGGTTCTGCGATCGATGATCTTGAAGTGCCGGTAATCGGCAATGAGCAGCCGGGCAGAGCCAAGTATGCGGCAATCTACTATCTTCGCGATGAAAAGGTTCGGCAGGAGGTTTTAGCCCGTGCGAACGGCAAATGTGAGCATTGCGGAGCTGTTGGCTTTAGGAAGCCGGACGGCAGATTCTACGTCGAAGCGCATCACATCATCAGCCTTGCAAAGCAGGGACCAGATACGCTCGAAAACGTAATTGCACTGTGCGCTAATCATCATCGGGAAGCTCATTTCGGCGAAGGCTGGGAACAACTCGAAGCAGAGTTCAAAGCCAAACTCGCCAAATTACGAGGCAAATAGAATGTTCAGAAAAATCCTCATCGCCAACCGTGGCGAAATCGCGTGCCGGGTGATCAAGACTGCCCGGCGGATGGGTATCCAGACCGTCGCGGTCTATTCGGATGCCGATGCCCGCGCGCCGTTTGTGCAGATGGCGGACGAAGCCGTACACATCGGCCCGTCGCCCGCCGCGCAGAGCTATCTGATCGCGGACAAGATCATTGCGGCGTGCAAACAGACCGGGGCCGAGGCGGTGCATCCGGGTTATGGGTTCCTGTCCGAACGGACCTCGTTCGCCGAGGAACTGGCGAAGAACGGCATCGCCTTCATCGGCCCGCCGGTGAATGCCATTGCCGCGATGGGCGACAAGATCGAGAGCAAGAAGCTTGCCAAGGAGGCGGGAGTCAATGTTGTCCCCGGCTTCGTGGGCGAGATCGAGGATACCGAGCACGCGGTGCGGATCTCGGCCGAGATCGGCTATCCGGTGATGATGAAGGCCAGCGCCGGCGGCGGCGGCAAGGGCATGCGCCTCGCCTATGATGAAAAGGACGTGCGCGAAGGCTTTGAGGCGGTGAAGCGCGAGGGGCTGAACTCGTTCGGCGACGACCGCGTGTTCATCGAGAAATTCATCCTGGGTCCGCGTCACATCGAGATCCAGATCCTGGGCGATCAGCATGGCAACGTGCTCTACCTGAACGAGCGCGAATGCAGCATCCAGCGCCGCCACCAGAAAGTGGTCGAGGAAGCGCCTTCGCCGTTCGTCACGCCCAAGATGCGCAAGGCGATGGGCGAGCAATGCGTCGCGCTGTCGCGTGCGGTGGGCTATTACAGCGCCGGGACGGTCGAGCTGATCGTTTCGGGCGCGGACCCCAGCGGCGAGAGCTTCTACTTCCTCGAAATGAACACCCGCCTGCAGGTGGAACACCCGGTCACCGAATGCATCACCGGGATCGATCTGGTCGAACAGATGATCCGCGTTGCCGCTGGCGAGAAGCTCAGCATCACGCAGGATGATGTGAAGATCGAAGGCTGGGCGATCGAGAACCGGGTCTATGCCGAAGACCCCTATCGCGGGTTCCTGCCCTCGACCGGGCGGCTGGTGCGTTACAATCCTCCCCTCGCGGACAAAACCCAAGCCCCGTTTGCCGACGGTGTCTCGACTTCGCTCGACACGAACGGGTCTGGTTTGGATTCCGTTTCCTCCCAACCTCCGTTCGCATCGAGCGAAGTCGAGATGCCGCAGGGCTACATCCGCGTCGATGACGGGGTGATGGAAGGCGGAGAAGTCTCCATGTTCTACGACCCGATGATCGCCAAGCTGATCACCTGGGCCCCGACCCGTAGCGAAGCCGCCGACCTTCAGATTGCAGCGCTTGACCGCTTCGAGATCGAGGGCCTTGGCCACAACATCGATTTCGTCAGCGCGATCATGCAGCACCCGCGCTTCCGCTCGGGCGAGCTGACCACCGGGTTCATTGCCGAGGAATATCCCGACGGCTTCACCGGTGCGGCTACTTCGGCTGACACGCTCAAACACCTCGCCGCGATCGCCGGGTTCATCATGACCGCGCGGGCCGACCGGGCCTGCCAGATCGACCAGCAGCTCGATGGCACGCTGGAGCCGCCCTACGACTGGTCAGTGACCATCGGCGGGGTGACCCATGCGGTCAGCCTGGACGAGGACGTGACCGTCGATGGCGAGGCGCTCGACCTCGATATGGAATACACGCCGGGCGAGCGGATGGTCGAAGCCTCTGTGGGGGATGCGGATTACGGGGTGAAAGTCGAAGTCACCCGCACCGGCCTGAAACTCACTACCCATGGCAGGGTCCACAAGGTTCAGGCGCTGCCCGCGCGGCTGGCCCCGCTGACCAGCCATATGATCGAAAAGATCCCGCCGGATCTGTCAAAGTTCCTGATCTGCCCGATGCCCGGGCTGTTGGTGGCGCTGCACGTGCAGGAAGGCGACAAGGTCGAGGCTGGGCAGCCGCTCGCGGTGGTCGAGGCGATGAAGATGGAAAACATCCTGCGCGCCGAAAAGTCCGCGACGGTCAAGACGATCAATGCCAAGCAGGGCGAAAGCCTGGCAGTCGATGCGGTGATCCTGGAGCTGGAATAGCATGCACCTCAGCCACGCCGCTGATGCCCCGCGCGAGGAAGATATCAGCTTTGATCAGTTCCTCGCAGTGGACATCCGCGTTGGCACGGTGCTTGTCGCCGAGCCATTCCCCGAAGCGCGCAAGCCTGCCTACAAGCTGGTGATCGATTTCGGCCCGGCCATAGGCGTGAAGAAATCGAGCGCGCAGATCACCGATCGTTACGCGCTGGAGGAACTGCCCGGGCGGCAGGTGGCCGCCGTGGTCAACTTCCCCCCGCGCCAGATTGGCAAATTCATGTCCGAAGTGCTGACCCTGGGGTTCGGGGACGAGGAAGGCGCAGTGATCCTGTTTTCGCCCGACCGGCGGGTGCCGAATGGATCGCGGTTGTTTTGATCATTCCCTCTCTTCCCCCTTGATGGGGGAAGGATACGGAGCCTTGCGAACTTGTTCGCTAGGCGCAGTTGGATGGGGGTGATCTCTCCGCCTAACACTGCACAAGGCCGCACCATCACCCCCACCCAACCTGCGCTAGGCGACAAGTCGCCAAGCTTCGGTATCCCTCCCCCATCAAGGGGGAGGTGACGAAGCCGGTTGATCCCTTCCTTGCTTGGCATTCACTGTAGCCGGCCCCATATCTGCAGCGAACTGGCTCGGACTGGACCGAAGCAGGAGATTCGCGATGAACTGGACCGACGTAATCCGCCTCGCACGCGGCGAGGCCAACCCGCCGCCGCGCCGCGATCAGCGCAGCGAAGAGGAATGGCGCGCAGCGCTGACGCCCGATCAGTACCAGGTGCTGCGCCTGGCCGGGACCGAACGGGCCTTCTCAAGCGATATGTGCAGCCTGTTCGTGCCGGGGCTCTATGCCTGCGCGGGCTGCGGGACCGAACTGTTCGACAGCGCGGCCAAGTTCGAAAGCGGCACCGGCTGGCCCAGTTTCGGCGAGCCGGTGGCCGAAGGCGTGGTGGGCTATCACCTCGACCAGAGCCACGGGATGCAGCGGATCGAAGCGGTCTGCAATGTCTGCGACGGGCATCTGGGCCATGTCTTCCCCGATGGTCCGGCCCCCAGCGGGCTGCGCTTCTGCATCAACGCCTTGTCGTTGGAGAAGGTAGAAAGCTGACATGTCCCTCTGGGCATTCGATAACAGCCTGACGCGGGTCCTCGCGGGGTTCTACCAGCCCTGGCAGGCCGCGACCCCGACCGCGCCCAAAGTGGTGATGTTCAACGATGCCCTGGCCGCGCGGCTGGGCCTGCCGGGCCGCGAAGCGGGCGAAGATGTGCTCGCCGGATGGCTGTCGGGCCGCGATCCGGTGCCGGGAAGCGAGCCGGTTGCGCTGACCTATGCCGGGCACCAGTTCGGTACTTTCAATCCGCAGATGGGCGATGGCCGCGCGCTGCTGCTGGGCGAAGTGATCGCGCCCGATGGGCTGCGCTTCGACTTGCAGTTCAAGGGTTCGGGCGCGACGCCCTATTCGCGCGGGGCCGATGGCAAGTGTACGCTCGCCGCCGCCTTGCGCGAATATGTCATGTCGGAGGCGATGGCCGCGCTGGGCGTTCCCAGTACCCGCAGCCTGGCTGTGGTTGCGACCGGCGAGGGGATCTGGCGTGAGACGCCGCACCCCGCCGCGGTGCTGACCCGCGTCGCCGCCAGCCACTTGCGGGTCGGTACCTTTGAATGGGCCGCCGCGCACAAGGGCCGCGAGGCGGTTGAGCAGCTCACCGACTATGCGCTCGAACGCCATTTCCCCGAACGTCTGCATGAAGCGAACCGGCCGCTGGCGCTGCTCAATGCGGTCTGTGAGGTGCAGGCGCGGCTGGTCGCCAAATGGATGGCCTTGGGTTTCGTCCACGGAGTGATGAACACCGACAATGTCGCGATTTCGGGCGAGACGATCGACTATGGACCTTGCGCTTTCCTCGATGGCTATTCGCAAGGACAAGTCTTCTCCTCGATCGACCGCGGCGGACGCTATGCCTTTGGCCAGCAACCGCTGGTCTGCCGCTGGAACCTCTACCGCCTCGCCTCGGCATTGATCGAGGCGATTGCCGAAGTGGACCAAGCCGATACCGAGGCGGCGCGGGTGATGCTGGAGCAGTGGCCGGAGCGGTACGAGGCACACTGGCTGCGCGAAATGCGCGCCAAGTTGGGGCTGTTTGAAGAGCGCGCGGGCGACCTCGCACTGGCGCAAGACCTGTTCGCCGCGCTCGAAGGCCAGCAGGCTGACTTCACCCAGCTGTTCCGGGCGATCTCAGGCACCTTGAGTGCTGGTTATGTGCCGCTTGAGGAACATCTGACTGACCGTGATGTGCTGCGTGAGTGGTATGCCCGCTGGCAGGCGCGCTTGGCCGAGGAACCGCGTGATCCGGCCGCGCGCAAGGCGGCGATGGATGCGGTCAATCCGCTCCATATCCCTCGCAACCACCTGGTCGACGCCGCGCTGGCCCAAGCCGAAGCCGGAGACCTTGCACCGTTCTTGATGTTGCTCGATGTGGTCAGCCGCCCGTTCGATTTCCGCGAGGGATTGGAGCGTTATGCCGGGGGCGCACCCGACGGTTCACCGAACCATGTAACCTATTGCGGGACCTGAACGAATGAGGGGCGAAGGAGACTTTTGATGTTGAGACCGACCCTTGCCGTCCTGCTGCTGTTTGCAGCACCGGGCACCGCCCATGCCGATACCATTGTGCTGGCCGGGGGCTGCTTCTGGGGCATGGAGGCTACGTTCGAACATGTGAAGGGCGTCACCAATGTGGTCTCGGGCTATGCCGGCGGCTCTGCCAGTGATGCCACTTATGACCTTGTTTCAGCGGAAAAGACCGACCACGCCGAAGCAATCCGGGTGACTTATGATCCCGCCAAGGTTTCGCTGGGCGATCTGCTGGGGGTCTATTTCCTGGTCGCTCACGACCCGACCCAGCTCAACCGCCAGACCCCGGACGAGGGCCGCTCCTATCGCAGCGCGGTGTTCCCGCAGAATGCCCAGCAGCGCATATTCGTCGAGGCCTATATCAAGACGCTCAACGCCAAGCCGCTGTTTCGTGGGCGGATTGTCACCAAAATCGAGAGCGGGCAATTCTATCCGGCCGAGACCTATCACCAGGACTTCATGCGCAAGAACCCGCGCCACCCCTATATCCTGCGCTGGGACGTGCCCAAGGTGAAGAAGCTGAAAGTGACCTATCCGGCCTTGTTCAAGGGCTGAGGCAGTTCTTTGAAGGCCTTGTCCATCGCCTGATCCAGTTCGGCATTCCAGCGCGCATATTCGCTCTTCGCCAGCAATTCGGCCGGCGGGAACAGCACCGGGCTTTGCTGGTAAGCCGCCTCCATCATCGCCTTGGCAGCGAGGTTGGGGGTGGGGAACAGGATCGTCTCGCAGATAACGCTGCCGGCCTGCCCACCCAGCACGAAATCGATGAACTGGTGGGCATTCTCGGCCGCGCCAGCACCCTTGGGAATGCACAGGTTGTCGCAGGTCAGCTCGCTGCCTTCTTCGGGCATGACGAAAGCCAGATCGGGATCTTCAAGGATCACCTGGGCCAGGTCGCCGTTGAAGTCGGCAACCAGGTCGACCTTCTTTTCCAGCAACAGGTCCTGGCCTTCGTGCCTATGGAACGCCTTGATCCGGGCGAGCTGCGCCTTGAGCAGATCGGCGAGGACCGGAACATCGGCGGCGGTGATCGCATTGGGGCCCTTGCCCATAATGCGCGCCGCGATCCGGAACAGGTCGGCCGGATCGGCGGGCAATGCGATCCGCCCGGCAAAGACCGGATTGGCGAACAGGTCTTTCCAGCCTTTGGGCGGCACCGGCACCGCCGATTTGCGATAGCCGATCCCATAGACCAGCCAGGTGTAAGGCACCGAATGCTTGCGCCCCGGATCATAGCTGGCATCGGCAAAGCGCGGATCGAGGTTGCGCAGGTTGGGCAGCCGGGCCTTGGTCAAGGTGGCGAGCAACCCGGCTTCCGTCAGCCGCTCGACCATCCGGTTCGAGGCGATGATCAGGTCGGGCAAGTCGCCGCCCTGTTTGAGCTGGTCGAACAGCGCATCCTCGCTGGCGATCACGCTCAGCTTGGTGTCGATCCCGCTGGCGTCCTTGAAATCCGCCAGGGTGGTTTCGCCCAGGTAGTTGTCCCAGTTGGCAAAATGCAGCGAATTGCGCGCCGCGCAGCCCGCTAGCGACAGGCCGACCGCACCGACGCCCAGTCCGAGGAGCAGTGAGCGGCGGTTGAGGGCAAGAGGCTGATCCATCCGCGATATTTAGCCTCAAGGGCGGCCAAAGCAAACCGCCCCGCGCGGCAGGGCTGTGGATCGCGGTTTGTCCGGGGTCAATCCACCGGGCCGTGAATTGGCCTATCCTGCTTGCCAGCAGCATCGGCAAGGATCACTTTTCGCACCATGACCAAACCGCTCTCGCTCACCTTCCATGGCTCGGCGCGCACGGTCACCGGATCGTGCCATGAGTTCGTGCTGGGCAAGACCCGCGTGCTGGTCGATTGCGGGATGTTCCAGGGCTCGCGCACGCTGGAAGGGCTGAACTCAGGGGCCTTCGGGTTCGATCCTCGCAAGGTCGATGCGGTGGTGCTGACCCATGCCCATATCGACCACTCGGGCCTGCTGCCGCGCCTTGTCGCCGAAGGCTTCGAAGGACGAATCTGGTGCACCCAGCCAACCGCCGACCTGCTCGAATACATGCTCGCCGATGCGGGGCGGATCCAGGAGGCGGATACCGCACGGCGCAACCGCCGCCGCGACCGCGCGGGCGAGGAACCGTTCGAGCCGCTCTACACCGAAGCCGATGCACTCGCCGCCTGGGGGCAATGCAGCCCGGTCGAGCTGGAAGAATGGTTCGAACCCGCGCCTGGCTTTCGCGTCCGGCTGTGGAATGCCGGGCACATCCTGGGTTCGGCCTCGGCTGAGCTGGAGGCTGGCGGGACACGGGTGCTGGTCTCGGGCGACCTTGGCCCTGACAACAAGGCCTTCCACCCCGATC
This sequence comes from Sphingomonadales bacterium, assembly GCA_018334165.1. GTDB lineage: Bacteria > Pseudomonadota > Alphaproteobacteria > Sphingomonadales > Sphingomonadaceae > Novosphingobium. Next base: position 23,003 of record JAGXTB010000214.1, on the reverse strand, counting down.
CCGAAAGCCCGGCCGGGTTCGACCATGTGCTGTGCGAAAGCACCTATGGTGACCGCGCGCGCGAACAGATTTCGATCGAGGCCCGGCGCAGACTGCTTGAGGCGGAAATCCGCGGCGCACTGGCGCGCGGCGGCAACCTGGTGATTCCGACATTCGCTCTGGAACGCACGCAGGAACTGCTGCTCGATATCGCCGAGCTGGTCCGGACCAAGGCGATCGGCCATGTCCCGGTGTTCATCGACAGTCCGCTCGCAAGCCAGGCCACCCGGGTGTTCGAACGCCATGCCCACGATCTGGAGGACGTCGATCCCGACTGCACGTTCAATTGCCCCAACTTCCACTTCGTCGAGAGCGTCCAGGAATCGATCCGGCTCAATTCGGTGTCGGGGGCGATCATCATGGCCGCTTCGGGGATGTGCGAGGCGGGGCGGATCCGCCACCACCTGATCCACAACCTGTTTCGCCGCGAATCGACCGTGCTGTTCGTCGGCTACCAGGCCCAGGGCTCGCTCGGCCGGGTGATCCTGGAGGGCGCCGGGCGGGTGCGGATCTCGGGACAGGACGTGATGGTCCGCGCGACGATCCGGCGGATCGACTCGTACTCCGCCCACGCCGATCAGGGCGAGCTGCTGGATTGGATTGTAGCGCGCGCGCCGGTGGCGGGCAGCCTGTTCCTGGTCCACGGCGAAAGCGAAGCGTTGGAAACGCTTGCCAGGCTGGTGGTGCAGCGAGTGCCGGGGATCAGGCCGATGATCCCCGAAATCGGCGAAAGCTATGACCTGCCGCCTGGTGCCCCGGCCCGGCGCACCAAGACCGGCCGCACCGACCTGACCGCGGCGCTGGGTCGCGATTGGCAGAACAGCTATGCCGACTTCGTCACCGGGCTGAAGCGCGACCTGGCGAGGATCGACGACGAGGCCCGCCGCCAGCAGGCGATTGCCGAAATGCGCAAGGTGCTGGAAAGCTATGCCGCGCACCGCAAGGCGCATCGGGGCAAGGAGCACCGGTGATGGACCACGGTGAGGCGATCTATCGCAGCATGGGCCTCACCAAGTCCTATGGCGAGGGTGCCACTGCGGTCCACGCGCTGCGCGGGGTGGACCTGACCGTGCACAAGGGCGAGATGCTGGTGCTGCTGGGCCCTTCGGGTTCGGGCAAGTCGACGCTGCTCAACATCCTTGGCGGGCTCGATGCCGCGACCTCCGGGCAGGCCTGGTTCGGCGATCTTGAGCTGACCGCGCTCGATGCCGATGGCCTGACCGAATACCGCCGCGCGTCGATCGGCTTTGTCTTCCAGTTCTACAACCTGATCGCCTCGCTGACCGCGCGCGAGAATGTCCAGCTGATCACCGATATCGCCGAGGACCCGATGGCACCCGAAGCGGCACTGGCCATGGTCGGGCTGGAGGACCGGCTCGATCATTTCCCGGCGCAGCTTTCGGGCGGCGAGCAGCAACGCGTCGCGATTGCCCGCGCGATCGCCAAGCGCCCGGCGGTGCTGCTATGCGACGAGCCGACCGGCGCGCTCGACAGCGCCACCGGCGCGCGGGTGCTGACCGCGCTCGACACGATCAACCGCGAGGTTGGGACCACGGTGTTCATCATCACCCACAACGCGGTGATCGCCGACATGGCGGACGAGGTGATCCGCTTTGCCGATGGCGCGATTGCTTCGCACAGCCGCAATGCCGTGCGGCGCAGCCCGGCGGAGCTGAGCTGGTGATCAAGGGTGTGCCGCCGCTGACCGCCAAGCTGCTGCGTGATCTGTGGCGATTGCGCGCGCAGGCGCTGGCGATCGCGCTGGTCATGGCCGCAGGCGTGGGCATGGTGGTGATGTCCTATGGCATGATCCGCAGCCTGGAGGCGACGCGCGAGGCCTATTACCAGCGCTATGCCCTGGCCGACCTGTGGGCGCCGCTGCGCCGCGCGCCTGACAGCCTTGTGCGTGACTTGCGCGCGCTGCCCGGGATCGCCGGGGTGGAGAGCCGGGTTTCGGCCCATGCCACGCTCGACGTTGCCGGGATTGCCGAGCCGGTTTCGGCGCGGATCCACTCGCTGCCGGTCAGTCTCAACCGCCTGGTCCTGCGCTCGGGCCGCTTGCCTCGCGATGGCCGCGGAGACGAGGTCGTGGCCAGCGAACTGTTCGTCAAGGCCGCGCGACTCTCGCTGGGTGACCGGCTGCCGACGCTGGTCCACGGCAAGCGGATCGAGCTCACCCTGGTCGGCACAGCGCTATCGCCCGAATATGTCTATGCCGTCGCCCCAGGGCAGATCTTCCCGGACAACCGCCGCTTCGCGGTGCTGTGGATGGGCCGTGAACCGCTCAGCGCCGCGCTCGACATGCGCGATGGTTTCAACGAGCTGCTGGTTCATCTTGCACCGGGGGCCAGCAAGGACGAGGTGATCCGCCGCCTCGATCTGGCCGCCGCGCAATATGGCGCGGCCGGGGCCTATGGCCGCGACTTGCTGGTCTCCGACCGGTTCGTGTCGAGCGAGATCGACCAGCTGCGCACCACGGTCGAAATCCTGCCGCCGATCTTCCTGGGGGTCGCGGCCTTCCTGCTCAATATCCTGCTCGCCCGGCTGGTCGATACCGAGCGCGAGGTAATCGGGCTGCTCAAGGCCTTTGGCTATCGCAGCACGGCAATCGTCGCGCACTATGCCCAGCTGGCACTGCTGCTGTCGCTGGGCGGCGTGCTCGCCGGTTGGGGCCTGGGCGCCTGGATGGGGCGGGGGATCGCCGGGATGTATCAGGATTTCTATTCCTTCCCGTTCCTGACGTTCGTAGCCGGGATCGACATCTACCTGATCGCGGCTGGCCTGGCCTTGCTGGCGGTCCTGGCGGGTGCGGCCATGGCGGTCTGGCGGGCGCAGCGGCTGACCCCGGCCGAAGCGATGCGCCCGCCTTCACCGCCGCGCTATTCGCGCCGCGGGATTTCGGACCGGGTGGTGCGGATCATGCCCGATGAACCCAGCCGGATGATCCTGCGCGGCCTGTTTCGCCGCCCCTTGCGTTCGCTTGCCAGCGTTGCGGGCCTGGCCGCCGCTTGCGCGCTCTATGTCGCTTCGGCCAGTTCGACCGACAATATCGACCGGATGATCCAGTTGACATTCGAGCGTGGCCAGCGCGCCGACCTGTCGCTGACTTTCGCCGAACCGCGCGACGCTCATGTCCTGCGCGAACTGGCCTCGCTGCCCGGCGTGCAACGGATTGAAACCTGGCGCGGAGTCCCGGTCGAACTGACCCGCGGTCCGCACCGCGCCCGCGAGACGCTGCTGGGGCTGGCCCAAGGGGCGGAACTGATGCGACTGGTGACGCTGGACGGCACGCAAATCGAGCCATCGCGTCACGGTGTGATCATCTCTAGCCAGCTGGCCCGCAAGCTCGACGCACGCGCCGGCGACACGATCGATGTCCGCGTGACCGAAGGTGAACGCCAGCGTTTTTCCGTGCAGGTAGCGCAAGTGATCGATGTCCCGCTGGGGGCGTCACTGGCAATCGAACGCGGCGCGTTGGCCCGGTACCTGCACGAAGGCGAGGTTGCGAGCGGGGCCTATATCATGGCTGAGCCGGGGCAGCTGGGCGCGCTCTACACCGCGCTCAAGCAGACTCCGATGGTCGCGGGGGTATCGGTCGCCAGCGCGGCATTGCGGGGAATTCGCGAGACGATTGCCGAATCGATGGGGATCGTCACCCTGTTCAACACGCTGTTCGCGATGCTGATTGTGGTCGGGGTCAGCTATACCTCGGCGCGGATCAGCCTGTCCGAACGCGCGCGCGACCTCGCTTCGATGCGGGTGCTGGGCTACCGCAAGGGCGAGGCGGGCTTCGTGCTGCTGGGTGAGCAGGCGCTGCTGGCCCTGGCCGCGCTACCGCTGGGACTGGCGCTGGGCGTGGCCCTGTCGCGCTACATCGCCGCAAGCTTTTCTTCGGACCTGTTCCTGATCCCCTCGGCGGTCAGCGCGCGCACGCTGGGCGAAGGCGTGGTGGTAGTGGCGCTGGCTGCTGCGGCAACCGCCTGGCTGATCCGCCGCAGCGCTGACCGGCTCGATCTGGTAAGGGCACTCAAGACTCGGGAGTGATCATGAACCGCAAGATGATCACCGGACCACGGATCGTCGCAGTGCTGATCGTGCTGGCGCTGGCGCTGACTGCCTGGGCCATGCTGCGCAAGCCCGCGCTCGAAGTCGAAGCGGCCAGGATCGTCAGTGGTCCAATGGCCGTGACCATCGACGATATCGGCGAAACCCGCGTCCGCGATCTTTACACCCTGGCCGCCCCGGTCACCGGCGAGCTGCTGCGCGTGCCGTTCAAGGCCGGGGCCGAAGTGGTGCGCGGGCAGACCCTGCTGGCCGAAATCCAGCCGGTCGCGCCCGCTCCGGTCGATGCCCGGTCCTATGCGACCACCGTCGCCAGGATCGGCGGGTTGCTGGCCCAGTTGGCTGCGGCCCGGGCGCGGGTCCAGGAAGCCCGCGCGGCCGAGCAGCTGGCGCAGGCCGATTTCGGCCGCGTGGCGGCCTTGCTGCCCGCCGGATTCGTCTCGCGCGCGCGCTATGACCAGTCGAAAGCGGCGCTGGCCCAGGCCCGTGCCGCGCGCACCGCCGCCAGCCAGGGCGAAGATGCCGCGCTTCATGCGCTGCAGGCTGCACAGGCCAGCCTGCGCAGCACGGGCGCTCCGCCGCGCGGGCAAGTGGTGCGCGTGCTTGCGCCGGTGTCGGGTACGGTCTTGCGCGTGCTGGAGGAAAGCAACAGCCCGGTCGTGGCCGGGACCCACCTGATGGAACTGGGCGATCCGGGCGCGATAGAGATCGTGTCGGACATGCTGTCCGCCGATGCGGTCAAGGTCCGGCCGGGTGCCGGGGTGACGATCGACGCCTGGGGCGGCGAGGCACCGCTAAGGGGACGGGTCCGGCTGGTCGAACCGTTCGGCTTCACCAAGATTTCCGCGCTCGGCGTGGAAGAACAGCGGGTCAACGTGGTGATCGACCTGGTCGATCCGCGCGCGGCCTGGCAGCGGCTGGGGCATGGCTACCGGGTGACCGTGCGGGTCGAGCTATGGGCCGCGCCCAAGGTGCGGCAAGTGCCGCTGGGCGCACTGTTCCGCCGGGGCGAAGGCTGGGCGGTCTTTGCGATCGACGGCGATGGCCGGGCCAGACTGAAAAGGGTCAAGGTCGGCCAGATGAACGACAGCGCAGCCGAATTGCTCGACGGCTTGGACGATGGCGACCAGGTCATCCTTCATCCCGGCGAAAAGGTGAGGGATGGGGTCAAGGTTCGCGCGGTTTCCGGATAGATTTGCCCTGAAAGCAACGCGATGGCATAGTCCGGCGATGGACGACGAGGACGACTATAACCCCGAACCGCCCAAGCGCACCCGGTTTGGTGTGGCGCTGCTGGTGGTGGCGCTGCATGTGCTGGCGATCCTCGGCCTGGTCCGCGCTTTCGCTCCAGAGTTCTCGGCCAAGGCGGTCGAGAAGGTGCTTTCGACCTTTACTGTCACGATCACCGCGCCGCCAAAGCCGGAACCTTTGCCCGAACCGGCGAAAGCCGGAGCGGCCGGCGATCCCGGCAAGAAAGCCGTTGCGCGTGAGGTCAAGGCGCCCGAGCCAAAGGTGCCGATTGCCAAGTCTCCGGCGCCCAAGGCGGCCAGCACCGGCAGCGCCAACACTTCAGGCGCGGCCAACCAGGGCGCGGGCACCGGGCTCAGCGGCCCCGGCAGCGGCCCGGGCAGCGGCGGGGACGGCAATGGGCCGGGCGGCGGTCGACCCAGCAAGGCCGCGCATATCTCGGGCCAGATCGACCGCGCTTCAGACTTCCCGCTGCCGCCCGGCGGGCGTGAGGCGCGGATCGGCAAGTCGACCATCCTCGCGCTGACGGTCAGCCCCTCTGGCCGTGCCACTGGCTGCCGGGTCTACAAGAGCAGCGGCTTTCCCGGTACCGACGCGGTCGCCTGTCGGCTCGCGATGGAACGCTTGCGTTTCCGTCCGGCTACCAACGGCGCGGGCGATCCGATCACTTCGACCTTCTACTGGCAGCAGAAGTTCTTCTTCTGAGCGCGCCCCTAGCGGTTGACGCTGGGCTCGGCGGGTCCGTAACTGCGGCGAAAGCACGAATCCGGAGAGAGTCATGGCCAGCATCCATCCCGTCACGCCTGAATGGGCCGCGCGCGCCTTCATAAATGCCGAGCGCTATGCCGACAAGTACCGCGCGGCGCTGGAAACGCCCGAGGCATTCTGGCGCGAAGAGAGCGCCCGGCTGGACTGGATCAGGCCGTGGACCAAGCTCAACAAATGTTCTTTCAACGAAGCCGATTTCGGGATCGAGTGGTTCTCCGAGGGCACGCTGAATGTCTCGGCCAATTGCCTCGACCGGCACCTTGAGACGCGCGGCGATGATGTGGCGATCATCTGGGAAGGCGACGATGCCGCCCAGCAGCGCAAGCTGACTTACCGCGAACTTCACGGCGAAGTCTGCCGGATGGCCAATGCGCTGAAGGACCTGGGCGCCAAGCGCGGCGACCGGATCACGATCTACATGCCGATGATTCCTGAAGCCGCGATGGCAATGCTGGCCTGCACCCGGATCGGGGCGATCCACTCGATTGTCTTCGGCGGGTTCAGCCCCGAGGCGCTCGCGGGCCGGATCCAGGACTGCGACAGCAACATTGTCATCACCGCCGACGCCGGGATGCGCGGGGGCAAACTGGTGCCGCTGAAGGCCAATGTCGATGAGGCCCTGGCCAGCTGCCCTTCGGTGAGCGAAGTGCTGGTGGTGCGCCATGTCGGCAATGATGTGGGGATGGTCGAAGGTCGCGATCACTGGTGGGACAAGCTGCGCGATGCTGTTTCACCGCACTGCGAGCCTGAAGAAATGAGCGCGGAAGACCCGCTGTTCATCCTCTACACCTCGGGTTCAACCGGCAAGCCCAAGGGCGTGCTCCACACCACCGGCGGCTACCTGACCTGGGCGGCGATGACCCACCAATACGTGTTCGATTACCGTCCCGGCGAAGTCTACTGGTGCGCGGCCGATGTGGGCTGGGTCACCGGGCATTCTTATGTGGTCTATGGCCCGCTGGCCAATGGCGCGACCACGGTGATGTTCGAAGGCGTGCCGAACTATCCGACGCATTCCCGCTTCTGGGAGATCGTCGATCGCCACCAGGTCGAGATCTTCTATGGCGCGCCCACCGCGCTGCGCGCCCTGATGCGCGAAGGCGACGACTGGGTGAAGGCAACCGGCCGCAAGTCGCTGCGCCTGCTCGGCTCGGTCGGTGAGCCGATCAATCCCGAGGCCTGGGAATGGTACTGGCGGGTGGTTGGCGATGAACGCTGCCCAGTGGTCGATACCTATTGGCAGACCGAAACCGGCGCCTGCATGATGACCCCGCTGCCTGGCGCCCATGCGATGAAGCCCGGCGCGGCCAGCTTTCCGATGTTCGGGGTGGTGCCGCTGATCGTCGATGCCGAGGGCAACGAGCTGTTCGGGCAAACCGAGGGCAACCTCTGCATCCGCCAGTCCTGGCCCGGGCAGATGCGCTCTGTCTGGGGCGATCACGACCGCTTCTTCCAGACCTATTTCACCACCTACAAGGGACTCTACTTCACTGGCGATGGCTGCAAGCGCGATGCGGACGGAACCTATTGGATCACCGGCCGGGTCGATGACGTGATCAACGTCTCGGGCCACCGGATGGGCACTGCCGAAGTCGAATCGGCGCTGGTTGCCCATGCCAAGGTCGCCGAAGCCGCGGTGGTCGGCATGCCGCACGAGATCAAGGGGCAGGGCATCTATGCCTATGTCACGCTCAACGCCAACGAGGAGCCAGGCGAGGAAATTCGCAAGGAACTGGTGGCCTGGGTCCGCAAGGAAATCGGTCCGATCGCCACGCCCGACGTGATCCATTTCGCCCCCGGCCTGCCCAAGACCCGCAGCGGCAAGATCATGCGCCGGATCCTGCGCAAGATCGCCGAGGGGGATGTCAGCAACCTGGGCGACACCTCGACCCTGGCCGATCCCGGCGTGGTCGATGTGTTGCTGAGCGGAGGACGTTAGGGCTGCTTGGTGATCCGCAGCATGCTGGTGTCATAGCCCAGCGCCTTGACCCGGCCGATCAGCGCATCGAGCTTGGCCTGGCCCGGATTGGCCTCGCGCGAGAGGATCCACAGATACCGGCCTGAGGGCTCGCCGACGATCGACCAGGAGTAATCCTCGGCCCGGTCAAGCACCCAGTAGTCGCCGTAGAAAGGCCCGAAGAAGCTGACCTTGAGCTTGGCCCCGGTCGCGGTATCGACAATCTTGGCCTTGCCATTGGCGTCCTTCAGCTTGCCGTCGGGCTTGCGGCACTTGTTGAGCACCGAAATCTTGCCGTCGGCGCGCAGTGCATAGTCGGCGGTCACGCCCTCGCAGTCCTTCTGGAAGCCCTGTTCATAGCGCGCCAGTTCATACCAGCGGCCGAGGTAACGGCTGAGTTCAACCGACTTGGCTGGCTGCGGCACGGCGACATTGCCGACCGGGTGCTTCGAAAGCGCGGCGCAGCCGCTGAGCGAGAACGCGGCGAGCGCCAGGGCGGGGAGGCGAAACTTGTTGTTCATGCGCGCCCTTTGGCTGTGTTTACCTGAAACCTAGCTTGCCCGGCTTGTCAGCCCAGCAGCTTTTGCCCCTTGGCTTCAACCGCGCTGCGGATCATCGGTTCAACGAATGACAACCCGCCGGGCAAGTCGATCTCGAATACCACGCTGTCATCGCCAATCTCGACGCTGCCTTGCGCGGTCTTGCCCATGGTCGCGATCTGGAGTTCCATCCGGTCCTCGTGCGGCCAGGTGACGGTGACATCGGCCATGCCGCCGGGCATCATCCCGGCGATTTCGCCGCTGCGCGAATGGAGCCGCTGGCGGGCTTCCTCGCGGCCGAGCTTGTGCGGAATCGGGATCCGCATCAGGTCTGGCTTTCGCCGTCCATGCCTGTTTCGCCGTACTTGTATTCCAGATAGCGGCTTTTGATCGCCAGGCTGTCCAGCGAGCCCATGGCAAGCTGGCGGGTGACGCTGTCGATCTCGGCGCTGATGGTCGAAAGGCCGTCGATGAACTGCTTGTTGGGGCTCGATCCGGCGCGCTCTTCATAGCGCAGCTGCTCGGGAATCTGGCGATAGCCCTGGATCAGGCCGGGCAGATGTTCACCCACCAGCTTGCGCACTTCGCCCGCTTTGGGGTGGTCCTGGTCGGTCTGGGCAAGCTGCGCGCCGAGCACGTCGAGTTGGTGGCCAATCTGGTCGACCAGTTGCACCGCCGGGGCTGGCAGGGCGGGGCGTTGGCTTTCCAGCCACAGCTCGGTCTGTCCGACCAGCTTGCGCACGTCGGTCTGCGTCGGATCGAGATCGGCGATCGTCGGCGGCTTCATCCGCGGATACTTGCCGAAAGCCCAGACCGCGCCCCCGGTCACGACGATCCCCAGCAGCAGGCCTTCCCAGCCAATCCCGCCAATGATCGAGCCCACCACCGAAAGCCCCAGCCAGATTCCGCCCACCGCCAGCGCGACATTGCGCAGCTTGCGGCCAAAGTGTCCGCGCTTGATCGCCCGCGCGCCTTGCGGCAGCACCCGGCGGCCGCCGGCACGCTGATCGACCAGGCTGCGCCGCGCGGCGCCGATGATCACGTCAGACTGATGGGCTTCGCCGGCCACTTAGCCCTCCAGACTGAGAATGCTGGGCCCTTCAAGCGACTTGGCGGCCTGCGCTGCGCCTTCGGAGCGGGCGATGTAGCCCTTGGACTTTTCCAGCTCGGCCGACAGCGTGGTGACCGTCTGCTTCATGCTGTCGAGCGCCTTGATCTTGAAGGTGTCGATATTGTCCATCGTGTCATAGATGTTCTGGAACGCGCGCTGCAGCACTTCGACCGGGATGGTCGAGCTGGCGGCCTGTTCGTGGATCCGCCCGGTCTGGTCGCGCAGCAGGGTGCTGGTCGAATCGATAATATTGGCAGTGGTCGAATTGAGCGCGGTGATCTGTTCGAGCACCAGCCGCTGGTTGGTCAGCGCCTGGGCCACGGTCACCGCGGTGCGCAGCGCCCCCACGGTGGTGGTGCTGGCGCGGTCCACGCCCTTGACCAGTTCGACGTTGTTCTTCTTGACCAGATCGAGCGCGAGATAACCCTGCACCGATACCGCCATTTGCGTCAGCAGGTCCTGGGTGCGCTGGCGGACATAGAACAGCGCGCTTTCGCGCAGCGCCTTGGCCTTGGCCGGGTCGGTCGCGTCCAGCTCGGCAGCGGTTTCCTCCAGCTTGGCGTCCAGCGTCTTGGAGATGTGGATCATCTGCTCCAGCTGACCCATCGCTTCCCACAGCTTCTGCCGTTCAACGTCGATCGCGGCATTGTCCATCAGCAGCTCGTCCTTGCCCGAAGCGAGGTGGGTAAGGATCGACTGGATGTGGGTCTGGGCCGACTGGTAGCTATTGAAGTACCGCTTCATCGTGTTGCCAAAGGGGATGAAGCCCAGAATCTTGCGCCCGGTCGAAAGCTGGCCGGCCTTGCCCGGATCGAGCTCTTCCACCGTGCGGCGCAGCTCGGACAGGTTCGCGCCGACCCCGGCGTCCTTGTCCATCGCCCGGACCGGACGGTCGAGGAAGCGGTTGGCCATGCCCGCCGCGGTGGCAATTTCCTTGCGCCCCATGTTGGTAATCTGATCGATTTTGCGGCCGAACTCGGGCGAGTTGGCGTCCGAGGCGACCAGATCGGCGACAAAGGCATCAACCTTGGTTTCGAGCTTCGACTTCTCTTCCTTCGAGACCGGCACCAGCCCGGCAGCAGCTTCGGGCGCGACCACCGGCACCGGCTCGGGCGGGGTCAGGTTCAGCGGAGACATCGTTGCGGTTTCAGTCGGCGTGGTGGCCATGGCATTAGGGTCCATCTGCAGTGGTCGTTGCCTCAATGTGGAGTGCATGGGGCAAAGTTGCAAGCTGTGTTATCAAGATAAGACACGTGGGGCAAGTAGCCGTTTGCCGGGCGCTTTGGTCCCGGCGTGGCAATTGCGAAAAATGCAAGTTGATGAAACACATGCGCGCAAGGGGTATGAGTTTTCCATAGAACAAGCCCCAGATGCGCCAAAGCCGCGCTGGCGGCGCGGCTTTGGGGAAGGGGCGGAAACGGATCGCGGCGCGGTTCATCGCGGCCTGGGTGGTTTTGGCATCGGCTGAGGATGCCTGTCTGACGCGGTGTAGGAAAGCGCCAATTTACCCGAACCAGCGCGCCAGCAGGCCCCGGCGAGCGCGCGGCGGGGTCTGGCCGCTGACTTCGAAAAGGTAATTGGCCAGCACTGCGGCCTGCTCGCGGGTCATCACGATATGGTGATCGTCCAGCGCCACGCGATCGTCGCAGCGGGTCGATCCGGCGCATTGCAATTTGAGGTCAAGCTTCGATCCCAGGCTCTGCAAGCCCCAGTTGATCAGAACGCCGTAGCTTTCCTTGTCAGACACAGTACTGGCCATTGCCCGCTCCCCCAAGTGGCAACCAAACGCGATTGGCGACGAAACTGGCGCGATTCGGGGCCTTCTGCAACTTCGCAGCGGCTCCGAATTGGGGACAAATGGCTGGCCACCTCCGCCCCTTGGGCCTAATGCTCTCGAACCATTGGAAAAGGTTCTGCCGCCGGAATGACCGCCCCCTCCTTCTCTGAGCTGGTGCGGGTCTCCGCCCGGATCGGCTGCCTCAGTTTTGGCGGGCCGGCCGGGCAGATCGCGCTGATGCACCGCGAGATCGTGGAAGAGCGCGGCTGGATTGGCGAAGAGCAATACCTCCACGCGCTCAACCTGTGCCACCTGCTGCCCGGACCCGAGGCGCAGCAGCTGGCGATCTGGATCGGCTGGAAACTGCACGGGGTAAAGGGCGGGCTCGCCGCCGGGCTGCTGTTCGTGATTCCCGGCGCGCTGGTGATCCTGGCGCTGTCGATGCTCTATGGCTTTGCCGCCGGGCTGGATTGGTTCGCCGCGCTGTTCCTGGGGATCAAGGCGGCGGTGCTGGCGGTGGTGGTTCAGGCGCTGTTGCGGCTGGCGGGCCGCGCGCTCAAGACGCCGCTGATGCGCGGCACTGCGCTGGCGGCTTTCGCCGGGCTGTTCGTGCTGGCCTTGCCATTCCCGCTGCTGCTGCTGGGCGCGGGGCTGCTGGGCGCCCTGGCGGCGGCGCTCAGGCCGCAGTGGCTGGCGCTGGGGCCGATTGCGGCTCCCCCGCCGCATAGTCCGCGCCCATGGGGGCAGACCTTGCGCGCGGTGCTGGCAGGCGGCGCGGTCTGGGCCGCACCAATGCTGGCGGTGTTCCTGACGTTGGGGCCGGACCACGTGCTGTGGCAGATCGGCGCGTTCTTTTCCAAGCTCGCGGTGGTGACATTCGGCGGCGCCTATGCGGTGCTGGCCTATATGGCGCAGCAGGCGGTCGGCAACTACGGCTGGCTCAGCGCGGGCGAGATGGCCGACGGGCTGGGCCTGGCTGAAACCACCCCCGGCCCGCTGATCATGGTCACGCAATTTGTGGGCTACCTCGCCGCTTATCGCAGCCCCGAACCGTTCAGCCCGCTGGTCGCCGGCCTCATCGGCGCAGGCCTCACCACCTGGGTCACTTTCGCCCCGTGCTTCCTGTGGATCTTCGCGCTCGCCCCGTGGATGGAGCGGCTGGAGCGGGCCCAGAAGCTCAAAGGCGCGCTGGCCGCCGTGACCGCCGCGGTGGTCGGCGTCGTCGCCAACCTATCGCTCTGGTTCGGCCTCCACGTGCTGTTCCGCGAGGGCCAGAAAGTCACCCTCGGCCCGCTCCGCATCGACCTGCCCCAGCTCACCAGCTTCGACTGGCGCGCCGGAGTGCTGGCCGCCCTGGCCGCGCTGCTGATCTTCCGGTTGAAGTGGGGCGTGATCCGGGTGCTGGCGGTTAGTGCTTTGGGCGGGTTGGCGCTTTCGGCCTGGTAGGTTGAAACAGGTGGGCGCGCATCCCTTCTACCTTTGGCGCTGTGGCTCAACTGGCAGATTAGTTCACGCAGAGGTCGCAGAGAAGAAAGTGGAGACGCAGACTTCTCTGCGTCTCCACTTTCTTCTCTGCGACCTCTGCGTGAACCATTCCGTTCTGGCAGACCTGCGACACCGCTGCCGGAGTGCGCTCAGGCCGCCAGTCTGATCGGCTCGATCTCGCCCGAAAGGTACTGCTTCTTGGCCTTCGCCCGGCTGAGCTTGCCCGAACTGGTGCGGGGCAGGGTGCGCGGGGGGACCAGTTCGACGATCGCCGGGTGGCCCAGGATCGAGCGGACCTTGTCGCGGATCGTGTCGTGCAGTTTCTGGCGCTCTTCGGGGTCGGAGACGCGGCAGTGGACCAGCACGGCGACCGATTCCTCGCCGGTTTCGGTTTCGACCGAGAAAGCAGCGATGTCGCCGTGGTTGAAGCCGGGCAATTGCTCGACTGCCCATTCGATGTCCTGCGGCCAGTGGTTCTTGCCGTTGATGATGATCATGTCCTTGGCGCGGCCGACAATGAACAGATAGCCATCGACCATGTAACCCATGTCGCCGGTATCGAGCCAACCATCGACCAGGCAGGCCCCGGTCGCTTCCGCGTCGCGGAAATAGCCCAGCATCACGCTGGGGCCCCTGCACCAGACCTTGCCGATGTGGTGGTCGCCCAGCGCTTCACCCTTGGCCCCGCGGATCTCGAGCGTCATGTCCTTGACCGCCTTGCCGCAGTTGACAATCGCGCGGTAGCGGGCCGGACGGCTGAGGTCGCGGGTTACGCCCGACAGGCGCTCTTCCTCGACCAGTTCGACGCGGATCCCTTCGCCCGGCGGCATGATCGTGACCGAAAGGGTCGCTTCAGCAAGGCCGTAGCTGGGCAGGAAGGCGCTGGCCTTGAAGCCGGCCGGCGCGAAGGCATTGACGAAGCCCTGCATCACGTCGGGGCGGATCATGTCGGCCCCGTTGCCCGCGACCCGCCAGCGCGACAGGTCAAAGCGTTCGCTGACATTGCTCTGGCTGGAAATGCGCCGCGCGCAGATGTCGTAACCGAAAGTCGGCGAATAAGAGAGCGTGGTGCCCGGATTGCGGCTGATCAGGTCAAGCCAGGCGAGCGGACGCCGGGCGAAATCCTCGGTCTTGAGGTAGTCGGCCGACATCTGGTTGGCGATCGGCGAGAGGAAGCAGCCGACCAGCCCCATGTCGTGGTACCACGGCAGCCAGGATACGCAGCGGTCGTTATCGACCAGGTGCATCGCCTCGCCGTGACCGGCCAGGTTGTTGAGCAGGCTCGCATGGGTCACCGCAACGCCGTGCGGGAAGCGGGTCGAGCCCGAGGAATATTGCAGGTACGAGATGTCGTCAGGGCTGGCCTGGGGCAGCTCGCAATCCGGCGCGGGGCGCGCGGCAAAGTCCTGCCAGGACAGCCCCTCACAGCCTTGCCGTTCAGCCGCGGGGTGGGCCAGTTCGGCGATTTCGCCGGGGTAGAACAGGATCTTGGGATCGCTGCTGGCCATCTGCACGGCCAGCTGATCGACATAGGCGTCCTTGCCGCCAAAGCTGGTCGGCAGCGGCAGCGGCACCGGCCAGGCCCCGGCATAGACGCAGCCGCAGAACAGCGCGGCGAACTCCGGCCCGGTCTCGGCGATCAGGGCAACCCGGTCACCCTTGCCGATCCCGTGGGCGATCAGGCGGCGCGCGGCGGCCAGCGCGTCTTGGCGTAGTTCGCTGAACGGATAGGCGCGCTTGAGCGTGCCGCGCGGATCGTGGAAATTGAGCCCGCGTTTGCCCTTGGCCGCATAGTCCAGCGCTTCGCCGAATGTGGCGAAGTCGGACAGGCGGCGCGGCAAGAGGTCCATGTTGGGCGTTGGCACCAGGGCCAATTCGGCGTCGTTCACAAGCGTGGCGGCGTCGGTCATGCGCGATAAAACCCGTTTCTTTTCAATGTGATTCGCCTGAATGTGGAGCGAACCGCACTGTGATTCCACCACAGGCCTGTATTCAGGCCTGCAACCCCGGCCTCCCCATTTGCGCCTGAGTGTGGCACGAATAAGGCCAATGGAAACCATGCGCCCCCCCAAGAAAGCTCCCAAACCGCTCAATTCCGTGCGGTTGAACGATCTGGCGCTGCACTATGTGGCGCGCTTTGCGACCAGCGCGGCCAAGCTTGAGGACTACCTGAGGCGCAAGCTGCGCGAGCGCGGCTGGGAGGGCGAGGGCGATCCGCCGCTGCGCGCGCTGGTCGAACGGTTCGTTGCGGCCGGCTATGTCGATGACTTGGCCTATGCCCGGGCCAAAAGCGGCAGCCTGCTGCGCCGCGGCTATGGCCAGCGCCGGGTCGGCCAGGCACTCCACGCAGCCGGGATCGGCGAGGGAGTGCGCGAGGAAGTCCGCGCCGGAAAAGCCGACCAGCGCCGCGCCGCGCTGGCGCTCGCGCAGAAGCGCCGGTTCGGCCCGTTCGGGGCAGAGCTGCCCGACCGCCCGACCCGCGAAAAGCAGCTTGCCGCGATGCTGCGCGCCGGGCATCCGCTCGACATGGCGCGCGTGCTGGTGAGTGCCGCGAACCGCGAAGAGGCCGAGGACTGGGCCGCAGGGGAAGAGGACGGGGAATGAAAACCAGACTGATCCTCGCCGCGTTCGCCTTGGCACTTGCCGGGTGCAAGGGCCAAGGCACGCCAGAGGCTCCGGCAGTCCATGCCGAAAGCGGGCTCAGCGTGGTGCCGCTGACCATTACCAGCCAGGGCAAGGTCCACCGCTTCCGCGTCGAACTGGCGCAGACCCCTGCGCAGCAGGCCCAGGGACTGATGTTCCGCACAAAGCTCGGCCCGAACGAAGGCATGCTCTTCCCGATGAACCCGCCGCGCCCGGCCGGTTTCTGGATGCGCAACACGGTGATCCCGCTCGACCTGCTGTTCATCGCCCCCGACGGCACGGTGCTGAACATCGCCGCCAATGCCAAACCCTACGACGAAACCCAGCTCCAGTCGGCCGGCCCGGTCAAAGCCGTCCTCGAATTGCCCGGCGGCCGCGCGGCGGAGCTGGGGATCGTTGCTGGAGATGTGATTGAGTGGTGAGGCTAGGGTAACTTCATCCGATCATAGCGCCGCCCGTTTGCTGCCGGATCGTCTTCCTCAGCGTAAGTCACGACAGTGCCCACTCTAACCGATGAGGTATCTACATCGCCTTCAACCTCGGCAATTGCGGAGCCGTTGGCCGCTGAAACCACCGAATAGCGCAGCGAACGCAAGCCTGATCCGCTTGGCACATTGATCGAAGAACCCAACTTGAGCAGCGGCGCGCCATAGTTAAGCGCAATCCGGTCACCATCGAGATCGGTTACCGCCAGCGGAACGACCTTGAACGCAACGATCCGGGCGACCGCCAGGGCGATTTCGTTCTGAAGCACACCATACACCGCATCGCCGGTCATGCTGGTGGCGGCATAGCTGCCATCGGCATTAATCCTGGCCCCGGTCTCGACGGTCTTGGTCGCAAGCCCGCCATGGATCACGCGCCCACTGCCATCGATGACCGTCACGGTGAAGCTGGTGTAGATCCCGGTCTTGGAAAAGGCATAGCCGCGGTCGCCGACCGGCGGGTTGGCAGGCGCCGGGCCTCCGCCGCTGACGTCCTGGATCGTCACACTGATACGGTAACCACCCGGCCCGACAGCGAAGCGACCGGTTGATGCCAGCGCGGCTTCAAGGCTGCTGCGCATGGTTTGGAAACGGCTGACGCAATCCTTGACCCACCAACTGCGCCAGCTGGTTTTCGATGCGTAAAGCCACGGCGTGGCCACCGCGGCATGCTGGTACTCGCTTTCCAGGAAGTACTTGCACTCTTCCTTGGAAGTTATTTCACCGATGGTGAAACGTGCCGCCGATTGGGCCTGGGCAGGGGCTGCACAGGCGAGCGTCAGGCCGCAAACGGCAAGGACCAGGGTCCTGATCCAGAGTCGAAAATGCATGCTATCTCTTCTTCTTCTTCGCCGAACTCAATTCGGCTTGTGTTGCCACACGAACAATCGAGCCGACCGGCGGCATGACAGCGAAATTGGACACGGGAACTGCCTTCGAAAATCGCGGCTGGACGTCGGTTATCTGGATTTGTCCAAAGGGCGTCTCGTTGTTGCCGATCACTTCGCCGGTGGCCGGATCGACGATCGATTCGCCCTTCTGGAACACGGTCATGATCGCGCCGGGGGTAATGGCACCTGCGCCATAGTTCAGCACAAACGAGCCATCGGGTTGGACCGCAGCGATCTGGATCGGATAGATCGTGATCACCAGTCCGGTCGCAACCTTGTCAGCCGCGCCGCGCAGCAAGGCTGCGGTATCGATCTGGCCGGCCGTGCCGCAGCTGGTCGAACCCTTTTGCACTTCGCTGATCCGGGTCGCATAGCGGACCTCACCGGTGTTGGCGTCGGTGATCTTGATGTCGGCTTCCAGGCTGGCGACAGTGTTGGAGCAGTTCGGCGAAGGCCCATTGTTACCCAGCCCGCCCAGCAGCGAAGCGCCGAAATTGGACTTCTGCTTGGCCGAAATCGTGGTGATCGTGCCGTAGACCAAATAGTCAGCCCCTTCGAAGCCGCCAACTTTGCCAGGGCGATTGGTCGTCAGCAATCCGGCCTTCGCACCGCCTTGTTCGCGCAGCAGCTTGTTCATGCCCGAACGTTCCATCACCCGGAACTTGTTGGTGCCGGTAATCGCGGTTTCGATCATCGTCGAAAATTGCGGTGCCAAATTGTTGCCGCTAAGGTCTTCGATTTCATAGATGGCCACAACCGGCCGTTTCCCTTGCGCAAAAGCGGGTGCACTTGAAAGTGTGAACCACGCCAGCAAGCATGCAAAAAACACACGCATCGAAATTAGCCCCCTTTATTGATACCTAGGCCTGCTTCACCAGGCTATTTGGGAAGGTTGAGCCGAGAATCTCGAATTTATCATTCCGGAAAAACGGTCAGACTGCAAGCCTCTGAAACCGGTTAATCCAAATTCGATACATTGCGCGAAATAGACTGCGGTCACAGGCCTGACGCTGCTGGTCGCCGATGTGATTGGACAGGCGGCGGCGCATCGCTCGACAATGGTAGCCGTTCCCCTTGCGCGCACCCCCCGCTTTCCTCTAACGCGCCGTCATGGGAATCCTCGGCAAGATCTTTACCTGGTGGGACGGCGCCACCATTGGCACAGCGTTCAACAGCGGCATGACCGGCGTCAAGGTCGGCTCGGATGCTGAAGGCAATGTCTATTACCGCGCGAAAAAGCCCTATCCCAAGGGGCATCCGTTTGCCGGCAAGGAACGCCGCTGGGTGATCTATAACGGCGCCAACGATGCCAGCCGGGTTCCGGCCGAATGGCACGGCTGGCTACACGGATCGTTTGATGGCGTGCCCGAATCGAACCTGCCGCCGCCGCGCATCTGGGAAACCGAATATACGCCGAACGCCACCGGCACGCCCGCGGCCTATCGCCCGGCGGGTGCGACCGGCCAGCGTGCCGCCGCGACCGGCGACTACGAAGCCTGGTCTCCGGACGCTTGAGAGCGATGCGCGGCGGCGTCCCTTTGCTGGCCGCGCTGTTGGCGCTGTCCGCCTGTAGCGGCGGGGACGATCCCGATGCCGCCGCCACCGAAGTGCCCAAGAACCTGGCCGGTTCCAATGTCTCGGGCCAGATTGTGGAAAGCGAATATGGCACCCCGGTCAAGGACCGCGTCGCCACGCTCGGCCTGCTCAACAAGCGCAACAACAAGACCGAGGACGTGGTCCTCAAGGTCGGCGAGACCAAGCGGGTTGGCAACGTGCTGGTCAAGCTCGCCACCTGCGAACGCTCGCTGCCGTGGGAAGCCCAGCAGGAAACCGGGGCGTTCGTGCAGGTTTTTGTTGAAGAGCGCGAAGCCGCCGATCAGCCGCTGGCCTGGCGCAAGGTCTTTTCGGGCTGGCTGTTCAAGAATTCGCCCAGCCTCAACGTGGTCGAGCACGCGGTCTATGACGTCTGGATCAAGGACTGCGCGATGAAGTTCCCGGGCGAGGAAGACAGCCCGGCTCCGGCGGCAGCGGCCAGCACTGCGCCAAAGCCTGAGGGCAGCGCGGCCCCGGCGGCCAGCCCTTCGGCCTCGCCAAGCCCGGCGGCCAAGCCTGCGACGCCCGCGCCCAAGCCTTCGGCAGCGCCGTCACCCTCGGTCGGGATCTGAGCTGCGCGCAGGCGCTCAAGGTATTCGCTCTGGCTGATCTCGACTGCGCCAAGCGAGGCGAGGTGATCGGTCATGAACTGGCAGTCGAGCAGCACGGCCCCCGCCTGGCGCAGCGCCGCAACCAGCCAGGCCAGTGCTACTTTGGAAGCATCGGTACGGCGGCTGAACATCGATTCGCCGCAGAACACCCGGTCAAACCCGACGCCGTAAAGCCCGCCGATCAGCTCGCCCTGCTGCCAGCACTCGACCGAATGGGCGATCCCGCGGCGGTGCAGTTCGATATAGCTGGCCTCGATCCGGCCCGAAATCCAGGTCTCGCCCTCGTCGCGGCGCGGCGCGGCGCATTCCGCGATCACGCGTTCGAAAGCGCGGTTGCAGGTCACTTCGAAAGTACCCCGTCGCAGCACTTTGGCCAGCGAATGCGAGCAATGAAAATGATCGAGCGGGAGGATCGCGCGGCGGCGCGGCTCGACCCAGAACACCTCGGGATCCGCGCGCGCATCGGCCATCGGAAAGATCCCGGTGCGATAGGCCAGGAGCAGGATCTCGGGATCGAGCGGCGAGGGCAATTGGGAACCGTGCACAGTGTTTCTTTTATGGACCTTTGCGCAATGCTTGTCATCTGGCAGACTTGTGTCTAGAGGCACCCCCGCCCGCAGGAGTGTAGCTCAGTTGGTAGAGCATCGGTCTCCAAAACCGAGGGCCGTGGGTTCGAGTCCCTCCACTCCTGCCAGGCCTTCCAGCCAAACCGGCGCCGCCACGCCGCGGCAGAGCCTTGCGCTGGGGCTGACGCTGGCCGTGCTGGCCATGCTGCCATTCTTCGTTTCAAACTATCCGCAGCAAGGCGACTATGCCTCGCACCTGGCGCGCTATCACGTGATGGTGGCGGGCGCAGGCAGTGCCGATCTGGCGCGGCACTATCTGTTCGAATGGCAGTTGGGCGGCAATTTGGGGGTCGATCTGCTGGTTGCCGCGCTGGCCCCCTTGCTGGGGCTGGAGCGCGCGGCCTGGCTGATTTCGGCGCTGATCCCCGGCGTGACCGGGCTGGGGCTGGTGGCGGCCGAATGGACGCTGCGGCGGCGGATCGGGATTGGTGCGGTGCTGGCTTTCGCGACGATCTGGTCGCCGGCCATGGCTATGGGCTTTGCCAATTTTTGCCTGGCGCTGGCGCTGGCGCTGTTCGGCTTTGCCTTGTGGGTGCGGCTGGAGGGCAAGAACTGGCGCTGGGCGGCAATGCTGCCCTGGGCGCTACTGACCTGGCTGTGCCACCTGGCGGGTTGGGGCGTGCTGGGGGTGCTGGTCGCGGGCTATGAATGGAGCCGCGCCAAAAGCTGGCGTTCGGCCACGGCTTGCTGGCCGCTGGCCTTGCCGCTGGTGCCGGTGCTGCTGGGGCAGGGCGGCGGCACGGGCGTGGCCGAGTATGGCCAGCCGCTGCTCAGCTACAAGCTGGGGATCTGGATCAAGGCGCTGCGCGACCGTGTGTTCATGCTCGATTTCCTGACCCCGCTGCTGCTGATCCTGGCGATGCTGATGGCCGCGCGGCGTGGGCGGTTCGATATGCGGCTGGGCTGGGCGGCTTTGGCCTTGGCCGGGCTGACACTGCTGCTGCCCCGGCATCTGGCGGGCGGAGACTATGCCGATTACCGGCTGGTCGCGGTGGCCTTGATGGTGGGCGCGCTGGCGATCGACTGGGCTCCGCCGCGCTGGCTGCTGGTGGGGGCATCGGCGCTGTTCCTGGTCCGGCTGGCGGCGACCACGCTGGCCTGGCAGGCCGAATCGCGCGAACTCGATGCCAAACTCGCTGTGCTGGATCAGCTCCCCAAGGGCGCGCGGGTGGCGGGCGTAGTCGCGGTCGATGAAACACGCTGGGCGCTCGATCCGTTCGAGCATGCGCCCTCTTATGCGGCGCTCAAACGCGACGCCTTGGTCAATTCGCACTTTGCCCGCGACGGGTTCCACTTGCTGCGGCTGCGCTCGGCCAGTCTGGAATTTACAGACCCTTCGCAGCGCCTGCTGCTCGCCCCCGGCACGGCGCCGGACCTGTCCGCGTTCGCACCCGCGCGCGAGGCGGATTACTTGTGGTATCTGGGCGGGGCTGAACCCAGCGCGCTGCCCGCCGGCGCCGTGGTGGTGGCCCGCGCACCGGGCAGCCTGCTGCTACGCCTTGCCAGCAGCGGCAAGCCGAACTAATCCGCGCGCTTTCCCGGCACCAGTTGGAAAAGTTGCGCTTGGACCCGAACGCCCAATCCAGTGACCAGCCTTTGGCCAAGCCGCGCCGCCGGCTGGCCTGGCTGCGCGATGAGCCGGGCAACCGCGAAATGTGGGCCTTCGCTCTGCTGCTGACCTTGCTGTCGGGCCTGCCGTTCATGACCAGCTGGTATCCGCAGATGGTCGACTACGCGGCGCATCTGGCGCGTTTCCACGTGATGCTGGAGCGCGATTCGAACCCGTTCCTGCAGCAGTACTATGGCTTTGACTGGCGCTGGTCGGGCAACCTGGGTGCCGATATCCTGATCCAGCCGCTGGCCAAGGTGATGCCGCTGGAACAGGCCGGCTGGCTGATCGCGGCGGTGCTGCCGCTGATCAATGGCCTGGCGATCCTGACGGTCGAATGGACGCTGAGGAAGCGGATTGGCCTCGCCTCGATGCTGGCGTTCAGCTTCATCTGGTCGCCTTCGCTGCTGCTCGGCTTCCTCAATTTCATGATCTCGCAGGCGCTGGCGCTGTTCGCTTTTGCGCTGTGGGTCAAGCTGGACGGATCGCGCTGGCGGGGTCCGCTGTTTCTGCCGATCGGACTGGTGGTCTGGCTGGCCCACGTATCGGGCTGGGGGATCCTGGGGCTGATGGTGTTCGGCTATGAATGGTCCAAGGACAAGACATGGCGCGCCTTCCTGGCCCCCTGGCCGTTGTTCCTGCCGTTCGTGGCGTTGCTGTCTGGCGGCACTGTGGGCGAACCGCCCTCTTATGGCCCGCGCCCCGAAATCTACAAATGGGCGATCTGGAAGCAGGCGATGCGCGGCACGCTGCAAGAGGTGGACTATGCCCATACGATCCTGATCTGCCTGGCCCTGGTGGGAACGCTGGTGGGATCCTGGTGGATCAAGCGCTGGGACTGGCGGCTGGGCTGGGCCGCGCTGATGATGCTGGCGGCATCGCTGGCCATGCCGCGGCATATCTTCGGCGGCGATCTGGTCGATGCGCGGATGATCTCTGCGGGGCTGATGGTCGGCTGCCTGTCGCTGGCCTGGAAGGCCCCGCGCTGGCTGGTGCTGGCCGCCGCGGCGCTGTTCGTGGGGCGGCTCGCCTATACCACGATGGACTGGAGCCGCGATTCGCGTGAGACGGCCGAGATGCTCAAAGCGCTCGACGGGCTGCCGCAGGGCGTCAGGATCGCCAGCTACATGGTCACCGAACGCCGCGAATGGGGCTATAACAGCCAGGAACACATCTGCGGCTATGCGGTGGTGCGCAAGGACGCGCTGATCAATTGCAACTTCGCGGTGCCGGGCATTCATATGATGACGATTCTGGAAGGCGGCGATTTCTTCCGCGACCCCTTCCACAAGCTCAACCACCGCGCCGGCAAGCCGATCGACACCTATTACTACGAACCGGCGATGCACACCGACTGGTTCTGGTACATGGGCCGGACCGAGCCTGTGCGGCTGGCCTATGGCTATGAAGAGACCCGCCGCGGACGGCACTGGATCCTTGCGAAGCGAGTGAAGAAGCGGCTGGATTAGCGTCTTTTCCGCTTACGCGGAAAGCAACACCGGCCCGCTCCCCCTCCCGGCCACCCAACTCTAGGTTACCCTATGGGTGGCCGGGAGGGGG
>JAGXTB010000213.1 GCA_018334165.1 Sphingomonadales bacterium | reverse complement strand
CTCCCGGCCACCCATAGGGTAACCTAGAGTTGGGTGGCCGGGAGGGGGAGTGGGCCGGTGTTGCTTCCGCGCTAGCGGAACAGGAACCGAGGGGCTGGAGCGGTAGCGGGAACCACAAAATAGCCGGATAGTGAAGCAATTCAGCCATTTTCGTGATCGCCTCCCCGCCAGATACCCCCAATTATACCCCCAAGCACGAACGGTTGCCGCCAGCACGGATCGATTTGCGCCCCGCAAATGGCCCTGCTATGCGCGCAAAAATGCCCCAAACGTCAAACCACGCAGAACCAAGCCCAGCGCCAATCTGGCGTCGGTGAGGTCGCGTCAGGCTGCACCGCTTCGCCTAGGTGTAGCTTAGCCCGGAAAAGCGTCCGGTTTGGGGCCGGAAGATCGGGGGTTCAAATCCCTCCACCTAGACCACCTTTTCGCGACATCTAGCCGCTATTGAAGCCGCCAGCTCCTGAGCATCGCCGCGATGCGGCTCGTTTCAGCCGATCGCGCACCATGCCGCCAAGCGTTTTGATTACCTGGCGGCGCGCCGCTTCCCTTGCCGCCGTGCATCCTGCATCGCGCTTTGCCTCGTACCGCAGGGGACCGGCACGGCTGGCCCGAACGGGTCCGGGCATGGCAGCGAGGGGCCTGCGCCAGCCGCTCCGGCTCCGGTTGCTTGGGGTTGTCCGGCTGATTGTCCATTTTCCCGCCCCCCTGCGTAATGGTGGAACTGATCGGCAATGACGGCCTGCCCGCCTTCGCTCACATGCACATGCCGAACTGTTTGCTCACGCGGCTGGTGCAGCTTGGCGAGCTCTGCCAGTGTTGCTCGGCTCGCGGCTTGGGCTTTCAGTGCCAGCCGTAACAATCTCTCTCCCGCGTCGGGGTGGCTATAGAGGCAGTTGCCTGCTTTGCGGGTCAGGTCGGTGAAAACCGAATCGAGCGTGAGGGCCTGAGCGATCAAGACCTGGCTCGAGATTGTCAGGTTGCCGCCTTCAACCTCACCTGTCAGCGCGGCCAGTCCATGCGCCAACTGACTGGCATCCACGGTATCAGAGACAGCCCCCGCCACTCCCCCAGCGACAAAGCCGTGCGATGCGATGGCGTGCCGAGCGCGAGGGCGAAGCGCCATTTCGCCAGCCGTCATGCAGCTCGCGCTTGTCGGATTTTCTCGCTCGCCGGGTTCGGGCTGGTGCTGATCGTCGGTCATGGCAGAGGATCCTTTCGTGCCTTGGCACCGATGTTTTGCGAGGTGCCGCAACGCTTGCCGATCACGCGCCCTCCCGGTTCCAGCCGCTCCAGGCCGAACTGTGACGCGGCTTCATGGCTTGCCCCTTTCAGCACATAGGCAAGCGCCGCCTCCAGATTGATGGCGTGAAGGCCGGGATTACCTGCCTCCAAGCCCAGCCGCCCGCCGATCGGGCGAGACAGGATCACACCCTTGCAGTAGGGCTGCCCGGTGATCTTGCGCAGCCAGCGCCGCAGCAAGGCTGTCAGACGCGGAACGTGAGCGACTGGCACATGGGCGAGCAGGTGGCAGTGTCCGCCCTTCCCGTCGCCATTCTCATGCACCCAAAGCCAAGCCGTTCCGTTGCCGTGGCGGGCCAGCGCCTTGGTCATGAGATGGCAGAATCGACCCGTCGCCTTCGCCATGCCCGCCAAAGGCACTCCAGCGGCCTGCCAATGGACTGTGAGCATGCGGGTGAGTGGCAGCCCGATCCTCCCGGCATGGCGCGCAGCGGCCTTCAGACTGCCAACTTGGGCCGCTGTCAGGGCATGGCTCTCCCGGTCGGCACGGTTGCGCGCTCCGCCTCGGCCAGTGGTGCACGGTAAAAGTCCTGCCACACCTAAACGCGCGCGCGTTAAATAGCATGATTCGTGCCAACTTTCGGAAACGACGCTTTTCAGCGGTGCGCCGCGCCCGCGCGCAGTCTTTGAAACTTGACCGTTTTGCGGTTTCGGGCAAGTTTCAAACGTGCCGCCAAATCGGGCCTGATGCTGCGACCTGGGCATGGCGAAAACGATCAAGCGCCAACCCACACAATGGCCAGCTTGCCGGTGCAGTTCGGTCGGCGCTGCCCGCTGTCACGGATAAGCCCCTTGCGGCGCAGCTCGCTGGTGCGCGGCTGGATTGACCAGCGGTCCATATCGAGCCGCGCCGCCAATTCATCGGCGGTAAGGCCATTTTCCCCAGCATCGCGGATTGCCCTCTCTGACATGCGCTGGAGCCGCCCCAGTTTGGGCGCTATGGCGTCGGCAGCGGCGATGGAGGTTTCCGCGTTCCGGTGCCCCGGTGCATCGGGATAGGTGCTCATGCCGCGCCTCCCTCTGCCAGCGGCGGCAAGTCCGCGCGGTCAAGTAGCTTGGCCAGCCAATCGGCCTGCGCTTCGCTCATGGGCGTCGGATCGACCGCGAGCTGGCCAAGGAATTGTCCAGCCTTGCGGCTCAGTCGGTGATGGCTGGTGAGCAGGGCGAGCGCCGCCGCTCGATGATCGGGAAAAGGCTGATCGGTCATTGCGGCCCTCCCCCAAAAGCGAGCGCAGCGACCATCGCGGCCAGTTCGGGCCGGACGTGGTGCGCTGCGATCAGGAATTGCGCCTGAATGGCGACGGAGTTAAGGGAATAGCGGAACCGGCCAGCCAGCAGATTCCGCGACGCCCCGGCCTTACCCGCCGGGGTTTCGCATTTCTGGCGCATGGCTCACGCCGCCTCGCCATTGATCAGGGTGTGCAGCGAGGCGGCTGGAATGAGGGTGCGCGCTCCAACCTTGCGGACATCGAGTTTGCCCGCCTTGATCAGCGCATAGATATTGGTCTTTCCAAGCGATGAAACGCGGCAAGCCTCCTCTATGCTGTAGGCGAGGGGGGCGGGTGTATTGGGATTGACGCTCATTTGCTGGCTCCTCTGTTTAGGCCAGCCATTCAATTCCCGCATTACACCATCGCATTGCAAGCGTGTCCGCCTGCGTCCGAGCGAACGCAAGCCCTGTGCAGTCAGCCTGCCGTCCCGGCCAGATGGCGGACATCGTCTATCAGGCAGTCGATGTATCGCTCGCCAAGGCCTTCATGATCGATGATCTGCAATTTGCGGATTAGCGCCGAATGATCGGGAGCGCGCGCATTCATTGCCTCGCCCAGCGCCTCCTCGTAGTCACCCAGAATCGCCCGATGTTGCTCGTAGAGGTGGCCATACTTGGGATCATCGGGGTGGGTCTGGGCAAAGGAATGCGCGTTCAATCGGTTCTGGACCTCCTCCCACTTGCGCACGGCTGCGGTGAACTGGTCGGCTGGCGCTGCCAGTGCGGCGACGGGGACGGCGGCAGGCGCAACCACGATTGGGGCTGCCGCTAGGAATGCGCGCCGATCAGAAGTAGGTGCAGAAAAATCCATGATACGACTCCTTGCGGTCGGTTGTGGTTAGGGCCAGCCGGGGAGCTACCACCTTCCCCGCTGGCCCGCTCTCATCGGGCCTTTTGCCCGGTGAAACTCTATCCCGCTACCTGATCGGGAAACGGCACGATGTCGGCACCCTTGCGAAGCTGATCGAGGTAGTCGCTCCACCATTGGGCCATCGCCACACGCTCGCTCCAATGCGCGCCGCGATGATAGGCCGCGCGCACCTTGTCATCGTCACCGTGGGCAAGGGCGCGCTCGATTGCGTCGGGGTGCCACTTGCCGGATTCGTTCAAAAGTGTGCTGGCCATCGCGCGAAAGCCGTGGGCCGTCATTTCGTCGCTGGCATAGCCCAGCCGCCGCAAACCGGCGTTGAGGGTGTTTTCGCTCATGGGGCGCGATCGGGTGCGAATCGAGGGAAACACATAGCCGGTCGGGCCGCTCGCCGTTCGCACTTCCCGGAATAGTTCGACGGCCTGGTGCGAGAGCGGCACGACATGGGGGCGGCGCATTTTCATCTTGCCCGCCGGGATGGTCCAGAGTGCAGCGTCAAGGTCAATCTCGCTCCACTCGGCATGGCGAAGCTCGCCGGGGCGGACAAAGACATGAGGGGCGAGCTGGAGAGCCAACTTGGTCATGCCCTGCCCTTCATAACCATCTATCGCGCGCAGCAGCTCGCTGACGCGGCTGGCATCGGTGATCGCGCCATAGTGGGTGACGGTCGGCGCAGTCAGTGCGCCGCGCAAATCGCGGGTCGGATCGGAGGCCAGCCGCGCCGTCGCCACAGCGAAGCGAAAGACCGCGCTCGCCAGTTGCAGGGTGCGCCGGGCGCTTTCGAGATTGCCTTTGGCTTCGATCTTGCGAATTGCCGCCAGCACATCGGCTGGCTCAATCTCGGCAATGGCCAGCCGCCCGATGCCGGGATTGAGCAGCGAGAGCAAGTATTCGCTCCGGGTCGCTGTGGCAGGCGACCAGCCCTTTTCGCCGTCCCGCCTGCGCTTAGAGCAATACTCGTCTGCGATGGCGGTGAAGGTATCAGCCGCCTGGATGCGCGAGCGCACCTTGTCGCGCTGTTTCTCGCGCGAAGGATCCTTGCCTTGGGCGATCAGCGCCCGGGCTTCCTCGCGCCGCTTGCGGGCAGCGCCGAGGCCAATTTCGGGATAGGCCCCGATGGCAAGCAGCTTCTCGCGGCCTTCGATGCGATACTTGAGCCGCCAGAGCTTGCCACCAGCAGGGCTGACCAGCAAAAACATGCCGCCGCCATCCGACAACTTGACCGGCTTTGTGCCCGGTTTCGCGTTCCGGATCGCAACATCTGTGAGCGCCATCGCCTGCCAGCCCTTCCGGGGATTCGCCCCGCTGGATACCCCCAAGGCTGGGGGTATCGAATTGGCCTTTGGCAGATACCCCCCGATCATACCCCCACCGAATAGCGGCTGGACATGAACGGGCTTGAACGCCTGCGGCCTACTTTTGACCTAATAGCGTGGATTTTGGGGGCTTGTCCAGACGAATACGAACGCCGATGAACGGGAAAGTGGAGCGGGTAGCGGGAATCGAACCCGCATAGCCAGCTTGGAAGGCTGGTGCTTTACCACTAAGCTATACCCGCCCGCTCGCAGACGCGTGCCGCGCCCTATGCGACAGGTCCGCCGCGCGGTCAATCCGCCCCAATAACCTGTCATATTTTTCAGGGTTTACCTTCCCGCTGAGCAGGCGCAGCTTCCCCGCCGTCGTGACAACGGGCGGCAAGGAGGGGACAATGAACAATATCAGGAACCTGTGGGCCGAGACTTTCGGAACGTTCTGGCTGGTACTGGGCGGCTGCGGCACCGCGGTGCTGGCGGGCAGCGGGGTAGGCACGCTGGGGATCTCGATCGCTTTTGGCCTGACCGTGCTGACCATGGCCTATGCCGTGGGCCACGTATCGGGTGGGCACTTCAACCCGGCGGTGACGGTGGGGCTGTGGGCTGGCGGGCGCTTTCCGGCCAAGGACATCCCGCTTTACGTGCTTGCCCAGGTGGTCGGCGCGATCCTCGCGGCTTTCGTGATCTACTGGATCGCGAGCGGCAATGCCGACTGGTCGCTGGCCAAGGACGGGCTCGCCGCCAATAGCTATGGCAAATACACGATGGCTGCGGCGTTCGTCACCGAAGTGGTGCTGACCGCGTTCTTCCTGATCGTGATCATGGGATCGACCCACAAGCTGGCCCCGGCCGGCGCCGCGCCGATCGCGATCGGCTTTGCGCTCACGCTGATCCACCTGATCTCGATTCCCGTCACCAACACCTCGGTCAACCCGGCGCGCAGCACCGGCCCGGCCTTGCTGGTGGGCGGCGATGCGCTGGGCCAATTGCCGCTGTTCTGGATCGCCCCGCTGATCGGCGGCGCGCTGGGCGGCTGGCTTTACCGCACGCTGATCTGCGAAGATTAGTCCGACCAAAAGCCCTTCCCCTGTGGGGAAGGGTTGGGATGGGGGTACAACGCTGGCGTCGAGCCCCCACCCCCAGCCCCCTCCCCGCCGGGGAGGGGAGATTACGCCAAAAAGAAACCCCCGGGGCCAGGCGGCACCGGGGGCTTTCTTTTGGGCTGGAGCTGAGGGGCTTACTTGCCCTTCTTCTCCGCCCAGATGTTGCGGTACGACATGTAAGCCAGCGTCGTCGCAAAGATCAGGAACAGGATCCACCAGGCCCCGGTCTGGTGGCGCTGTTCAAGCTCGGGCTCGGCGGTCCAGACCAGGAAGGCCGAAACGTCCTGGGCCATCTGGTCCTTGGTCGCCTTGGTCCCGTCCGAATAGGTCACCAGGTCGTCTGAAGCCAGCGGCGGGGCCATCGCGATGTTGAGGTTGGAGAAGTAGGGGTTGTAGTACATCCCCTCAGGCGTCTTGGCGTCGGGGAACTGCTTGACCAGTTCAGCCGGCTGGCTGGCTTCATAACCGGTCAGCAGCGAATAGATGTAAGGCGCACCGCCTTTCCGCGCCTTGGTGATCAGCGACAGATCGGGCGGGACGCCATTGCCGGCATAGACCACCGGCTGGAACTTGTCCGAAGGCAGGCCAGGACGGTCCTTCATTTCGCCAGTCAACGGATCCTTGGCGTTGACAGTGGCCTTGGCGGCCAGTTCCTTGACTTCCTTTTCGGTGAAGCCGGCGTGGACCAGGCTGCGGTAAGCGACCTGTTGCAGCGAGTGGCAGCTGGCGCAGACCCCGGCATAGACTTCAAAGCCGCGCTTGAGCTGCTTCTTGTCGAACTTGCCAAAGGGCCCGTCGCTGGCCAGCTTGAGCGGTTTGGCGTGTTCGCCAAATTCAGCCGCCGCCGATTTGGGCAGGCCGTCCTTGCTCAGCTGGATCGTATCCCAGAGCAGTGACCAGGCGAGTGCGACCGTAAAGAACAGGCCGACGAGGATGGAGAAGATGCGGATCATGATGGTCTCTTTCGTCTCTGTCCCGAGGGTCAGTCCTTGGCCAGCTTGGCCGCGCCGTCATGCCCAAGCACGCTCTCAGTGATCGAGAAGGGCAGCGGATCGGGGCGCTCGATCGAAGAGACGATCGGCACAATGACCAGGAAGTGGAGGAAATAATACATGGTCGCGAGCTGCGAAACAAACACGTACGGCTGTTCTGCCGGAGCCTTGCCGAGATAGCCGAGGATCAGCACGTCGATCACCAGCACCCAGAAGAACTTGCGGTAGAGCGGGCGATAGCTGGCCGAGCGAACCGGCGACTTGTCGAGCCAGGGCAGGAAGAACCAGACCAGGATCGCTGCGAACATCGCCATCACGCCCAGCAGCTTCGCATCGAAGATCAGGAAGTTCTGGGTGAAGCTGCGCAGGATCGCGTAGAACGGCCAGAAGTACCATTCGGGCACGATGTGTGCCGGGGTCTGCATCGGGTTGGCAGGAATGTAATTTTCCGGGTCGCCCAGCGCGTTGGGCATGTAGAACACGAACACGCTGTAGACGATCATGAGCAGGCCGATCGTCCAGCCATCCTTGCCGACGTAATAGGGATAGAACGGAACAGTATCGCTTTCGCTCTTGACCTCAACCCCGGTCGGATTCGACGAGCCGGGGATATGCAGCGACCAGATATGCAGGATCACCACGCCCAGGATCACGAAGGGCAGCAGGAAGTGGAGCGAGAAGAACCGGTTCAAGGTGGCATTGCCCGGGGCAAAGCCGCCCAGCAGCCATTCCTTGAGCGGTTCGCCGATCAGCGGGATCGCGCCGAACAGCCCGGTGATGACCTGCGCGGCCCAATAGGACATCTGGCCCCACGGCAGCACATAGCCCATGAAGGCAGTGGCCATCATCAGCAGGAAGATCACCACGCCCAGCAGCCAGATCATCTCACGCGGAGCCTTGTACGAACCGTAGTAGAAGCCCCGGAAAATGTGCAGGTAAACCACCGCAAAGAACGCCGCAGCGCCGTTGGCATGGCCATAGCGCAGCATCCAGCCCCAGTTGACGTCGCGCATGATGTGCTCGGTCGAATTGAACGCAACCGACGTATCGCCGCCGTAATGCATCGCCAGGATCACGCCCGAAACGATCTGGATCACCAGGCACAACCCGGCGAGAAACCCGAAGTTCCAGAAATAGTTGAGGTTGCGCGGCACTTCGTACCCGCCGCCGACCGCGTTGTAGACCAGCCGCGGCAAAGGCAGCCTTTCGTCAAGCCAGGTCATCAGCGGGTGGCTGGGCTTGTATTCCTTGGACCAGGGAAAGCTCATGATGGTCTACCTCAACCGATCTTCACGATGGTGCCGCTGAATTCATATTCAGGCACTTCAAGGTTCTTGGGGGCCGGACCT
Source organism: Sphingomonadales bacterium (assembly GCA_018334165.1). Taxonomy (GTDB): domain Bacteria; phylum Pseudomonadota; class Alphaproteobacteria; order Sphingomonadales; family Sphingomonadaceae; genus Novosphingobium. The sequence continues at coordinate 7,463 of JAGXTB010000213.1, read as the reverse complement.
TTGCGGATGCGCCCGGCGGTATCGTAGTGCGAGCCGTGGCACGGGCAGAAATAGCCGCCGAACTCACCCTTCACTTCACCCGTGCCGGCTCCCTGCGGGATACAGCCAAGATGCGTACAGATGCCCATGGTGATCAGCAGGCTTTCGTGACCTTCCTTGGTCCGCTGAGCCAGAGTCTGGGAATCGCGCAGAGCCGCCAATTGCTTCGGATCGTTGTCGACCGTCTGGGCGGCCGTGATTTCCGCCGGGGTGAGGTTGCGAATGAACACCGGCTGCTTGCGGAACACCGCCTTGATCGCCTGGCCGGGCTGGACCGCTGCAATGTCGACTTCGGTCGAGCTTTCGGCCAGCACATCGGCCGAGGGCCACATCTGGCTGACCAGCGGGACGATCACGGCAACGCCGCCAACCCCGGCTGCGCTTACCGCTGCGATATTGATGAAATCGCGCCGCCGCACACCCTCAGATTCACTGGCACCTTCTGTGCCGAGTGGCGCGCCGGTTGCCGCTTCTTGTGCCATGGTCGAACCGATCCTGTTCTTGCCGGTCTTGCCATCGGCGCATTCGGCGCCTCAGGTTTGACCCAACTGATTTTCCTGCCTTCAGGAAGCCCCTATGCGAACCGCCCGCGCACCGCAAGATGCCGCTTAGCCGGACGGTTTGGCGGGCCTGATAGACGCGAAGGCTGGCGCTGCCAACAGCCAATTTGTGCATTGTTGTTGAGAGCGATGCAACTGGCCTGAACCTTGGTTCGCAATCTCGGAATCCCTCTATTCCGTTCGTCCCGAGCGAAGTCGAGGGACTGCCTCGCCGCGATCCCTCGACTTCGCTCGGGACGAACGGTTTTGGGGAATCCTTCCGCCATATTGTCGCCTAGAGGCCAATCAGCGATATCTGGCGGCCATAGTCGGGCTCGGCGCGGTGGGTCGCGCGGCGGAACGAAAAGAACCTTGCCTCGTCGGCATAGGTATCGAGGCCAAGCCGCTCTACCGCGCCAATTCCGGCCTCTTCAAGCCGGGCGGCGACGTAGCGTTCAAGATCGAACTGCTGGTGCCCTGCACGGCCCGCGGCGAAGAACCGGGCGTTGGCGGGGTCGAGCGCGACCAGCCTGTCGTGAAAGCCTTGGTCGACCTCATAGCTGGACTGGGCAATGCACGGCCCCACGGCGGCGAGGATCCGGCTGCGTTTGGCTCCCAAAGCTTCCATCGCGGCGATGGTGGAATCGGTTACCCCCAGCACCGCGCCTTTCCATCCGGCATGCGCCGCCCCGACCACGCCGGCTTTGCTATCGGCGAAAAGCACCGGGGCACAGTCAGCGGTGAGGATGCCCAGCAGTACGCCGGGCCGGTCGGTGACCATGGCATCGGCGGGGGGACGCGTATCGTCGTTCCAGTCCCCGGCGGCGACACAGTCGGCCCCGTGGACCTGATAGACCCCCACCAGCCGCGCGCCGGGCAAGACCGCTGCGGCGGCGCGGCGGCGGTTCTCGTGGACCGATTCCAGCGCCGGATCGTCCGACGCCATGCCGCGCAGGCCGGTGTCGAGCCCGGCGACCACGCCCTGGCTGACCCCGCCGCGCCGCCCCAGGAAGCCGTGCGGCACGCCGCCCAGCAGTCCTGCGCGGATGACTTCGACTGGCTCAGCCAAGGCTTTTGCTCGCTTGTTCGAAGGTGTCCTTGGACAGCCCCGGCTGGGCCACGATCCGCTCCAGCGCGGCGCGCATCAAGGCCGCCCGGCCCGGCTCGATCCGCCGCCAGCGCCCCAGCGGCGCGACGAACCGCGCGGCGGTCTGGGCGTTGAGCGGGTCGAGCGCGAGGATCAGGTCGGCGATCAGGTCATAGCCTGCGCCGCTGGCCTGGTGGAACACGCCGGAATTCATCGCCGCCGACATATAGAGCGCGCGGGCGCGGTTGGGGTTGGCGAGGGTGAAATCGGGATGCCCGGCCAGCGCCTTGACCTGCTCCAGAGCTTGCGGGTGGAGCGAACCAGCTTGCAACCCGAACCACTTGTCGATCACCAGCGCATCGCCGGCATGGCGGGCATGGAAGGCCGCCAGCTTTTCGGCGCGCAGCGGAGTCTCCAGCCCGCAGAGCACGCCCAGCGCGCCTTGGCGGTCGGTCATATTGTCGGCGGCATCGAACTGGCTGGCGGCAAGCTGCGCGGCGAGATCCGGCACTCCGGCGGCCAGCAACACCAGGGCCTGGGTCTTGAGCTTGCGGCTGCCGCGCGCCTCGGCCGAAAGGCTGTAGGGCACCGCGCTGGCGCGGGCATGCAGCGCAACCAGCGCATCGGTCAGCTCTGCGCCGAGGTAAGCCTTGAGCCCCTCACGCGCGGTGCGGATCGCAGCGGGATCGGCAGCTGCGAACTGTTCGGCAAGATAAGCCTCGCCCGGCAGGATCATCAGCTCGCCGCGCATCAGGTCGTCGAGCGCGGGATCGGCAATCACCGCCGCCAGGGCGTCGCGGATCGCCTCACGCTCCGGCCCCGAAGCTCCGCTCACCTCAGCCACCAGATGCTGGACCACCAGCTGCTGCAGGGCTTCATAGCGGGCGAAGGGATCGTCGTCCTTCGCGGCGAGGAACACCAGATCCGCCGTGCCTTGCCCGGCATCGAGCGCGACCGGGGCCGAAAAGCCGCGACCCAACGAAAGCACCGGGGCCTGGGCAAAGCCGGGGAAAGCGAACTGCATCTCGGCGCGGTCGAGCACCACCAGCTGTTCGCCGCGGTGCGTGCCGCTGGCGCGGTCGAACAGCGCGAGGCGCAGCGGGATCACCATCGGCTGCTTGTCGGCCTGGCCCGGCGTGGCGGGAACGTCCTGCGTCAGGGTCAAAGTGGCGACGTCATCTTCGTGGGTAATCCGCGCGGTGACCTTGGGGGTGCCGGCCTGGCTGTACCACAGACGGAACTGGGTCAGGTCGATCCCGGCTCCGGCCTCGATCGCTTTGACAAAGTCTTCGCAAGTCGCCGCCTCGCCGTCGTGGCGGTCAAAATAGAGGTCGCACCCGGCGCGGAACCGCTCAGGCCCGACCATGGTGCGCATCATCCGGATCACTTCGGCGCCCTTGTTATAGACCGTCGCGGTGTAGAAGTTGGAGATCTCCTGATAGCTATCGGGCCGGATCGGGTGCGCCAATGGCCCCGAATCCTCGGGGAACTGCGCGGCGCGCAGCACCCGCACGTCCTCGATCCGCTTGACCGCCTCGCTGCCCATGTCCTGGCTGAACAGCTGGTCGCGCAGCACGGTGAAGCCTTCCTTGAGAGAGAGCTGGAACCAGTCGCGGCAGGTGACCCGGTTGCCCGACCAGTTGTGGAAGTATTCGTGCGCGACCACGCCCTCGATCCCGTCATAGTCCATATCGGTTGCGGTATCGGGATCGGCCAGGATATAGCGGGTGTTGAAGACGTTGAGGCCCTTGTTCTCCATCGCCCCCATGTTGAAGTCCGACACGGCGACGATGTTGAACAGGTCAAGATCGTACTCGCGCCCGAAAGTCTCCTCGTCCCACTTCATCGAATCCTTCAGCGCCTGCATCGCATGATGCGTGCGGTCCTGGTCGCCCTCGCGGACCCAGATGTTGAGATCGACTTTGCGGCCTGACATCGTGGTGAAAGTGTCATGGTTCGCCACCAGATCGCCCGCGACCAAGGCGAACAGATAGCTCGGCTTGGGCCAGGGATCGTGCCAGGTGGCCGAATGCATGCCCTGCGCGCCCTCGCCCGTCGCGGTGCAGTTGCCGTTGGACAGCAGCACCGGGAACAGCGCCTTGGGGCCCTCCATATGGACGGTATAGACCGACAGCACATCGGGTCGGTCGGGGAAGAAAGTGATCCGCCGGAACCCTTCGGCCTCGCACTGGGTGCAGAGCATCCCGTTCGAGGCATAGAGCCCCATCAGCTGGGTATTGGCCTTGGGACTGAGCGCGGTGGCCACCGCAACCTCGTGGGCATCGCCGGGCAGATCGACCAGCAAGTCGTCGCCGTCCATCCGCCAGGCGTTGGTGGGCTGACCATCGACCAGCACGCTTGTCGCCGCGATCCCGTCACCATTGAGTCGCAGCGTCTGGCTCTGCCCGTTGCGCTGAACCTTGAGCGTGGCGACCACCCGGGTCTGCTCGATCCCCAGGTTGAAGGCTAGCGTCACTTCGGGGACCAGCCAGAGGGGCGGCTGGTAATCGGCGCGGTGGATGACCTGGGGGGCGGGGGGCGGGGATGAAATGTCCATGCCTCTCTCTAGCCATAAGGGAGCCCTTGCATAAACACCCAATTCACCGTTCACCCTGAGCTTGTCGAAGGGCTGCCCTTTACTTGCGGCGTAGCGCGGGGCCCGAAGTGAAGGACAGCCCTTCGACAAGCTCAGGGCAGACGGGGCTGGGGTCAGGCGCTATGGGGGGCGAATGAAACGCCTGTTCATCTTCGGCCTTGGCCATTCCGCCGCCCGCATTGCCATTGCCGCCGAGGCGCGTGGCTGGGAGGTCGTCTCAACCGGCCGCGCGGGGACGCTGGCGTTTGACGATACCGGCTCGGTCCGCATGGCACTCACCGACAGCCAGCAGGTGCTGAGCTCGGTCCCGCCCGGCGCCGATGGCGATCCGGTGCTGGATAGCTATGGCGATGCGCTGGCGGGCAAGGGCCTGACCTACCTCTCATCCACCGGCGTCTATGGCGACACCGCAGGGGCCTGGGTCGACGAAAGCGCCCCCACAGGCACCGGCCGTCGCACCGCGCGCAGTGAAGCCGATATGGCATGGCTGGCCCGCGGCGCGCGAGTGCTGCGGCTACCCGGGATCTACGGCCCCGGCCGCTCGGCGCTCGACCGGGTGCGAGAAGGCACCGCGCGGCGGATCGACGTTGCGGGACAAGTCTTCAGCCGGGTCCATGTTGATGATATCGTCAGCGGCGCGCTGCTCGCACTCGATGCCGCGCCGGGGGCCTACAACCTCGCCGATGACGCGCCGTGCAGCCAGAACGAAGTGATCGAACACGCCTGCCGCCTGCTCGGCGCAGCCCTGCCGTCGCTCCAGACGCTCGATGAAGCCCAACTCAGCCCCATGGCCCGCGCCTTCTACGCCGAAAACCGCCGCGTCGCGAATGGCAAGGCAAAGCGGGTGCTGGGGTGGATACCGAAGTATCCCAGCTACCGCGAGGGATTAGCCAACTGCCTTGCGGCCGCCCAGCGCGATCAATAGCCCGGTCATCGCCAGCACGGCCCCGCCAACCGCCAGCCCGGTCCAGCGGAACCCCTCGAACAGCGTCGAAAGCCCCATCGCCACGACCGGCACGGCAACTCCGTTATAGGCCGCCTTGCCCGGGCCCCAGTCGCGGATCAGCGCGGTGTAGATCGGGAACGTCGCGACTGTGCCGATGATCGCCAGGTAAGCGATGCCCCAGAGGTATTGCGGGCGCGGATCGAGTAGCGGGGCGCCGTGCATGAGCCAGGCATAGACAGCATTGCCCAGCGCGCCGAAGGTCAGCCCCCAGGCCAGCATGGTGATCATTGGCAAGCGTCGCGCGGCCTCGGTCCCTTGCAGGACATTGCCGATCGAAGCCGAGAGCACCGCCGCCAGCACCAGCGCGATGCCCAGGAGCACGTTCATTCCCGGCGGCGCGTGTCTGTATTCGTGGAGCAGCAGCAGGCCGATGCCCGCCAGCGCCACCGCGCTGCCCACCACGAACCGCACGCTGACCCGGGTGCCCAGAAACAGCCGCGCGAGCAGCGCATTGGGCACCAGCATCAGCGCAAAGAACACCGCGACCAGTCCAGAGGTCAGATAGTGCTCGCTGGCATAGACGAACTGGAAATTGATCGCGAACTGGAACAGCCCGAAGAGGGCCGCGTGGCGCAGTCCGGCGCTGCCCAGCAGCATCGGCTCTTTGCGCCAGGCGGCCAGCGCGAACATGCCAAGCGCCGCCAGCATGAAGCGCCAGGTCACCGTCCAGGCGGCCGGCACCACGCTGATCTGATCCTTGATCACCAGCCAGGTTGAGCCCCAGATCAAGGCGATCAGCACGAACCCGGCCAGGTTGCGGGCCTGGCTGCGCGGCGCTGCGGTGGCGGTCACAGCGCGGTGATGGCGCGGGCCAAAGCCGCGACGTGATCCGGATTGCTGTTCCAGGCGGTGACCAGCCGCGCGGCGTGGGGGCCCCAATCGTAGAACGAGAAGCCCTGGGCATAGAGTGCCTCGCGCTCGGCGGCGCTGGTCTTGAGGAAGACTTCGTTAGCCTCGACCGGATGGAGCAAGCGATCGGCGGCGGCCTTGCCCAGTTGCTGCGCGGCCATATTGGCGTGGCGTGCGTTTTCCAGCCACAGATCGCCTTCCAGCATGGCGAGGATCTGCGCGGCCATGAACCGGCCCTTCGATTGCAAATGCCCGGCGCGCTTGCGGCGCAGCCGCACCACATCGGCAAGGTCAGCATCGAACAGCACCAGCGCCTCGGCGCTCATCCCGCCGTTCTTGACGCAGCCAAAGCTCAGCGCCGCGGCGCCCTGGCAGGCCTCCCACGGAGTGCAGCCAAGGAACGCCACGGCATTGGCAAAGCGCGCGCCATCGACATGCAAGCTCAGCCCATGCCGATCCGCTGTCGCGGCCAGTGCGGCCATTTGCTCGGGGCGATAGGCGCGTCCGTATTCACTAGCCTGGGTCACCGACACTGCCTGCGGCTGGACCTGGTGGACGTCCTTGCGGATGCCGGCCACCGCTGCATCAATCGTGTCTGGGACAATCTGCGCCCCTTCGCCTTCGAGCAGGATCAGCTTGGCCCCGTGGGTATAGAACCCCGGCGCGCCGCATTCGTCGGTTTCGATATGCGCTTCGCGGTGGCACAACACCCCGCCGTGCGGGGGAACCATCGCGGCCAGCGCGAGGCAATTGGCCGAAGTGCCGGTGGCGGTCCATATGGCGGTGCAGGGCCGTCCGAACAGCGCCGAAAAGGCCTCGTCCAGCGCCTGGCTCAGCGCGTCATTGTCATAGGGCGGCTGCGGGCCATCGGCAGCACGCATGGCATCCCACAACCTGGGATGGACGCTGGCGGCATTGTCGGACAGGAATTGCATCGCCATGGTGCATGGCTGGGGCGCTTGCCCAGGTCAAGCAAGGAGGCCGCCGTGGAGCCAGTCAACATAACCCGTCATGGCAATGATCAGCGCGGCGAATACCATGCCCATGTTCCCGGCGCGAAAGCGATCGGGCGGCTGACCTGGGTCTTGCGCGGCGGAGTACGCGTTGCCGAACACACGCTTGTCCCGCCCGAAATCGGCGGGCGCGGGGTGGCGCTCAAACTGGTCGAGGCGCTGATCGCTGATGCGCGTGAGCTTGGCTTCCGGATCGAGCCGGAGTGCTCCTATGTCGCGGCGCAGTTCAAGCGGCATCCCGCATGGGCGGAGCTGCGCGCATAGCAAGCTGGGCTCAATAGCCCTTCCCCAGTGGGGAAGGGTTGGGATGGGGGTTCGACCCCGACGTGGCACC
>JAGXTB010000212.1 GCA_018334165.1 Sphingomonadales bacterium | reverse complement strand
CTACAGCCCCGACCTCAATCCTATCGAGATGGCTTTCTCCAAACTCAAAGCCCATCTCCGGCGCATCGAGGCCAGAACTATCGACGACCTGTGGAAGGCAGTCGGCTCAATCTGTGATCTCTACTCACCTGTAGAGTGCTGGAACTATCTACAAGCCGCTGGATATGTTGCAGATTAAACGCTCACTGCTCTAGAGCAACACCCCGCGCCCCACATCCCGCGCATTGATCGCGCCCGAAAGCCCCAGCGCGGTCTTCATGTCCTGCTTCATCAAGCCAAGGTAGCGGGTCAGCGCGGCCTCGCCGCCGGCGGCCAGCGCCAAGGCCCAGGGGCGGCCGATCAGCGCGGCTTTGGCCCCCAGCGCCAGCGCGCGGACCAGGTCTTGCCCGGTGCGGATCCCGCCATCGACCAGCAGGGTGGTCTCTCCGCCCACCGCATCGGCAATGTGCGGGAGCATTGACGCAGTCGAAGCGACGCCGTCGAGCTGGCGGCCGCCGTGGTTGCTTACCACCATGCCGTCGGCCCCGATTGCGACCGCAGCCCGCGCATCCTCGACATCGAGAATGCCCTTGAGCACCAGGTTGCCCCTCCACACCCCGCGCAGCCATTCGATGTCCTTCCAGGTCACCGAGGGATCGAACTGCCCGGCCATCCACTGCATGAAATTGGCGATGTTCCCCGATCCCGTTCCGGCGACATATTTGGCCACCGTGCCAAGGCCATGCGGACGCCCGCGCAGGCCGACATCGAGCACCCAGCCGGGGTGCAGGGCATAGTCGATCGGCCCGGCGCGCAGCTTGCCCCAGGGGCTCAGTCCGCCGGCCATGCCGTTGCGGATATCGCGGTAGCGGGTGCCGAGCACGGCGAGGTCGATGGTGAAGGCCAGCGTGCGCACGCCCTGATCCCAGGCGCGCGCGAGGATATCCTGCACCACGCCGCGGTCTTTCAGCATGTAGAGCTGGAACCAGAACGGCTTGTCAGAGACGGCGCCCACTTCCTCGGGCGCGCAGACCCCGACCGTGGTCAGGCAGAACGGAATGCCCGCCGCGTCGGCGGCGCGCTTGGCCTGAACCTCACCGCGCCGCGCGGTCATTCCGCCCATGCCGACCGGAGCAAGCACCAGCGGCATGGCGAGCTTTTCGCCAAACAGCTCGACCGAACAGTCCAGCTTCGAGGCGTCGCGCAGCGCTTTCTGGGTGAGCTGCACGGCCTCCCAGTCGGCAGTGTTGCGGCGCAATGTCACCTCGGCCCCGGAGCCTCCGTCGATATAGTCGAACAGGAACCGTGGCAGGTGCCTTTCCGCTGCACGGCGGAAATCGGCGTAACTGGCGGGCAGGAGGTTGAGGCTTTCACCCATAGTCAGAAATCCAATCCACTATTTCCGTTCGTCCCGAGCGAAGTCGAGGGACCGCTGCGCACGCTGCCCCTCGACTTCGCTCGGGGCGAACGGGGTGGGGGCTAGAGCAACGCCTCGATCAGCCGTGGCCCCTTGGCCGCCAGCGCATCGGCCAGCGCCGCGCGGAAGCCCTCAGCCGCATCGACCCGCACTGCCGGCACACCCATGCCTTCGGAAATCTGCGACCAGTTGATCGCCGGGTTCTTGAGGTCGAGCATCGACAGCGCCTTGGGGCCGGGGTTCTGCACGCCGACCCGCATCAGCTCGATATTGAGGATCGCGTAGGAGCCGTTGTTGAGGATGATCGTGGTCACATCGAGCTGCTCGCGCGCCATCGTCCACAGTGCCTGCACGGTGTACATCGCCCCGCCATCGCCGTGGAGCGCGATCACCTTGCGGTCGGGGCAGGCGACCGCGCAGCCTACCGCGAGCGGCAAGCCCTGGCCAATCGAGCCGCCGGTCAGTTGCAGCCAGTCGTGCTTCTTCGCGCCCATGCAGGCCAGCATCGAGGCCCCGCCCTGGGTCGCGCCTTCGTCGGAAACGATGGCGTTCTCGGGCAGCAGCTCGGCCAGGATCGCGCCGAGGTTGGCGCTGTTGAGGCTGCCTTCCTGTGCGGGGAAGCTGGAGGGTTGCTGGATCAGTGCGGGTTCGGCGGGAGCGTTCAGCGCGGTGGCCAGGCCCGACAGCGCGTGCATTGCATCTTCGCGCAGGCTGGCAAGCCGCACCAGTGCTGCGCCTTCGGGCGAGAGCCAGCTGGGCTTGCCGGGATAGGCGAAGAACGAAACCGGCGGTTCGGTGCCGCAGAACACGATCGTTTTGAACTCGGCCAAGAAGGCCTGGGCCTGCTCGCCGAAATAGGGCAGCTTTTCGACTGCGACCCGGCCCACGCCGCGCTGGTGGCGGGTGGCAAACGTTTCGGCGACCAGCCGGCAGCCGGTGGCGGCGGCGATCCGTCCGGCCTCAACCAGGGCCTCTTCGCGCAGAGCCCGCCCGCCCAGGAACAGGCATTTGGGGCCTTCGCCGTCCTTCAGCGCGGCGGCTGCGGCGGCAATTGCTTCGGCAGGGCTCTTCGATGGGGCAGGGACCGTCAGCGGTGCCGCGGGGGCCGAGCCTTCGGTCCAGGCGTGGTTGGCCGGGACGATGACGGTGGCGACCTTGCCGGGATAGCCTTGTGCCACGGCGAAGGCTTCGGCGCCGGCCTGGGCCAGATCACGCTCGGACGTGGAGGTCCGCACCCAGTCCGACATTGGCCGGGCGACACCTTCGGTATCCGAAGTCAGCGGAGCGTTGAAATGCTTGTGATAGGTCGCATGCTCACCCACCATGTTGATAATCGGGCTGCCGGCCTTGCGGGCATTGTGCAGATTGGCGAGGCCATTGCCGAGGCCCGGGCCGAGGTGCAGCAAAGTCACCGCCGGCTTGTCAGCCATCCGGCCATAGCCATCGGCCGCGCCCGTCACCACGCCCTCGAACAGCCCCAGGATTGCGCGCATCCCGTGCTGGCGATCGACCGCGGCGACCAGCTGCATTTCGGAGGTGCCGGGGTTGGCAAAGCAAACCTCCACTCCGCAGGCGTGCAAGGTTTCGATGAATGCTTCGGCGCCGTTCATGTGGGTCAATCCTCCCTGATTTTGCGCAGGCTATCCGCTCTTTTGCGTCACGCGCAAGCGCGATCGACAGCAAAGTGGCAAAGCCGACAATTCCGAGGCAACTTGACTTTGCTCGCCGCATCGCTTGGACTGACCCATCGGTCGATGATCGATTGCGGATTTGCCGACGTTCCGCTGATTTGCGAGGCACGATGAACCAGCTTTCCCACGCCAAGGGCACCGATCAGCCGCCGCTGCTGGAATATACGATCGGCGCGGCGCTGGAACAGGCGGCAGCGATGTGGGGCGACAAGCTCGCCCTGGTTTCGCGCCACCAGGGGATCCGCTGGACCTGGGCGCAGCTCAACGCCGAAGTTGACCGGGTGGCCACCGGCCTGCTCCACGAAGGCGTGGTCAAGGGTGACCGCGTCGGGATCTGGGCGCCCAATTGCGCCGAATGGACCGTGATCCAGTTCGCCACCGCCAAGATCGGCGCGGTGCTGGTGACGATCAACCCGGCTTACCGGGTCAGCGAGGTCGAGTATGCACTGAACAAGGTCGGCTGCTCGGTGCTGGTCACCGCAGCCAGCTTCAAGACCAGCGACTACATCGGCATGTTGCACGAACTGGGGCCGAAGAAATTGCCCTTCGTGCGGCTGATGATTTCGCTGGGCGCTGAACGGCACAGGGGGTTCATGCCCTGGGCCGACTTGCGCCATCAGGCCCAGGCCCCCCGTCTGGAAGCGATCGCCCGCACGCTGGACCCGGGCGATGCGATCAACATCCAGTTCACCAGCGGCACCACCGGCTTTCCCAAGGGTGCGACGCTGACCCACCACAACATCCTCAACAACGGGCTGATGTGCGGCCGCCAGATCAAGCTGACCCCGCAAGACCGGATCTGCATTCCGGTCCCGCTGTACCACTGCTTCGGCATGGTCCTGGGCAACCTGGCGGCGCTGACCACCGGGGCGGCGATGGTCTATCCCGGCGAAGCCTTTGATCCGAGCGCCGCGCTGGAAGCGGTCCAGGCGGAGGGCTGCACCACGCTCTATGGCGTGCCGACTATGTTCATTGCCGTGCTCAACCAGTTTGAGCTTGATACCTACAATGTCTCAACCCTGCGCACCGGGATCATGGCCGGATCGCCCTGCCCGGTGACCACGATGCGCGCCGTGATCGACAAGCTCAACATGCGCGAAGTGACGATCGCTTACGGGATGACCGAGACCAGCCCGATCACCACCCAGACCGCCACCGACGACCCGCTGGAGGAACGGGTCGGCACGGTTGGGCGGGTCCATCCGCATGCCGAATGCAAGATCGTTGGGCCGGGCGGGGCGACGCTGCCGATTGGCGAGCAGGGCGAGTATTGTTCACGCGGCTATGCGGTGATGCTGGGCTACTGGGACGACAAGGACAAGACCGAGGAGGCGATCGACAAGGACGGCTGGATGCATTCGGGCGATCTCGCGACGATGGACGCGGGTGGCTATGTCCGCATCACCGGGCGGATCAAGGACATGATCATTCGCGGCGGTGAGAACATCTATCCGCGCGAGATCGAGGAGTTCCTGCTGACCCACCATGCGATCGGCGATGCCCAGGTGTTCGGCATTTCCGACGCAAAGTACGGCGAGGAAGTCTGCACCTGGATCATCCCCAAGCCGGGCATGGCGATCAGTGCCGAGGACGTGCTGGCGCACTGCAAGGGGCAGATCGCGCACTACAAGGTGCCGCGCCACATCAAGGTCGTGGAGAGCTTTGTCATGACCGTCACCGGCAAGGCGCAGAAGTTCGAAATGCGCAAGCTGATGGAAGCCGAACTGGGGATTTCGAATGACTGACGCGCGGCCGATCCTCGCCAGCGAGGACGGCGCTGTGGCCCGGATCGTGCTTAATCGCCCGGCGGCGGGGAACAGCCTGTCGATGGTCACGGTTGAGGCGCTCAGGGCCGAGTTTGACCGGCTGGCCGCGTGCCAGCACATCAAGGTGATCGTGCTGTCCGGCGCGGGCGGGCGGATCTTCAGCGCCGGGCACGATTTGAACGAGTTCAACGCCCAGGAAGACCTGGACTTTCTGACGCGCGATTTCGCCGGGATCACCGCGCTGATGCAGCAGGTGATGGCCCAGCCGCAGGTGGTGATTGCCAAGGTCGAAGGCGTGGCCACCGCCGCCGGGTGCGAGCTGGTCGCGGCTTGCGATCTGGCGCTGGCGAGCTCCGCCGCGCGCTTTGCCGTGCCGGGGGTCAATATCGGCTTCTGGTGCCACACCCCGCAAGTCGCACTGGCGCGCACCGTGGGGCGCAAGGCAGCGATGATGATGCTGGCGACCGGCAAGCTGTTCCCGGCGGCGCACGCGCTGGCCATCGGGCTGGTCAACGAAGTGCACGAACCCGAAGCGCTGGACGCCGCGGTCGATGCGCTCGCGGCCGAGATCGCCGGCAAGGCCGGATCGGTGCTGCGCCGGGGAAAGGCCTCGTTTGGTCGCCAGGCCGCGTTGCCTTTGGCCGAGGCCTATGCCTTTGCCCGCGAACAGGCGCTGGAGAACATTGTCGATCCTGACGCCCGCGAAGGGATCGCCGCATTCCTCGAAAAGCGCCAGCCCGACTGGCCGGGCGGGTAGCCGCAACACCCTTGCGTGCACCGTGCCGCGCGCTATGGCACCCCGACCAGCGGAGGGCCTTTCGATGCAATATGATGTCGTGATCGTCGGTGCCGGGCAGGGCGGCGCCTATGCCGCGATCCAGCTGCGCCAGCAGGGCTTCGAAGGCAGCATCGCGCTGATCGGACGCGAGAGCGAGCCGCCCTACGAGCGCCCGCCGCTGTCCAAGGAATACATGCTGGGCGACAAGGAGTGGGAGCGCCTGCTGATCCGCCCGGCGACGTTCTGGGCGGACAGGGGGATCGAGCTGCTGCTCAGCACCGAAGTGACTTCGGTCGCTGCTGAGGCGCGCGAGGTGACCTTGCAGGATGGCCGCGCGATCGGCTTTGGCGAGCTGATCTGGGCGACCGGCGGTGATCCGCGTCCGCCGTCGTGCCCGGGCGCTTACCTCCAGGGTGTCCACGCGGTGCGCACCCGCGCCGATGCCGATGCGATCCTGGCTGAACTGGGCAGTGTGGAGCGTGTGGCGATTGTCGGCGGCGGCTATATCGGGCTGGAGGCGGCAGCGGTGCTGCGCAAGCTGGGCAAGGAAGTGACCTTGCTCGAAGTGCTGCCGCGCGTGCTGGCGCGGGTTGCCGGACCGCAGCTGTCGGAATTCTATGAGAAGGAACACCGCGACCACGGGGTCGATCTGCGCACCAACACCGGCGTGGTTGAGATTCTGGGCGAAGGCACGGTCAGCGGCGTGCGCTTGTCCGATGACAGCGTAGTGGACTGCCAAATGGTGATCGTCGGCATCGGGATCATCCCGGCGGTTGGACCGCTGCTCAGCGCCGGGGCGGCGGGCGGCAACGGGGTCGATGTCGATCAGTATTGCCGCACGATCCTGCCCCATGTCTGGGCGATCGGCGACTGCGCCGCGCATGCCAATGGCTTTGCCAATGGCGCAGTGATCCGGCTGGAAAGCGTCCAGAACGCCAACGACATGGCGGGCTGCGTGGCGAAAGCAATCACCGGCGATCCGCAGCCCTATGGCGCGACGCCGTGGTTCTGGTCGAACCAGTATGACCTGAAACTGCAGACGGTCGGGTTGTCGGCCGGTCACGATGCCGCAGTGCTGCGCGGCGATCCGGCGACGCGCAGCTTTTCGGTGCTCTACCTCAAGGACGGCAAGCTGATCGCCTGCGATGCGGTCAACATGGTCAAGGACTATGTCCAGGCGCGCAAACTGGTCGAAGAAGGCGCCAAGATCGCGCCCGAGGACCTGGCCGATACCAGCAGGCCGCTGAAGGAGCTGGACCGGCTCTAGTCGGCAGCGCGCGCATAGCCGGGCAGTGCCAGCCCGCGCGTGATCGCCAGTCCGCGCAGGCCAAAACCGGCCAATGCCGCCACAGTCCAGGCCAGCTCGCGCGGCAGGCCCATGGCATGGCCCACCGCACAGAGCGCCGAGGCCAGCGCGGCGGCGGTGACATAGATTTCGGGCCGCATGATGATCGAGGGACGGCCCGCCAGCACATCGCGGATCACCCCGCCGACGCAGCCGGTGATCACCCCCATCAAGACTGCCGGGACCGGGGCGATGCCATAGGCCAGCGCCTTGGCCGTACCCAGCACGGCATAGGCCGCGAGGCCCAGGGCATCGGCCCAGTCAAGCAGCTTGCCCTCCCACCAGCGATGCGGAGTGAACCAGGCCAGCAGCGCCACTCCCAGACAGACCGGCGCAACCCACGGATCGCGCACCCAGAACACCGGCGCGCCGATCAAAAGGTCGCGCACCGATCCGCCGCCCACGCCGGTAACCAGGGCGAAAAACGCCATGGTCACGAACGTCTGCTTGAGCCGCGCGGCCAGCAACGCCCCGGTCAGCGCGAAAACCGCCGTGCCGGCCAGGTCCAGCACGGCGGGAATCTGGGGCAGGGCGTCCGTCACCGTT
>JAGXTB010000211.1 GCA_018334165.1 Sphingomonadales bacterium | reverse complement strand
GGCCGGTCGAACACCCGCTTCATCACCGAGACTTCCTCGGTCCTGGCGTCCTTGGCCGTCATGGTCAGCGCCAGCACCGTGGCGAAGGGTATCTGCCTCTTCTGAGCATCACTCATCCAGCGCCCGACATCGGCGATATTGGAGCGGACATCGAATTGCACGGAGGCATCCTCAAACGCAAAACGCCCCGCAGCGGGTGCAGGGCGTCCTTCTTACCCACCTTTGGTGAGCCGACGCCCCTGTGTCAATGATTCGCCCCGGCATGTCAATACCCCCTGCCGATGATTTTCCACCGGACGAAGCGCCGCCGGCCAAGGGCGTCGAGGAAGGCCACGGCCAGCACATGCCAATCGCGCCACTCACGCTCGCGCCGGGCCGCCTTTTCCGGCCATTCGCCGATATAGTCGAGAACGCAGGCAATGGCCTCGCGCCGCCCGCGTTCGGGATAGACCAGCACCATGCGGCCCCGATCGTCATAGAGCGGCAGGACGCGCAGCCGCTCCACCGCGATTTCAGCGGGTGGCCGCACCGCCCGCGCCGCGAACTTCACCAGCCGGTCGCGCCCCGGCCAGCCGAACCATTCGATGGCCATGGCGTCCATGGTCACAGCGTCCTCATGGGCATCGAGCCGGGCATTGATCAGCCCGCCGCCGCGCCCATCCCCCAAATCGACCGACGCCAGCCCCGGCCCGAGCAGGCCCCCCTGCTCGGCGTTGGTGGCCATGTGGGCCTTTTCATCACGATAGGCCCACACCAGGGCGGCCCAGGCCGTGGTTTCGCGCCGAAGATCGGCCTTCAAGCGGCTGGGGAGGGAAGAAAAACCGGGATTGTCTTGCCTCCCTGAAAATGCGTTTTCATAACCCATTGTCTTTCCTTTCCTTATTTCACTCTTAGGGAGTGTAGGGAGTGTAGGGAGTGTAGATGTTCACCTAGTACGCGCGAGAAATGTTTTGCGTTCTAAGTGCTAAGGCCATAGCCCCGCACCCAAACAACACGTCTCGCGCGTGACGCGCGCATCCAGCCTCCCCAGCCTCCCCAGCCTCCCCAGCCCGTTGAAATCATTTCCGCATTCCCCGCGCCCCCACGGGAGGCTAGCCAACGAGCGGCCAGCCAGCCTCCCTAGCCTCCCGTGTCATTCACCCCCGCGATGCGCTCTCCGATCCAGCGCATGACGTTCACAGCCATGGAGTTGCCCAGCATCTTGTACTTCGGCCCATCCGCGAACGGCTTGCCGGGCACGTCAAACCAGTCGTCAGGAAATCCCTGGAGGCGGCAGCATTCCAGCGGCGTCAGGCGGCGCACGGCCCATTCCTGCGCGACGTAGCTGCGGCTAGATCCACCGGACGCCGCGCGCGGATGTTGGCCGTGTCGTTGCGGGCCTTCGAACTGCGCACCGCCCTCACGGCCCCGGAGATCGAAGATCACAGCCATGGTCTGATTTTTGATGAGAGAGCCGCTCAGATTGAAAGAGCCGCTCAGATTGAAAGAGCCGCCTTGCTGCCAATGGAAGGCTATAGGAGCACAAAGGATCGCCCCGGCTCCGCCGCCGTTATTTGATCCTTCCCTCACCAGACATGGCCTGGCCATGTCTGGCGTTACCAGCACATCGCCTTGGAACCCAGTCCGCACCGGCACAATCGGCATTCCGCGCCCGGGGCCATCCTCGCTCGCATCGAAACCGCTTGCGCGGAGAGAATGGGCGGCGAAACTTTCGCTTTCGCTATCCCGCCGGCCCATGCCGCCCGCGTTCAGGCACAGGCTCACGTCATCGGCAATCAATCCTCCGTCGCAGTCGAAGTCGGTTCCGAGCCCGCCACCGCCTCTAGTGCGAGCCGCAATTGTGGGGGCAGGCCCCTCCCCCTTTTTTCGGCGCGGCGGAGGATGCCCCGACAGGCTTTCGCGCTCAAATAGAACCGCGGCGGCACGGCGCCAGTCTCCAAGATGTGCGACAACGAACACACGCCTTCGTCTTTGAGGGACGGCGCGAGGGTGTGATTCCACTCTGACAAACTGAGCGTCACGAACTGCGTAGGCGAACCCATACCCGAGTTCGCCCAGGCCCCCGAGGAAGGCACCAAAATCCCGTCCTCCGTTCGATGACAAGACGCCGGGGACGTTCTCCCAAACCAGCCAGCGGGGCCGATAGCGGTCAGCAATGGCAAGATAGGTAAGCATGAGGTTGCCACGCGGGTCCGCCAGTCCCTTTCGGAGTCCAGCGACGGAGAACGACTGGCAGGGCGTTCCTCCGACAAGAAGGTCAATTGCATGGTCCGGCCACTCCTGGAACTTGGTCATGTCGCCGTGGTTCGGCACGGCGGGGAACTTGCGCGCCAGGAACGATGCCGCGTTGCGATCGATCTCGGAAAAGAACGCCGACTCCCAGCCCATCGGATGCCAGGCGCATGTGGCGGCCTCAATGCCGGAACAGACGGAGCCATACCGCATCATTCCCCCTCCTTCAGGGCGCCCTGGCGCGGCTTGAACTCGGGCAGAATCTGTATCCCGTGGTAGCGGCTGACCGAGGCCTTGCCCTTGGTGAAGCCGAACTGCGCCGCCGCCTTCGGCATGCGCCGGTTGAAGGTGGACGACATCACCGGCGTCTGGCCATTCCTCCGGCACCACACCTCGTAGGCGTGGTACAGTTCGCCCGCTTCCACCGTGTCGTAGCTCGCCCCCGTCACCACGATGGCGCCGCGCACGAAGGCCCCCACCACGTCCGATTCCTCGCGGTATTCGCGGGTGGCCCCGCTCACCTCCTCGGGCGGCTTCAGGCCGCCGTCGAGATAGGCCAGACAGCCCTCCACCAGCCAGGCCAGAATGCCATCGCGCTCGGCCCACAGCTTGGCCGGCAGCTCCCGGTCCATTTCCTCTTCCGGGATCTGCACGTCGAACGGCACCAGCAGCACGCGCCGCCAGATGCCGTCGTCGTTGCCCTTGATCGTGGGCTTGCGGTTGGCCGAGATCACCAGCTTGAAGGTGGGATAAATATCGAGGAACTCGCGGTTGAGGCGGCGCACCGGAATGGGCTCGCCGGAAGTCAACCCCTTGATCAGGCTTTCATCGAAACTCAGGCCCTCGCGCGGTTCGGCGGCGCGAACGAGCCGGGCGCCGGGAAGCCTGGCCAGGTCCGGCGTCGCCTCGCTGCCCTTGCCCGAGCGGTTGTCGTTGACCAGCGTGGACACCGGCAGCGAGGTCGAATAGTCGCTCAGAATCTTCGCCACCACATCGATCAGGGTGGACTTGCCGTTCCGCCCCTCGCCGTGGAACAGGCAGAACACCTGTTCGCGGGTGAGCGCCGTCAGCCCATAACCCAGAAAGCGCTGCACGAAAGCCCTCACCGGCAAGCTGGGGAGGATGCGCGCAATGAAGTGATCGAAGGTGGGGCGCGGGGCGGAGGGGCGCCATTCGGCGTCGCACAGCTTGGTGATCATGTCCAGCCGGTTGTGGCTGTCGAGCCTCGCGCTCCACCGCGTGATCATGGGCGGCACGTCGGCGGCGCTCACGTCGGCATCGGCATATAACGGGTTGGGAATATCCTCGCCCACGAAGCGCAGCGTGCCGTTCATCAGGTTGAGCGCATAGGGGTCGCGGTCGAGATCGTCGACCTTGCGGCTCAGGTAGGGCACGGCCTCGCTCAGCATCCCGGCGATCTTGCCGGTGTTGCCGGTGGAAATGGCGAAGCCGCGCCTGGCCTTGCGCCGCCGGGCCAGGGCCGCCTTCGCCTTGCGCCCCTCGGCGATGGCGGCCTTGAAGTTTTCGATCTGCGCCCGCAGTGGCCCCCTTGCCTCATCGGCAGCGCCGGTCAACGCGGCCTCCGCCGCCTTGAGAAGGGAAAGCGCCATTTCGGCTTCCGCCATCGCCTCGGTCTCCGCCGCCGTCGACTCCAGCACCAGGGGCTCGAAGTGCAGCAGGTCCGCCACCTTGTGGCAGAGGGGCCGGGACACCTTGCCGTCGGCGTCCTCCTGCCAGCGCCGTAAATCCCAGGCGTAGAATTCGATGGCCTGGACATGGATCAGCTCATGGCCGAAGCGGTGCCGCAGCCGCCGCCCGTTGCCCACGTCGTTGGCATCCTCGGCCGCACAGCGCCGCAGCAGGTCCCAGTCGATATCGTCGGGCGGCGCATCGGGCGGCAGCGCTCCGCCGTCGCCCGACTCCTCGGCAGCCGGCACCTCGAGCGGTTCCGCCGCCGCGACGATCGAAGGGATATCGCCCGCCGTCACGCCGCGCGCTCCCCCTGCCACATGTCGCCGAAGTCCTTGCCGTCGTCCGCCCAGGCGGCGCGGATGATGCGGCCCGCTCTGCCGTGCCGGGCGGCGAAGCGCTTCAGCACGTTTTCGGTGGTCAGCCGGTCCGAGTCGCCGTCGCCGAGGAGGACGATGTCCACCGCCTCCTCGGGCGGCGCCAGCGAGCGCGTGTCATCGAGCAGCGGCAACGGCCCCGGCACGAACACCGGGCGCACCCGCCCGCGCGCGTCCGTGTGGGTGAGAACCGGATGGCGGCTGCGGTTGGCGGCCTTGCCCCCGAGATTTCCCATGTTCACGCTGGACCAGAACCACGTGTCGGCAAGGCTCTGCCCCGCCGCCACCAGGGCTTCGCGCACCGCGTAGACGGTTTCGATCCCCTCGCCCACGAACAGCCGCGCGCAGCGGCCTTCGCCGCCCAGCCGGATATGGCCGCCGCGGTGCGAGCCCCGCACCTTCTTGGCCGCCAGCAGCTCGCCGGTTTCAGGGTGGGCAATCGCGGCCTTGCCCTTGGCCTGCGCGAGATCGATCCAGGTGCAGTGACAGCCGATGAAGCCACCCTCGGGCGGCCCGGCAATCGCCGCCACCAGGGCGGGGCCTTCATGGATAATGCGCCAGTCCGCGCCGATCCTGTGCCAGTAGGGGAGTGCCGCAAGCGAGCGCAGCCTCGCGTTGGGGGCCCATGCCACGCCGCGCTTCTCGAGATAGGCTTCCGCCGCCGAACCCGCCATGGGCTGGGCGGCGTCCCATATCTTGCGGGCGCGGCGTATTTCCCGGTCGCGGAACTCGTTGTGCTCCGCCTCGGCCCGCGCCTGGTGGGCCTGCCGGCTGGCGTCGAGGGCCGCCAGCCGTTCGGCCCGTTCCTTCTTTTCCTGTTCGGTCAAGGCTTTCTTTCCGGGCATGGGGCGGCCCGTGATCAATTCCACCGCGTCGAGAAAATCCCCGCCCGTGGCGTGGCGCACCAGGGCGATGGCATCACCCCCCACCGCCGTTTCGCGGCAATAGAAGATGTTCTTGCGGGTGTTGACCGAAAAGCGCTTGATCCCGCCGCAGCCGGGGCACGGCACATTGGTGCAGTGGCCGGGCCCCAGATGCGAGCCCCCCGGCAGCGCCATGGCCACCCTCAGCACATCGGCGCGCCGGGCCTCGCCCACCCAGTCCTCGAATGCCGGGTCGCGGTTCACAGCACCTCGCGCGATTGCATGGCGAGGGTCAGCAGCAGCCTGGCGCGCGGATGGGCCTGAAAGCCCCGCACCAGCGGCACCCGGCCCTCGCCCAGGCCCGCCACCACCACGCCGAACTGGCGGCCCCGCTCGTAAGCCAGTTGCTCTTTATCGTCCCAGCCCAGTTGGCGGGCCGGTTCGCGGGCGTGGAAGATATCGTCGTAGCCGCGCTTGAACAGCGGATCGGCGATGATTTCCTCATACGAGGCGGCGCGCACATCGGCCTGCGTCCGGGCTTCCATGGTCATCCGAACAAACTCCCCTGGGCCTTCGGAAAGGGCGCCTTCGCAGGGAGTGCGGCGGAGGGCCGGTGTTGCGCGCGGCCCTCCGCCGCCGCCGGGGTGGAGACTGTGGGGCTCCCCAGCGTTTCGGTAATCCAGATCAGGCCCCGGTGGGCCAGGCAGGCCCAGCGCATGGTGCCGGCGAGCGCGCTGCCGAAGCCCCAATGGGGATCGGCCATGCAGCCGCGCGCGACACAGCGCTTAGCCAGCGCCATCGCCCACCCCATCGTCGAGCACCGCGCCGATCAGATTGTGCTCCAGTGCCTGTTCGACCAGCCGGTTGACCAGCTGGCTGCGGGTGAGGTTGCGCGCCCGGGCGGCGGCCTCGACGGCGCGCACCTGTTCGCCGCGCCACAGGGCCACCCGCACCACCAGGCCGGGGCGGTCGTCGGGACGCGGCCCGTTGAATGCCGGAAACTTCGGCACCGGCTGGCCTTCGGCCCGGGCGCGGGCAAGAATGGCATAGATGGCGTCGATCCCCACCGCGACGGCGGGATCGCGCGCGATGATGCGCGGCGGATGGCCGGCCTTGGCCATCTCGATCACCAGGCGGCGCTGGTAATCCGGCACGAAAATACGCGCCGTCATGGGCGGGACTCCGGCGCTTCATGGCCCCAGACGTCGTTGCCGGGCCACGCCTCGCGGGCGAACAGCTCGCAGCGGAAGGCGGCGGGCGTCATGAGTTCGACGATGTCGCGGGCTTCCCGCGGCTTGGCGGAGTGGCCGCGCGCCTCCGCCTCGATCAGGTTGACGATATCGGTGGTGCGCGCCTGGGGCCGGCCGTTGCGGGCGATGAGAAACGGTTCGGTCACCGAGCGCAGCGTGTAGCCGGTGCCCCAGCGCAGCTTGCCGTTTTTGGTGCGCTTGACCCAGGCCCCGCCGGTGACGTGGGTGAAACCCCAGCGCCTGACGCACTCGACCGCGAGGGGCAGCTTGGGCCACACCGCCCACAGCCACAGCAGGCAATCGCGTTGCGCCAGATCGCCCACCGGCAAAGCGAGAATATCGTTGTCGGCCATCGTCGCGTAATGGGCCTCGGGGCTCTTGGCGTGGCCTTTGGCCGAATACATTTCATAGGACCACGGCGGATCGGCGCAGATCGCCCCATAACCCATGGGCCGCAGGTGTCCGAACGGCCAGGCGCTCATGCCCCCGCCTCGATCCGCGCCAGGGCG